>DEEW01000142.1:4898-5495 GCA_002350465.1 Lachnospiraceae bacterium UBA2868
CGCGGCGACATCGACGTAGTCGATGTTGGTTGTAGATCATGAGGATAACTTCGAAGAAAACATTCAGAATATATGTCATGATATACAGTATATTCAGAAAAAAGACTTACAATTCCCTGATAAAAGTTGTATAATATTCTCTGCACGATTGTAGATTTCGAATATTTCAGGGAGGTTAATATGTTTAATGTTGGTGATACGGTAGTTTGCAGCAACGGTGTCTGCCGCGTTGAAGAGATAGGCCCGCTTGCGGGAATGGGCAAGTCTGCCGCCGGAAGAACATATTACACCCTCAGGCCTTGCTTTGATAATGCGGCAACAATTTATGTTCCGGTTGACGGAGATGATGATGCACTCAGGTTTGCACTTGATCGTGAAGAGGTCAGGGAACTGATGGATGAGATCGAGGATCTAGAACAGATCAATATCTCGGATGAGAAGAAGCGGGAGACAGAGTATAAAAATGCCGTTAATTCAAAAGACCCGCGCAAGCTCATCCGTATAATCAAGACCATGTATTTCAGGAGAAAGGCAAGAGTAGAGAGCGGCAAGAAGTCAACTGCAATAGATGAGAGATATTTCCGTATCGCGGAAAAC
>DEEW01000142.1:5574-7664 GCA_002350465.1 Lachnospiraceae bacterium UBA2868
ACGGATCAAAGGAGATGCGCTGGGCGGCATCTCCTTTTTTGTGTTATAATAGGATATTATGAAAAAGACACTGATCACATATCTTTTTTTTATACTGGCAATGAGCCTGTTCATTACCCTCAGGGTATATGCGGGAAAGGTCTATGCCGATGAGAATAAAAAGCCGGCAACCGAGCCGGTGGCAGCCGACCTTGAAATAGACACGCCGGCCACAACGATAACGCCCACACCGGCTGTTTCACAGGAAGATCCGGTATCTCCTGTCAGGGATGATAACGAAGCGCTGTGGCATGGCACGATTAAACCCGTAGCGGAATTCGAAGGACTCATCCCCAGAATAGTATGCTGGGGAGATTCGCTTACCGTATCGCTTGACGGGAAAAGCGCATATCCCGACATTCTAAGGAATCTGTCAGGATGTGAGGTTGTAAATTACGGAGTTGAAGCCGAGAATGCCTCGATGATAGCCATGCGTGAGGGAGGAATGAGAGTAAATGTCAAAGCTACTGTCATTCCCGCCGAACCGAGCCTTATTCCGATTTTTCTGCGCACTGAAAACAACGGGCATGTTTTCTTCCTTGATAACGGAGACGGCGGAGTCAATCCCTGTTCCATAAGCGGAATAGAAGGCGAGCTGCAAAAGCTTAACGGATCATACTATTTTACCCGCAGCAAAAAGGGAGAACGTATTGCGATCGAGGAAAACACCCAGTTTAAAACGCACGGCATTACCGACGCCAAGATGGGAGATATTCTTGTGATTTTCGCAGGGACAAATGATCTTCCGGATTCAAACACGGTTCGCAATATTATAAGTATTGAACGTAAAATGCTTGAAGCAGCCAAATGTGATAAGTATATTATCGTCGGACTTACCTATGCAGGCGGTATTCCTGAGATTGACGGGGTAAACGAAGCTATGGCAAAAGAGTTTGGCGATCATTTCGTGGATATCAGAAAATATATGCTTAATTACGGGCTGGCTGATGCGGGAATCACTCCGTCGGATCAGGATATTGCCGATATCAAAAAGGGGGAGATCCCTTCGTCGCTGCGGAGCGATTATGTTCACGGAAACAAGCATTATCACAGGCTTCTCGGAGAACAGATATACCGCCGGATGGTATACCTCGGTTATATTCCCAATTCGAATCTTTTGGAAGATGAGGAGGATATATGATATACACGCTTACTTATAACCCGTCCATTGACTATCTTGTTACGGTTGACAATCTCGAAATCGGAAATCTCAACCGTATGAGAAAGGCAACTTATATGTACGGAGGCAAGGGAGTAAATGTTTCCCAGGTTTTAAAAGAGCTGGGAATCGACAATACTGCCCTTGGGTTTGTAGCCGGATTTACCGGAAGGGAAATTGAAGAAGGTCTGCAAAAGCTTGGTATAAAAACCGATTTTGTCCACCTTCCGGAGGGACATTCCAGGATCAATATCAAGTTTCACGGAATAGAGGAAACCGAGGTAAATGCACCCGGACCTTTTGTTGATGCAGTCAGCATGAGGGCTCTGCGTGACAGGATAAGACAGATCGGAAGTGAAGATATACTGATACTTGCGGGCGCTGCAACCTCAAACATGGAAAATGACACTTTTGCCACGTTTATTTCGGAACTTCCTTACAGGGATACCAAGGTAATACTTGATACAACAGGAGAAGCGCTTATAAATGCGCTGTGCTATCATCCTTTTTTGATAAAACCGAATATCGATGAGCTTTCTGAACTGTTTCATGAGGAGTTTAATACATCTGATATACAGTCGATCGTCAAAGCGGCAAAAAATCTTCAGGATAAAGGCGCTACAAATGTTCTGATTTCAATGGGAGAAGACGGAGCCGTTCTTATAACCGAGGATGGAAATGTCTATACGAGAAATGCCCCTGCGGGAATCGTTGTCAACAGTGTAGGATCGGGAGATTCTATGGTCGCGGGATTTCTGGCAGGTTATCTTGAAAACCGGAATATGGAGGATGCACTGTGCCTTGCAGTGTGCGCAGGAAGCGCAAGCGCGTTCAACGAGGGATTTGCCAGCGGAGATGAGATAGAGCAGTTGTACAGGTTATGCCGATAATG
>DEEW01000142.1:7674-10345 GCA_002350465.1 Lachnospiraceae bacterium UBA2868
ACTCAGTATATCCTTGACGGCTTCGGGAAATATCTTACCCAGGCCTTACCCAGAATCTTGTCTTTATACACATAATGCTGATTCCAGAACCTTGAATCCATGGAGTTGTTTCTGTTGTCCCCCATCATAAAATACGCACCTTCAGGCACGGTATAGGGACCAAAATCACCCAGGGGTTCTGTAACGATATATGCCGACTCGTCCAAAGGCTCGGAGGAATCATTGATATATACCTTTCCGCTCCGGATGTTTACTGTCTCTCCGGGAAGCCCTATCACACGCTTGATAAAGTATTCATTTTCATTATCGGGAAACAGGAAAATCACAACATCCCCACGCTCGGGATCCTCGTTTATGTAGGCCAGACGATTGCCGATAAGACGGTCGCCGGTCATGATCGTAGGCTCCATTGATGCAGAGGGGATCTTGGCATTTACGATTATGAATTTATCAAGTGCAAAGGCAAGAGCAGCGGATATTACCACCACAACTATCCATTCAAATACTTCTCTTGCAAGGGAGGGATTTTCTGCTTTGTTCCTGTTCTGGTTATTCTTTGTTCCCATAGGCTGTTTTATATGTTAATCATTTCACCGGATTTACAATCGCAACATCGATACATTATAATATAATAGTTTATTTCACACAAGACGGTGGTTTTTAATGTTTAACACTATTTCATATATAATACTGTTTCCGATAGCAGTACTTATTTATTATCTGATACCGAAAAAAGCCGGATACATCTGGCTGCTTGCGGTAAGCTTTGCTTTCTACTGGTCAAGAAGCGGAAGTTTTACACTACTTCTGGCTCTGGCTGTTATCATTACTTATATTACCGGCATAGGTATATATTATGCTGACAGCCGCAGGTTAAAAAATTTTGTACTGGCTGTGGCTGTAGCAATTCTAATAGGCACGCTCTTTGTTTTTAAATATCTTGATTTTACTCTGGGACTTGTGGGAAGCCCGGTCAGAATCGATCTTGTTCTTCCGCTTGGAATATCATTTTACACATTTCAGGCAGTATCTTATATTACCGATGTATACCGGGGACAGACGGAACCCGAGAGGAATATACTGAAGCTCGGTCTGTTCCTGTCTTTTTTCCTAAGCATCGTATCCGGTCCCATTAACAGGGCAGGAGATATTATCCCTCAGATAACTTCGGCGGACAGGTTTTCGGCAGACAGGGCGAAGAGGGGAATGCAGAAAATGCTGTGGGGATATTTCCTGAAGCTGGCTATAGCGGGAAGACTGGCGATAGTAGTCGAGAACGTGTATTCGGACCCCGAAGTGCATTCGGGTTTCGAGCTTGCGATTGCGGCNNATTCGGATCCCAGAGTGCATTCAGGTTTCGAACTTGCGATTGCGGCCGTATTTTATATGTTCATGCTTTACTGTGATTTTGAAGGTTACTCACAGATAGCCATCGGAAGCGGCTATATACTGGGAATAGAGATGAAGGAAAACTTCTGTCAGCCTTTTTTGGCGCAGAGCATGTCGGAAGTCTGGAGAAGATGGCACGTATCCCTTTCCGCATGGTTTCGGGATTATATGTACATTCCACTGGGCGGCAGCAGGCGGGGTACCGTAAGAAAGTACATTAATATATTTGTTGTGCTGTTTGTAAGCGGAATATGGCACGGAGCTAATCTTACCTTCTTCATTTGGGGAGCATTAAACGGTATCTTTAATGTAGCAGGACAGATGCTTCTGCCGGCAAGAGACAGGCTTTCGGATATGATCTCGAAAAAAGTGTGCAAAACTATAAGAGCAAGAGAGGTATTTGAAAGGGTTCGTGTGTTTTTCAAAAGACTCGGTGTGTATATACTGTTTTCCTACACGTTCATTTATTTTGCCAATGACAGCGTAACAAAAGCGTACCTTGCGGTAAAAGGTATAATCACGCGATTTTCCCTTTCCGATGCCGGACAGATAGTGATGCTTGGGCTGGGGAAGGGGAACCTTGCACTTGTACTTGCAATGATGGCTTTTGTCATAGTGGCTGATGGCGAGGCAAACAAAAGAGGGTGCGACACACCCGCACTTATTACCCGCATTCCCACCTTCTGGCGATGGACCATATACTATGTGCTTCTTACAGCCATACTCTTTTCCGCAAATCTGACGGGCAAAGAGTTTATATATTCAAAGATGTGATAAAACGGTTAAACGACCATAGATTATGAAACAGACGAAATTCATTCTCAAATGCATACTTGCATCCGTGCCGGCAATAATACTAATTGCCTTTACAATGCTGTGCCCTGCCTGCTACATGGATGAAGAATATCCGGCATGGCGTTTTGAAAAAAATGCGGCAGCCGCAAAAGAGTACGGGGGAAAAAGCTTTGATACCGTAATCCTTGGCGATTCGGGGGCAATGAGCGCCCTTATCCCCTCCGGAATAAGCGACTCATGTATCAACATGGCAGTCGGCGGTGCCACTTCGATAGAGATGTATTATTTCTTTTCGGAATATCTGGAAAATCATACTCCGCCTGAAAATGTGATCATCATGTTTGCACCTTTTCATTACTGGCATATAGATAATTACAAGACGAGGACGGTTTATTTTAATGCAATTCCTCTGTTAAAACTGCCTGAACTATACAAAAATGCAAGGGCATGCGATGCCCGGTCGGTTCTGTATGAGCATTATATAACC
>DEEW01000142.1:10482-12212 GCA_002350465.1 Lachnospiraceae bacterium UBA2868
TACACTGACCTGCAGATGTCCTATGGTTACGGAGGGTTCGGAGATTTGGAGGAATGCTACGATGAGTCATATGAAACTTCATATGAGGATATGGTTATCGACGGAGATGCAAAGCTTATAACGCTCTATATGCAAAAACTGCTGAAGCTGTGTGCCGATAACAAGATCCATGTCATACTGTTGCAGCCGGCGGTAAATACGGCTACCTATGAGGGCTTAAATGAACACTATTACGCATCATACAGAAACTATATCAGGCAGATGGGGATGACCTTCGATGACATAGATTATGAAGCACAGCTTCGGGTTTATGATGGCAAATTCTTTTCGGATACATCCCATTTAAACCGTGAGGGAGCCGAAAAATTCACCGAAGAGATCAAAACGCTTTACTACAAAGAAGAATAATTGTACAAAATGACAGTGACAACCACATTATATTGTGTTATAATCTCACGAAGATTGGTGTTATAATAGAAAAAGCTGTTTATAAAGAAGTTTTTTAGGAGGAAATTCAGAATGAAAAAGAGTAGTGTTCTTCTTCTTGCACTCTGCTCAGCGGTTGTTTTTGCAGGCTGTAAGGATAAAGAGGAGGCCGCAGCACCTGCTGCCCCTGCTCCCCAGATAGAGGTTGTAAACAGTACCCCTGCAATCAGCATTGAGCAGGAAGATGTTGCTGCTGATGACGGCTCTCATGAGGGTATGTACAGAAGCGAACTTACGAATGAATGGATCTCAGAGGAGATCAAAGACCAGAGACCTATAGCTGCAATGGTTGATAATGAGAAGACCGCACTTCCTCATTACGGCCTGTCCCAGTACGCCGATGTTGTATATGAGATGACCAATTCCCTTGCAAACGATGGAATCACACGTTTCATGGTACTTGTCAAGGATTGGGAGAAGATAGACCAGCTCGGAAGTATCCGTAGTACACGTCCTACAAACCTTGTAATCGCACCCGAATGGAACGCGATCGTATGTCATGACGGCGGTCCCTTCTACATTGATGATTATCTTGCAAAGCCCTTCGTGGATAACTTCTCAGGGACTTTCTCAAGAGTAGATAATGGCAAGTCAAGAGAGTTTACCGAGTATATCTGTACCGGAGACCTTGACAAGAACTTTGAGAGCAAGAGCAACGTATCAAGGACATATAATGAGTATTATCAGGGTGGTCCCCACTATCAGTTCGTTGCAAGCGACAGTGAGATAAATGATCTGTCAGGAGCTCCGGGAGTCAAGGATTGTACGAAGATAGAGCTTCCTTTCAAGCACAATGCTTCAAAGCTTGAGTATGATCCCGCAACAAAGCGTTATATGTATTCCGAATACGGACAGAAGCACACCGATCCCGGTAACGGGGATGCCCAGCTCGGATTCACAAACGTTCTTCTTCAGAATGCCAGATACGTCAAGTTTGACGATAACGGATATATGATGTTCCATGCAATCGACTATCAGCGTGATGGCTGGTTCATAACGGAAGGCAAAGCGATTCCCGTTACATGGTCAAAAGAAGACGAAGTTACTCCCACCCGGTATTTCGACAGCGACGGCAACGAGATTGTTCTTAACACGGGTAAGACATATGTCGGACTTATTCCCGATGATAAGTGGAGCGGACTTTCAATGCAGTAATCGAAACAAAGACTTGGCGCGGGCGATGGTCCGCGCCTTTTGTCATAAACAAGGGGTATTATCAGAGAGGTGGTGTAAAGTTTTCTATG
>DEEW01000142.1:12218-16465 GCA_002350465.1 Lachnospiraceae bacterium UBA2868
TTTGCAGCACGTAGGCCACGCCTCCACGAAGTGGACTCTGAATGGCGTGGCTCTCAAGAGAGGAACGAAAGGTTTGAATTATGGCAATTGATTTATTCAGTATAGGAAGATTTACTGTACACGGATACGGGCTGATGATAGGCCTTGGTTTTCTTGCCGCAGTTTTTGCGGGAAGCTACCTTGCGAAGAGAAGGAATCTGTCGGACGGTGATTTTGTAAACATCGCCATTTATGTTCTTATCATAGGGTTTCTCGGAGGGAAGCTGCTGCATATTATAGTTGAGTTCAAAACACTTCTTACCGACCCGATGGCGGTGCTCGGTTCGGAAGGGTTTGTTGTCTACGGCGGAATAATTACGGGAATTGCAACCATATATGTTTATTGCAGGATCAAGAAGCTTGAGTTCCTTAAGTATATAGATCTGTTTGCTACCGCAGTGCCTCTTAATCAGGCCTTCGGAAGGGTTGGATGCCTTCTTGCGGGGTGCTGTTACGGACGTGAAACCCATTCGCATTTTTCGCTTATATTCCCCGAAGGATGTATTGCACCGGCGGGAGTAAGGCTTGTTCCTACACAGCCGATAATGGCAGTGGGGAATTTTTTGATCTTTGCTGTTTTATTTATCCTGTATATAATGAGCTGCCCGAAAAAAGGGGGAGAGGAGACAGGAAAACTCCGGTATGTTCCCGGGTTTGCGACTGCCCTTTATCTCATTATGTACAGTGCGGGCAGATTTGTAATCGAGTTTTTCAGAGACGATTACAGAGGATGGGTAGGTGCCCTTTCAACCTCGCAGTTTATTTCGATATTTATCCTGGCAGGCGGAGTTGTACTGCTTGTTGCGGTGTTAAAGGGTAAAGGTATCAAAGAAACCGGTAACTGATCGTGAAAAATATCATTGATTACATTCAAAAATACGGGGATCTGACCTTTGAAGAAAAAGAATTCAACAAGGTCGACGCTCTTGCATTGTCGCAGTTTTCATATCTCAAACTCCAGGGAAAGGTGCCGAACGTCGGCACGATGCTGCCTCCCGTAACCTTGAAGAGTATAGCATTATCCGACGGTGTGGAAGACCTGTTTGCGGATGAGAGATACAGGAAAAATAACAAGGCACTGTTTGATGCCATGGCTGCGTCCAGACGCTTTGCCGATATAAGACTCAATCATTATATCGATCTGATAAGCGACAAGTGGGAGATGCAGTTTTCGGCTGTAACAGCTTATCTTGCCGACGGACTTACGCATGTTTTGTTCCGTGGAACGGATGAGACGATGATAGGCTGGAAGGAAGATTTCAATATGGCATTTATGACGCCGGTTCCGGCACAGGTCAAGGCCGTTGACTATCTTCATTATGCGGCGGAGAGGATCAGAGGAGGATTCAGTGTCGGAGGACATTCAAAGGGCGGAAACCTTGCGGTGTATTCTGCCATGAAGTGTTCCAGACTTGTCAGAGAGAGAATAACAAGCATATACTCTCAGGACGGTCCCGGGTTTACGAAAGAGACTCTTGAGGATGGGGATTTTGATGCAATAAAGGACAGAATCCAAAAATATGTTCCGCACTCTTCAATAATAGGAATGCTTTTTCAGACCCAGGAGAAATACAGGGTTATAGAAGCGGCGGGATTCGGAATATTTCAGCATGATCCCTTTAACTGGATCGTAGATGACGATGATTTTGTCTACAGGGATGATATAGCGGAGAGTTCCATCCTTTCCGATGAGGCTGTCAACAAATGGACGGATGAAGCAGATCCTGCCAAAATGAGAGCTTTTATTGATAAGGTATATGAGATTCTGGTGGCTGCGGGAGTATCCGATATGAATGATTTTAAGGGAAACCTTACATCCATAACGGCAAAGGCGATCGCGGCGGCAGGCTCACTTGATCCGGAAGACCGGCAGCTGATCAAGGCGGTTCTCGGCGCCCTTGCGGAATGCTTCAAGGATCAGATCAAAAGCTTCGCAAACAGATAGATGGCAGTCAGATGAAGCGGATAGAACAGATAGAATGCATATTTGTGCATGGGCTTGATTTCGGGATCATAAAAGTACAGCAGCAAAAATGATATCGGGCCGTATCTTTCCCAGCACGTTGCGGCAGCACCGGCAAGAAACCTGAAGGGACCCGTGTTCCTTGCAAAATACAAAACCGCGGCAAGTACTATACACTTCCAGGAATAGTCGGTATTAAGAAGAAAAGCGACATCGGCAAATGCGATAACCGCACAGACGCATGTGAAATAAATAAGGGTCGAAGACAGTCCCCAAATGTTGTTTTCAAGATACTTTACTACAACAAGCATGATAAGAGCGATGAGGAATGTCAGTATTACGTTTTGATGCTCCCATCTGAAGGGTACTCCGTAGAGTCCAAGATCAAAGGGTATCTCGGACAGGAGGGCAAATACGGCCAGTCTTCCGATGTATTTTACAACACTGCGGGTTCTTGTGAAGCCCTCTACCAGGAAGAAACAGAATATGGGAAATGCCAGCCGCCCTACTCCGCGGCAGATTGTATATGCTGTATTAAGCATCTTGTAATCATCGGGAAGAATGTCCATTGCGTGTGCTATCATGTAGTTATGCAGAACTCCGTACCCGAAGTGATCTATGAACATGAGAATACACGCGATCAGTTTCAGCGTATTACAAGACAGCCGTATTCTTTTATCTGTTAAGAACGTATTGGTATCCATATCCAAGTATTGTAGCACAATGGTACATGTTATGAAACTAAAATCATACATTTTCATTTTAATCACAGCTATGACACCGCTTCTTGCCGGGTGCGCAAAGGCAGAGGTGCCTGAGGAGGGAAAGCTTGCCTACAGATCGAGAGGCATAGCACAGCTTACGGACGGTGATTATGACGGAGCTGTTGAATCACTTACTTCGGCACTTTCATGTTCAAACGGACTTATCGAACAGGCAGACATAGACATTTCATTTTATATGGCTGTTGCCGAGTATAAGAGCGGTAATATCGAAAAGGCATACAATACCGTTGATTCCATTATTGCGTTACGGCCCAAGGATGACGGGGCATATTTTGTAAGAGGCAAAATAAATCTTGCTCTGGGAAACAAGGATGGGGCAATAAGTGATTTTGACAAATCCGTGTCACTTGCTCCGGAAAACTATGACAGATACGTGGGGATCTATGAGGAACTTCACGCTAATGGATATGATTCCGAGGCTTCCGGATATCTTGAGAAGGCGCTTGCGGCCGGAAGTAAACTGTCCGATTACAACAAGGGCGTTCTTGAATATTACATGGGTTCATATACCGAGGCGCGTACCGATCTTGAGAATGCGAAGAAGTCCCAGAACAACGAGAATGTTACTCTTTATCTCGGGAAAACTTACGAAGCCCTCGGGGATGATACCTACGCAATGACCATTTACTCCGATTACTTGCGTGAAAACTCATCAGCGGGCAGGATATATGAGCAGCTGGCCGAGTGCATGCTTAGAGGCGGGGATTATAACGGTGCGCTTGAGACTATTGAAGCAGGACTCAGCCTTGGCGGAGGAGAAGGCATGGCCGGTATGATGTTTGACAGAGTTGTGGCATACGAGAGACTGTATGACTTTGAATCTGCCAAAAAGAGCATGGAAGAATACCTGCAGATGTTTCCTGACGATGAAGTTGCAAGACGTGAAAATGTATTCTTAAGCAGCAGATAAAAAATCAGCCCTCATTTTTGTGCAGGGTTTACAACAAACCTATAATATCAATGATTTTCAATACAATATCTTGTGTGCTTCTGTAAAGTTAACATAAGATATTGTATTTTTTATGTTGACTTCATAATTTTACGATGATATACTTTTTCACGTACGTAAGTCATGTATATATTTCAAATCTTTAACAGTTTTAGAGGGGTCACATTGGGGGTTCTCGGACAAGGAAGGGAGTAGTCGTAATGTTCAGCGTAGTTAAAAGAGACGGAGAATTGGCAGATTTCAATATCGCGAAGATTAATGATGCGATAATGAAAGCTTTTAATGCCTGTGAGAAGCAGTACACAAACGATATGATCGATCTGCTGTCACTTCGTGTAACGGCTGATTTTCAGCCCAAGATGAAGGATAATCAGATCAATGTCGAAGATATCCAGGACAGTGTGGAGGTAGTACTGGAACAGACAGGATATAATGAGGTTGCGAAGGCGTACATCCTCTATCGTAAACAGAGAGAGAAGATGCGCAACATGAAATCAACTATCCTTGATTA
>DEEW01000142.1:16515-16836 GCA_002350465.1 Lachnospiraceae bacterium UBA2868
GACTGGAGAGTCAAGGAGAACTCAACCGTAACTTATTCCGTGGGAGGACTGATCCTTTCCAATTCGGGTGCTGTTACGGCGAATTACTGGCTTTCGGAGATATACGACGAAGAGATTGCGGATGCTCACAGAAATGCTGATATCCATATNNCACGATCTGTCAATGCTTACGGGATACTGTGCAGGCTGGTCGTTAAAGCAGCTTATTCAGGAGGGACTCGGCGGCATCAGCGGCAAGATCACATCTGCACCGGCATCACATCTGTCGGTTCTGTGCAACCAGATGGTTAATTTCCTCGGAATAATGCAGAATGAGTGGGC
>DEEW01000167.1 GCA_002350465.1 Lachnospiraceae bacterium UBA2868
GGATGGTCTTTTTGATGCCGTCCTGGAACTTTGTCTCAGGCAGCCAGCCAAGTTCATTATGTATCTTTGTGGGGTCGATAGCATAGCGCATATCATGTCCCTTGCGGTCTGTAACGTATGTGATAAGGCTTTCAGGCTTGCCAAGCTCCTTGCAGATCAGCTTTACAATATCAATATTCTTCATTTCATTGTGTCCGCCGACATTATATACCTCGCCGACTCTTCCCTTGTGGATAATAAGATCAATTGCACGGCAATGGTCCTCTACATAAAGCCAGTCACGTACATTAATTCCCTCACCGTAAACCGGAAGCGGCTTATCTGCAAGTGCATTTGCTATCATCAGAGGAATAAGCTTTTCCGGAAAATGATAGGGACCATAGTTATTTGAGCAGCGGCTTATTGTTACCGGCAAACCATAGGTTCTGTGATATGCAAGAACAAGAAGATCTGCGCCTGCCTTCGAGCTGCTGTAAGGGCTGCTTGTATGTATCGGAGTTTCCTCAGTAAAGAACAGATCAGGTCTGTCAAGAGGGAGATCGCCGTAAACCTCATCGGTTGATACCTGATGATATCTTTGAATACCATACTTACGGCAAGCATCCATCAATACTTCTGTACCAATAATGTTTGTCTGTAAGAAGATCTCCGGGTTTTCGATAGAACGGTCAACATGGCTTTCAGCCGCAAAGTTGACAACAATATCAGGCTTTTCCTCCTCAAACAGCTTTTCAACAGCTTCTCTGTCACAGATATCAGCCTTTACAAATCTGAATTTCGGATTATCCATTACAGATTTCAGAGTTGAAAGATTTCCGGCATATGTCAGCTTATCAAGACAGATGATCCTGTAATCGGGATGCTCCTTCAGCATATGAAATACAAAGTTTGAGCCGATAAAGCCTGCTCCGCCTGTTACGATAATTGTCATGACTAATTCCTCACTTATTCTTAAAATCCATGATGTCCGTATGAATGACATCAAGATATTTTCCGTCTGCTACATCTTTAAGGTACTGTCCATACTGATTCTTTTTAAGCTGCTCATATACAGCCAGAACATCTTTCTTTGTTATCCAACCGTTAAGATAGGCTATTTCCTCAAGGCAGGCTATTTTTCTGTGCTGGTGGCTTTCAACTGTTTTTACAAAGTTAGTAGCTTCAACAAGGCTTTCGTGTGTTCCTGTATCGAGCCATGTAAAACCCTGCCCCAGCAATTCAACATTCAACGCTTCGTTTTCAAGATAGATTCTGTTTAAGTCTGTTATTTCTAACTCTCCACGAAGAGAAGGCGTTAAACTCTTTGCATAGTCAACGACCTTGTTATCGTAGAAATAAAGCCCTGTAACACAATAATTGCTCTTGGGCTGCTTCGGTTTTTCTTCTATTGAGATCGCCTTTCCATTATTGTCAAACTCAACAATACCGAACCTTTCGGGATCATCAACATAGTAGCCGAACACTGTCGCACCTTTTCCGCTTTCTGCATTTTCAACAGCCTTTATCAAGCGCTTTTTCAGTCCGTGTCCTGCAAAAATATTATCACCCAGTACCATACAAACGCTGTCGTTTTTGATAAATTCAGCACCAATAATAAACGCCTGAGCAAGACCATCCGGAGAAGGCTGAACAGCATAGGAGAGTTCCACACCGAACTGATGACCGTCGCCAAGAAGACTTTCAAATCTCGGTGTGTCATGCGGTGTGGAAATAATGAGAATATCCCGAATGCCTGCCGTCATCAGAACTGATATCGGATAATATATCATAGGTTTGTCATAAACCGGAAGCAGCTGCTTTGAAGTCACTTTTGTCAATGGGTAAAGTCTTGTGCCACTGCCGCCGGCTAATATGATCCCTTTCATTTGATCATCCTCCCAACGCATTGTTTGAATATCACGACAGATATTCACGGATCTGCCGCTCCATTTCCGTGCGGATATCACCTTTATCCATCCACACTTTGCTGAAACGCACTGTCATTTCTATACATTTTTCGATATGCCACCGAGGACGCCAGCCAAATACAGATCTTATTTTGCTGCAGTCCAGCTTCAAAAAACCGGCTTCATGAGGTGCATCGTTTTCTGCCTTATTCACCCATGCTGCACCATTCCCCCATGATTCACAAAACAGATCCGCAAGCATTCCTGTGTTGACGCAATCACATTCATCGGGACCGACATTATAATAACCCGCATATTTTCCATCCTGATATTGTTTGGCGGCAATCATAAGATAAGCAAAAAGCGGCTCAAGAACATGCTGATATGGTCTTGTAGAATAAGGGTTTCGCACTTCTATGACATTCCCGCTGCTCATCGCACGTATGCAATCGGGAATAATACTGTCGTTTGCAAAATCACCGCCGCCGATCACATTACCTGCACGTGCTGTTGAAATGGCAACTCTGCCATCCGAAAAGAAACTGTTTTTATAGCTGTGTGTTGCCAATTCCGAACATGACTTTGAATTAGAATATGGATCAAATCCGTCAAGCTCTTCATTCTCACGATAACCCCATTCCCATTCCTTATTCTTATAAACCTTATCGGTCGTTACATTAAGAAACGACTTTACACTATTGCTGTTTCGGACACATTCAAGGATATTGACCGTTCCCATAACATTTGTTTCGTATGTATAGACAGGATCCTTATAGCTGTCACGAACAATAGGCTGTGCGGCAAGATGAAGAACGATTTCCGGCTGCGCCGCATCAAAAGCCGCCTTCAAGCTTTGATAATCCCTGATATCGCCTATTATCGAGGTAATGCCTTTTTGTATCTCTGCTATATTAAACAAAGAAGGCTGTGTAGGCGGCTGTAAGGAATAGCCTGTTACGATTGCGCCTGCATCGGCAAGAATTTTACACAGCCATGAACCTTTGAAACCGGTATGTCCGGTAACAAAAACTTTTTTCCCTTTATAAAAGGAAAGATCAAGACACATATTCTGTTTCACCCCTTTCAAGCCAAATATCAATCTCTCCTGAACAGATCTCTTGTATATACCTTATCATGTACATCATCAAGACAACTGTCATATCGATTTGCAACGATTGCATGAGAAAGTGCCTTGAATGTTTCAAGGTCATTTACGACCTTGCTGCCAAAAAATGTACTGCCGTCTGCAAGAGTAGGCTCATAAACAATGACCGTCGCTCCTTTTGCCTTGATCCGTT
>DEEW01000131.1:0-1223 GCA_002350465.1 Lachnospiraceae bacterium UBA2868
TATATTATAATTCAAAATATGGATAAAATCGGCGGAAAATGATATAATTTTCGGGAATATATATATTTCGGAGGTACGGGGGAATGCTTCAGAAATTATTATACGGTCATCAGGATGATACGCAGACAAATTATGATGCTATCAGGTACTCCTTTATGCTGACAGCTATTGCGGTCATTCACTTTATTTTTATGGTCATATTCTTCATAATGGGCGTTACCGTTATGGGAATATACAACACGGCCATAGTGATATTGTATGCATACCTTTCAAGAGTAGTTTCCAATATCAAGGCTTGGGCCAACCTGTATTATACAATGCTGGCCGAGGTTGTTATCCATTCATGTCTGGCGACCCTGTTCGTAGGATGGAATTACGGGTTTATGTTTTACCTGATTGCTCTTATTCCGGTATCTTTCTATCTTGCTTTTTCCATTAAGGCGATGAAGCGCAAGCTCGTCTATCCTTTTGTAACATCCGGAATTGTGTTTTTTGCTTATATGGTTATGCGGGGTATTACCTATGCTCTTCCGCCGCTTTCAGGCAATTTGAAAATGGCACCCGAAGTATTTTTAAACTATATGAACTTAATCGTCGGACTGGGGATGACATTTTTGTTTTCAGCCCTGTTTGCCATTGAAGTCAATTCTATGCAGCTTAAAATGGAAAGTGAACAGGAACGGCTTGAGGATGAGGCAAGCTATGATCCCCTCACCCATTTTCTTAACAGAAGAAGTATGGACGAGCGGCTTAGTCACACGCACAGGAACGCAATAATAAATGATGTTCCCTACAGTCTCATTATGGCTGATATAGATCATTTCAAAATTGTCAATGATACTTACGGACACGATTGCGGAGATTTTGTACTACAGAATATAAGCAAAATCATT
Source organism: Lachnospiraceae bacterium UBA2868 (assembly GCA_002350465.1). The sequence goes on from DEEW01000131.1 coordinate 894, forward strand.
TCCGCCCAGATACGTGCCAAGGACAGCGCATGCAGATGGGGCGGCGAAGAATTCCTGATACTTATTAACGATGCCCCGGAAATCGCCGTAGAAGTTGCAAACCGTATAAGGGCGGCAATTGAGGAATTTGACTTCTACTACGAAGGAAAATCAATCCATGTTACGATTACTCTCGGAGTATCGGGATATTACTCTTCAGCCAAAGTCAAGACACTTATAGAAATCGCCGATAAGCGGCTGTATAAAGGCAAAGAAAACGGCAGAAACCAGGTTGTCAGCGCATAAGTGTTAATCTGATTTTCACAAGTAAAATCCGGCTTACTTACTGTA
>DEEW01000131.1:1307-3523 GCA_002350465.1 Lachnospiraceae bacterium UBA2868
TCCGAAGGACACTGCTCATAGCGCACGAATTCATACTCGTATACTCCGCGTCCACCGGTCATCGAACGAAGAACCGTACAATATCCGTACAGACCAGTCATGGGGATTTCAGCCTCAACTACCTGCTTTCCGCCGCCGATAGGATTCATACCCAGTACTCTGCCGCGTCTCTTGTTAAGATCACCCATTACATCTCCGGTATACTGATCCGGAACCGTAACCTTAAGTGATGCGATAGGCTCCAGAAGCACAGGACCAGCTTCCATGAATCCCTTCTTGAACGCCTGGATCGTAGCCATCTTGAATGCCTGCTCCGAGGAATCAACCGGATGGTAAGATCCGTCATACAGTATCGCTTTTACGCCCACAACCGGATATGCAGCCATAGGACCTTTGAGAACGGATTCAGCAAGTCCCTTTTCAACAGCAGGGAAATAGTTCTTCGGAACAGCTCCGCCCACAACAACCTGCTCAAATTCATATGGTTTTTCAACATCCCCGAGAGGCTCGAATCTCATCTTAACATGGCCGTACTGACCGTGTCCTCCCGACTGTTTCTTGTACTTGGCTTCAACATCGGAATTCTTCCTGATAGTCTCACGATATGCAACCTTGGGCTGCTCAAGTTCTATCTCAACCTTATAAACATTGGCCAGCTTGCTTGCAACGATCTCAATTGCCTGATCACCGATGGCATAAATGAGGCTTTGTCTGTTCTCGGCATCGTTTACGTTCTTAACGGTAAGATCCTCTTCCATAATCTTTGAAAGTGCCGATGAAACCTTATCAATATCCCCTTTGTTCTTAGCCTTGTATCTCATGTATGTGTAAGGCTTACTGATCTCAGTCTTGGGATACTGGATAGGATTTGCCTTGGTTGATAACGTATCGCCGGTCTTGACACTTTGAAGCTTTGCAAGAGCACCGATATCACCGGCCTGAAGTTCACTCACCTCTATAGGCTTATTACCGCGAAGAACATAGAGCTTGCCTATTCTCTCCTCTGTATCCTTGTCGCTGTTATAAAGAGTATCGTCACTCTTTAGAACACCGGAGCATACCTTGATCAGTGAATACTTACCGATAAACGGATCCACGATGGTCTTCCATACATACGCAGACTTGGGCTTTGAAAAATCATAATTGGCTTCAAAGATCTCTCCTGTCTTTTGATTGATACCGTTAAGCTGCCTCTGGTCGGGACTCTTGAAATACTTGATGATATCATCCATAAGTGTATAAACGCCGCGGCACATTATTCCTGAGCCCATTGTTACGGGCACTATGGTTCCGTCATTAATATTGGCATAAAGAGCCGAACGGATCTCGGAATCCGAGAATGTTTCACCTGAAAAATACCTTTCCATGAAATCTTCGCTTGTTTCGGCTACTGCCTCCATAAGAGACTCTTTATATTTCTCAAGGTACTCCCTGCTGTAGTCGGGAACATCGCATTCATCGGCTTTCCCGCCCTCTGTCCATCTGAATCCTTTTTCACTGACAACGTTGACATAGCCCACAAGCTTCTCATCCTCACGAATCGGCAAATGGAAAGGAGCTATCTTCTTGCCGTACAAGCCTTCAAGATCCTCAACGATCTTCCTGTAGCTGGCATTGTCCACATCCATATCGGTAACAAAGAATATCCTGGGCAGTTTGTATTTCTCACATATCTCCCACGCCTTCTCGGTTCCGACTTCAACACCTGCTTTACCGGAAACTACAATGATAGCACCTGCAGCCGCACCAACAGCCTCCTCAACCTCTCCTACAAAATCAAAATATCCGGGAGTATCTAAAATATTGATCTTACAATCATCCCACTCAATAGGAACCACACTTGTTCCGATAGAAAAATGTCTCTTTTGTTCTTCTTTGTCGTAATCGCTTATCGTATTACCATCATCGGTCTTACCCATCCTAGTGGTAATTCCGGCCAAATAAGCCATAGCCTCCGTCAAAGTAGTCTTGCCGCATCCGCCGTGTCCCAAAATGACAACATTACGGATCTTATTACTGGGGTAAACCTTCATATTGTAACTTCCTCCAATTATTGAATATTAGGAGCATGCGCACCTTGCTAACATTATAAAAAAATACAGGTTTGTTTGCAAGCATATTATGCATTTTCAACAAACAAACCCGTATTTACTGATAAATATTATTGAAATTGATTATTTTTTGATAAGCAGTGATTTTCCGGTCATTTCCTTGGG
>DEEW01000131.1:3723-3929 GCA_002350465.1 Lachnospiraceae bacterium UBA2868
TCAACTGCTCTTCCGACACACTCATCAACCGCTTCGATAGCTTTGATGGCAGCTTCAAGAACACCTGTATGGCCTACCATATCGGGATTGGCGAAATTGATTATGATAACGTCATATTTATCGGATTTGATAGCCTTAACAAGGTTATCACACACTTCATAAGCACTCATCTCCGGCTTCAGATCGTAAGTCGCAACCTTAGGTGA
>DEEW01000129.1:0-1867 GCA_002350465.1 Lachnospiraceae bacterium UBA2868
GCCAAGGTTTACGAATATGAGATTACGCTCAAGGATAAGAATATTCTGTATTGCAAGTATTACATTCCGTCAATGGCGCTTAATCTTATGTATGCCAATTCGGACTCAAATGACCGTGGGAACCTTACGGAGTGGTATAATCTTGCGATCCTGTGCTTTGAGAGCGGGAATATAGACGATTATGATGACTATTCGGAGGCTTTTGATATATTTGTAGCAAATACGATACCTACGGATCTGTTCATGTATATATCCGAGAGCTACGGCAAAGAGATACAAAAGGGGATAGAAGAAGGTGTTCCGGTAGATCCTCTTGATAAAGTTAAGCTTGCGAAGTACGGAAATGAATACAGTGGGGATGCTAAACCGGACAAATTTGATGCTGGTGTACTCGAAGTTTTAAGATCCGCCGGAGCCCTGACTTTCTCGGGAACAAATGCTACCCTGTATTCTACAAAAAATAATAAGGTTGCCTTTTTTGACAAGGCAGCGGGACGGATCTTCTTCTCTCCCGAGGAGGATGAATATCCGGGAGATGAGTATGAAGAGTTGAAGCTGTCCGAAGCTGATACCGAAAGTAATGATACAGCGGACAAAGAGCCGGAAGCAGCAGAGGAAGAGAGCAAGCCGGAGGATAAACCTAAATCGAAGCCTAAACAGAGCGGGGTAGAGTAAGATGGCAGAATACGAAGATGTTATGAATGCAAAAAAAGTTGACACGATGAAGGCAACCGACAGGAAGTGTCCACAATGCGGAGCGACAATGGATTTCGATCCGTCAACAGGGGGATTGTACTGCCAGTACTGCGGATATCGTGAGGAGATCAAGGCAGAGAACACCGAAGGTGATACCGTGGCCTCCGAGCAGGATTTTGCTTCTGCGGAATTTACGGGAAACTGTGACTGGGGAGTTTCCCAGAAAACCGTAACTTGTAAATCATGCGGAGCCGTATCGGTTTATGATGCTCTCGAAGTTGCAAATGAATGTCCATACTGCGGATCAAACCAGGTTATGGAAGCAAGCGATGTTAAAACACTGGCTCCTAACGGCGTTGTTTTGTTTAAGATTACCGCAAAGGAAGCAGGGGAGCGCTTTACGAGGTGGATATCCAAAAAATGGTTTGCGCCAAGGGAAGCCAAGAGAAGTGCCAAGGCGGACAGATTTAAGGGAATATATCTTCCGTATTGGACCTTTGATGCCGACACCCATACCGATTATACGGCGGAATACGGCATAGACAGAGAGGAAGGAGAAGGCGACAACAGACATACCGTTACCGACTGGCACCGTACCAGCGGGTCATATGATGAATTCATTGATGACGCGCTTGTAGCCGGAACCGGAGACCAGAATGTTAATATGTTAAAGCGTGTTGAGCCTTTTGACACCAAAGACAACAAGTCGTACAAGCCCGAGTATATGGCAGGCTTTCTGGCCGAACGCTATTCGATAGGCCTTAAGGATGCATGGGAAAAAGCAAAAGAGTTTATAAAAAACAGATTGAGGGCAGCTATAGAGAGTAATATCCGCAGCCGTTATAATGCGGATCACGTAAGAAACTTTAAGGGAAACACAGCATATTCCAATATAACCTACAAGTATCTAATGCTTCCTATATGGCTCTCAAGCTTCAAATACAGGGACAAGACATATCAGTTCGTAGTAAACGGTCAGTCGGGCAAGGTCGGCGGTGACTATCCGATATCAGGCTGGCGTGTTGCTCTTGCGATTTTAATTGGTGCAGTGATTATTGCACTTTTGTATATGCTGACCCAATAAAAAATCTCTTTCCATTGTAATGCCGTTATGCTATAATTCGTTAGAATTATTCTCAGTAACATTTTGGAGGACGGAAGATGAAGCACA
>DEEW01000129.1:1959-2204 GCA_002350465.1 Lachnospiraceae bacterium UBA2868
GTAGGAAATCAGAGCTGCGAAAAGGCCCTCTAAAGGGCTTTTTCTAATGTAACAGGAAGGAAAAAAGTTGGTCCATCAATACAGAAATAACGGATATAATATCGTAATGGATACAGAGAGCGGAAGCGTTCATGTTGTTGATGATATCGTATATGACATGATAGCTTCTCTTAATGAGTATTCAAAATCATCAGATATAAGAACCGTTGTGGATGAGGATGATATCAAGGCGGTTCCCTACGGGG
>DEEW01000129.1:2436-2754 GCA_002350465.1 Lachnospiraceae bacterium UBA2868
CTTGCCTGCAAATACTGTTTTGCCGGCGAGGGTGAGTATCACGGGGAGCGCGCTCTTATGACCTATGAAGTAGGAAAGAAGGCGTTAGACCTTCTTGTGAGAGAATCAAAGGGCAGGAAAAATCTCGAAGTCGATTTCTTCGNNAATAAAAGATTATCTTAAGGACAGACTTCCGGCATATGATGAGAGTGAGATCGCCGAGGCTTATGAGGAAGTGGCTTATCTTATCGAGGATGAGAGCCTGTTTACTGACGATCTGTACGAGGATTACATTTCAGATTATACAAACAGGGAGACTGTTGTAAAAGCCCTCTGTCT
>DEEW01000129.1:2930-3199 GCA_002350465.1 Lachnospiraceae bacterium UBA2868
CTCGAAGTCGATTTCTTCGGCGGAGAGCCCCTTATGAACTTTGAGGTTGTAAAACAGCTTGTTGAGTACGGCAGGTCGATTGAGGAAGCAAATAATAAAAAATTCCGCTTTACGCTGACAACAAACGGAATGCTCCTTGATGACGAAATACTTGAGTTCGCCAACAAAGAGATGGGTAACCTTGTTCTGTCGATAGACGGGCGGCAGGAAATACATGATCTTATGCGGCCGCGTCGCGGAGGACAGGGAAGCTATGAAACGATAGTTCC
>DEEW01000129.1:3293-3523 GCA_002350465.1 Lachnospiraceae bacterium UBA2868
ACGCATAACAACCTTGATTTTTCGGAAGATGTAAAGCACCTGGCAGAACTTGGCTTTGAGCAGATATCCGTTGAGCCGGTTGTTGCACCTCCAAGTGAAAGCTATGCCATAAAAGAAGAAGATGTTCCCATTTTATGCGAGCAGTATGATATACTTGCAAAGTACCTTCTCGACAGAAGAAAGATGGGAAAGGGCGTTAACTTCTTTCACTTTATGATTGATCTTTCAGG
>DEEW01000092.1:0-5139 GCA_002350465.1 Lachnospiraceae bacterium UBA2868
GTTCTCATAAGAGCGATATCCTCGTTACACTGATGGGACGCACCGTCTTCTCCTACGGAAACTCCTGCATGTGTTGCTCCGATCTTAACGTTAAGATGCGGATATCCGATAGAATTTCGAACCTGTTCAAAAGCTCTTCCTGCCGAAAACATTGCAAAGGAGCTTGCAAACGGAACCTTTCCGGTTGCTGCAAGTCCTGCGGCAATACAGGTCATATTCGCCTCTGCGATACCACAGTTTATATGCTTGTCCGGATGTGCCTTTGCAAATACTCCCGTCATCGTAGCTGCAGCAAGGTCAGCCGTTAATACAACAAGGTCATCTTTTTCATTACCGAGCTCTACAAGAGCGTTACCGTAGCTGGCTCTGGTTGCGATCTTTTCTACTTCTGACATAATGCTTCACCTACTTTCTTAAGATCTTCCATGGCAATTTCATACTGCTCATCGTTGGGAGCCTTTCCGTGCCATCCTGCCTGATTTTCCATGAATGAAACCCCTTTACCTTTTATGGATTTCATGATGATTGCGGTCGGCATTCCCTTTGTATCTCTTGCTTCCTTAAATGCCGCTCTGATCTGGTCAAAATCATGTGCATCAATGTTTATTACATGGAAATTAAAAGCTTCGAATTTCTTGTCGATAGGATAAGGATTACATACATCCTCTATCTTTCCGTCAATCTGAAGACCGTTATTATCCACTACTACCACAAGATTATCGAGATGTTTATGTCCGGCAAACATTGCAGCTTCCCAAACCTGACCTTCCGCAAGTTCTCCGTCACCAAGAAGCGTATATACACGATATGAATCATTTGAAAGCTTAGCGGATAACGCCATTCCTACAGCTACTGATATTCCCTGCCCCAGTGATCCGCTGGACATATCAACTCCGGGAGTATGCTGCATACAGGGATGTCCCTGAAGATGTGAACCAAGCTTTCTTAACGTTGTAAGCTCTTCAACAGGAAAATAACCTCTCTGTGCAAGGGCTGAATATAAAGCCGGTGCGCAGTGTCCTTTTGAAAGAACAAATCTATCCCTGTCAGCCTTCTGCGGATCCTTGGGATCAATGTTCATTTCTTCAAAATACAGATAGGTCATTAAATCCGCGCAGGATAATGATCCGCCGGGATGTCCGGCCTTGGCTGAATGAACCGCTGTAACAATACCTTTACGGACTTCATTAGCTGTTTTTGCCAAATCCAAATTGTTCATAGCTTATTCCTTTCTGTTTTTATAAAAATATACTTCCTATATCTTATCATTAAACAAAAGATAAATCTATTTTGTTTTCCACAGATCATCATCCTCTACGGAATAATAATACGAATTCACGGGAAGCAGGGTTTTGTTGCGAATTTCAAATGTTTCCCATATAACCCCCGCATTTGCAACAGGCACATGATATTTTCCGATCAGACCCTCACTTGTATACACATCTACACATGCTCCGCTCCCTGTCATATTATATGACATTAGATCTCCGGAAGTGATACTTCCGAAATCCGTAACAAAGAATCTGTAGTCATCCTCTCCCGCATTATCAATCGTTACACATTCCGCAGTCGTAAGTCCGAGACTGTCCACCGACGATTTCAGTATACGGGCCCTATTTGAGGATATTGCCATCGAATTAAGGTCGAGAGGAGCTGATTCCCATGACACTGCAATCCGGAATGTATCACTATCAACATCCGGCATTGCAAACCCGACTGCATACTGATGATCGAGCCGGACTATAACCGATAGGAACAGTGTCTCATAGCCTCCTTTTGTTATCTCAGCCGTATAACTTCCGGATGTGAGTGCTACAGTCGCTGTACCGTTATCATCCAGTGCCCCTGTCTGCATTACTTCGCCTGTCCGGTTATTGATTCCTCTCCTTATCATTATCCCTGCACCTGAAAGCGGTTTGTTGGGATCGGTCGCATCCCTGACAACAAACTGTGTAGGGTAAGTTGTCGTATTGTTTGTATATCCCATGATGATCGGTTCCACAGAATATTTTCCCGATCCGAACTTCGCTGTAATGCCGAATACTCCGACTTCATTTAATGTATCCTTGCTTGCAACAGCACAAAACGTCTCGTCATCCGTACAATCAATGGATACTTTATAAAATCCGTCACCATCTGTCCTTGTATCGGCAACCACTCTTTCATCATTCTCGGATCTAATCTCAATCTTCGCATCTTCCATAGGCATGGAAAACTCATCCATGACATATCCATATAATAATTCCGTCTCTTTAATGGAAGGGGCAACGCTATACACTATATAAGCCCGATTGATCATATCCTCTTCAAGATAGTCATACTGGTCAACGGTTCCCTTGCTGTAATTATCAATATCAGCAAGCGCATACTCTGTCGCGCTTCCGTCCTTACAGTATATATAGCGGACCAGACAGTCATTTCTGAAATAAAACCTTGACTCTATATCGGAAGAAGAAAGATTGATGGGCTTGTCCACATACGTCTTGTACTCGGATATATAGTTTATGTTTCCGTTATCATAATAATAATCCAGAATGTTCTGAATCTCACCGCAGTTTTCCACTTCCGTGATCTTTTCGACAAAACCGTTTTGAGGATTGGTATATACTTTATATTCCGTAGTCTTGTTATCCTTAAGATTTGCCGTAACCCGCTTATAATCAAAGGTATTTACCGGTGCGGATGCACTGTCATTAACATTTTCGATCCTTGAAAATACAGTATCCTTCCACTTCAGATTCTTGTTTCTTTTTCCGGGCTTAAAACGGTTTATTGAATAATCAACCACTCCCGTTTCGGAATCCGTAAGCTCTTCCGGCGACATCTCATGATCCGTTATCTCATCCTCTTCGATTTCAGGTTCCGGTGTCGGCGTTGCCGTAACTTTGGCTTCCTCTGCGACTTCTTCTGTCTGCTCAGCATTTATTTCGGCCAATTTTTTATCATGGTTTCTGAATATTGCCTTTACGCCGATATATGAACCAACCATAACCGCAATAAGGGCAGCCGAATAAACAAGAACTCCGATTATCGTAACCGTAAACCTGTCCTTGTTTTTCTTGTCTTTTCTGTATTGCTTCTCTTTGTCGCTGTTAATAAACATCTGAACTCTTTTCAATCAAACTGTCAGCTGAATTTGTAAACTGTTGTAGTTTTATACTTCTGTCCCTTGTCAAAGATGGGCTGTTCAAATGCGGGATCATTCGCACTGTTGGGGAAATACTGTGTTTCAAGGCAGAATCCTTCACGCGCATTATATGTAACATCACCCTTTCCTCCCTGAGGAGCTATACAGTTTCCGGCATAGAACTGAACTCCGGGAAGATCGGAGAATACTTCCATTTTTCTTCCGTCACACTCTGCAGTTGCAATAAGCCTTGAACTCTTATCATATCCGTCAACTACATAATTGTGATCGTATCCCTTTACAAGCTTCAGCTGTTCAAAATCAGCTCCGATATCCTGTCCGATCGTTTTTGCCGTAGTAAAGTCCATAACCGTTCCTTTGACGGATTCGATTTTTCCGGTAGGGATCGCTCCCTCAACAACAGGGGTATAATTTGACGCATTGATCATTAACACTGTGTTCTCTATTGATCCCGAATCATGTCCAGAAAGATTGAAATATGTATGGTTCGTCATGTTGATAAGTGTTTTCTTGTCGCTTACGCCGTCATAATCGATCTCGATGGCGTTATCATCCGTAAGAGTATATGTAACACAAATATCAAAGTTTCCGGGGAACCCGTTTTCCATATCCGGTGAATGATATGAGAATTTAACAAAGTTCTCCCCTTCTTCCGCATTCCACAAGACTTTATGCATTCCCTTGTAGAAATCCGAATGAAGATTGTTTTCGTTGTCATTAACAGCCAGTTTGTATTCCGTGCCGTCTATGGTAAACTTCGCATTTGCAGTACGGTTTGCGCACCTTCCCACTGTAGCACCGAAGAAACTTCCGTTTACAAGATATTCTTCTCCTGAATCGAACCCGAGTATGATATCTTTGTATTCTCCTTTGTTATTCGGAACAACAAGTTTTACGAGGCATGCGCCGATATTCGTAACAGCCGCCTCCATCCCGTTTTTATTCCTGATCGTATAAAGCTTGATATCTTTGCCTAACTGTGTTTTTCCGAATTGTGATACAGTAACTCCCATGATTTTCTCTCCTTTTATTTAATCTGATACAAACATCTACAGCTCTACTCTTGCATCCAGTGCGCGGGACAATGTGACCTCATCAATGTATTCCAGTTCTCCTCCCACCGGTACACCGCTGGCTATCCTCGTAACTTTAATACCCGTGGGCTTTATTAGTTTACTGATATACATCGCGGTCGTTTCGCCTTCAATACTCGAATTAGTTGCGATAATGACCTCGTCAACATCTTTTTGCAGACGTTTTAAAAGTTCCGCGAGTCTGATGTCCGAAGGACCGATTCCCATGCTCGGATTAATGGCTCCATGAAGCACATGATACACTCCTTCGTATTTATGAGTCTTCTCATATGCGGTCATATCGCGGGTGTTTTCAACCACCATGATCTGCTTATGGTTTCTGGCTGCATCCGCGCATACCGGGCAAATTTCCCGATCGGTCAGTGTGAAACATTCATTGCAGTATCTGATATTCTCTCTTGCCTGAGTCATTGCATTTGCAAGCTTTTCAACCTGTTCCTTGGGCATATTGATTATATGAAAAGCAAGTCTTTGCGCTGATTTATTTCCGATTCCCGGCAACACGGCAAGTTCAGCTATAAGCCTGTTTATATAGCCGCTGTACAGATCCATCCCCTTTTATACTCCCTTTCGCAACATTATTTATAAAGGCAGCGCTCCTCCAAGTCCACCCGTAAGTTTTCCCATATTCTGGGAGCTTTCCTCTTCGACCATTCTAAGCGCTTCATTAACCGCTGCCATTACAAGGTCTTCAAGTGTTTCGATATCATCCGGATCAACCGCTTCCTCCGAAAGCTTGAGCTTCGTGATCTCCCTTTTTCCGGTAATGGTAACCTCTACGGCTCCCCCTCCTGCCTTCGCAGTAAACTCTTTTTCCTCAAGTTCCTTCTGGCTCTCTTCCATCTGGCGCTGCATCTTCTGCGCCTGTTTCATCAGGTTGTTCATGTTGCCGGGCAT
>DEEW01000092.1:5269-9000 GCA_002350465.1 Lachnospiraceae bacterium UBA2868
ACTGCTTTGTGTCATTGATGTAAGCTCATACTCGACTTCCTTGCCCATAACTTTTGCAAATGCTTTATCAAGGCTTTCCTTAAAGGATTCATCATCACACAGACACATCACCGTATCGTCTTCGAACTGAATGATAAATTTTCCGTCATCGGGTCTGACCGAAGGTGTAGCCTTTCTAAGGCAGGCCATATACATCTCCGGCATTGATCTGTATACATCGCCCCATGCCGAAGAAATGCTCTTAAGATCCTCAATGGTTGCCTTCGGAAGATTCATTGCAGATTGCGTTGCTTCGTTCCTTAAGGATTTTTCCGAAGCAGTCACGCCGCCAACGGCATTTTCTGTTTTCTCCCTGTATGTATCCTTTGTAAGATTCCCGCTCTCTATAAGCTCTTCAATAACCTTGAGACGGTCATTTATCGAATCCGGGTTTGTTTCCATCTGGGGTTTGCATATCTTGATCACCGCGATCTCGATAAGCACCCTCTTTTGCACCGCAAACCTGAGGTCATTTGCCAGCTCGGAGAATATGCGGATATACCTGATGAGCTGCTTTTCCGAAATGGCCTTTGCTTCCTGCTGCAGCAGTTTTTTATTGTCGGCGGTCATATCCACAACGTCCGCAATATCCTCTGCGGTTTTTGCAAGAAGCACATTTCTCATGTGCCAGATAAAATCATTTGTGAAGGTAGTGATATCCCTTCCCTGTATCAAAATCCTGTCGATAACATTGATACTGTCGGTAACGGATCTGGCACACAGGGCACGAAGGAACTCCGAAAATACCGATGTATCAACTGCTCCAAGCACTTCAAGAGCTCTTTCATATGTTATCTCCCTGCCAAGGAAAAAAGATGAGCACTGATCAAGGAGGGATAAGGCATCTCTCATTCCGCCTTCTGCCTTGGTGGCAATATACTTAATTGCCTTATCCTCGATAGTTATCCCTTCTTCTGTTGCAACCTCCTTGAGCCTGTCTTCAAGTGTATCCGTTGCAATACGCTTAAAATCATACCTCTGACATCTCGACAGAATAGTTACCGGGATCTTGTGGGGCTCTGTTGTTGCAAGAATAAAGATCACATATGCCGGAGGCTCCTCCATTGTCTTGAGCAGTGCGTTAAACGCATCTTTCGTTATCTGGTGTGCCTCATCTATTATATAAACCTTATACTTTCCGTTTGTCGGAGAATAAACCACACTTTCCTTTATCTGCCTTGCATCATCCACGCCGTTGTTGGAGGCCGCATCCATCTCTATAACGTTCAGGCTTGTTCCGTCAGCTATACTTAGGCAGCTTTCGCATTTCCCGCAGGGGTTTCCGTTAACCGGATTCTCGCAGTTTACCGCTTTGGCAAATACCTTGGCAGCGCTGGTTTTCCCGGTTCCACGGGTACCGCAGAACAGGTATGCATGCCCGATTCTGTTGGCTTCTATCTGGTTTCGTAGAGTGGTTACAATGGCATCCTGCCCTTTTATATCGTCAAAATCAGCCGGACGCCATTTTCTGTATAGTGCTATGTACATGATGTTACCAATTATTTATTCTTTTAATGTCGGGAGGGTCGCGCAATCAAATCGACTTCGTCGATAGGCGCTCCCCGTACAGACAGGTTCTTCCCACTTTGTGGGCCCCTCCTATCTGTCAGTCCCCAAAACTTATGCCGAGCATTTTGGCTTCTTGAATAATAGTAGCTTTGGGATCGAGCATCTTAAGTTTCCCTGCCACGTCCTCAAGAGGAACCTTTACGATCTCACGATTGCGGTATCCAACCATAAATCCGTATTCACCCTCAAGAATAAGCTTTCCTGCCTCCGCACCTAAGCGGCTTGCAAATACTCTGTCATAAGGGCAGGGGCTTCCGCCTCTTTGTGTATGTCCGGGAACGGTAACCCTAACTTCCTGTCCGGTTCTTTGCTTAATACCCTCCGCAATCTCGTATGAAACCGAAGGATGAGACATTTTTTCAAGCTTCTTGGCATATTCTTTCTTGGAAAGTTTTGCGTCTTCTTTGCTGATGGCACCTTCTGCCACCGCAATGATCGTAAACCTACTTCCCCGCTCCTCGCGGTGCTTGATAGCCTCCACAACCTTGTCTATATCATAAGGAATCTCCGGAATAAGAATAATATCGGCTCCGCCTGCCATTCCGGCATTAAGCGTAAGATAACCCACCTTATGTCCCATAACTTCAACAATGAATACACGTCCGTGAGATGCAGCCGTTGTATGAATGCAGTCGATGCACTCCGTTGCAATGTCAACAGCCGACTGGAAGCCGAAAGTCATATCCGTTCCGTACAGATCGTTATCTATTGTCTTGGGAAGTGTGATTATGTTGAGGCCCTCCTCCCTTAACAGATTGGCAGTCTTGTGGGTCCCGTTTCCGCCAAGGATAACAAGGCAGTCAAGGCGAAGCTTGTAGTAGTTCTGCTTCATTGCCTCAACTTTATCAAGCCCGTTTTCATCGGGTTCTTTTATAGTTTTAAAAGGAGTTCTGCTGCTTCCGAGTATCGTTCCGCCGACTGTAAGGATTCCGGCAAAATCCCTTCCGGTAAGCATCTTGAAATCACCGTAGATCAATCCTCTGTAGCCGTTAAGGAAACCGTATATCTCCACTTCCTCTTTACTGTTAATGAGTGATTTAACAACACCTCTCATTGCAGCATTAAGAGCCTGACAGTCTCCGCCGCTTGTAAGCATTCCGATTCTCTTCATAGTTTGTCATCCTTTCTGTTCTGTTTTATTCTACTTCTTCAAGTATTTTATCAACCATTTCACCCACATTTTTGAGCTTCACGATGGTTTTCATGTCAAAGCTTATATCAAACTCTTCTTCCACCGCATCAATCAACGTGATGTGCATAAGCGAATCCCACCCGTCAACATCAGCAGCGGTTGTCTCATCGTTTACCGTCAACTCATCATCGTCAAAAACATCTGCAAATACTGCATTTAATCTCTCATATACCTCTTCCCGTGTCATATTCCTCTCCCTTTACATATTTACTTTAATATGCGTATTCTGATTTGTATACTCATCCGTCAGATTAAACTCCCAGGTTGTATTTCCTTCCCCATCCTCGGAAACTTTTGTAAATCCCATACGCTCGTAAAAATCGCGGACCATGTTATTCTTGGCTGTCGGATAGTAGTATCCCATGATCTTACGAAGGCCTGCTGCTTTTGCGGCTGACACAAGCTCATCCATCATCGCAAACTCCATATCTCTCTTTAACACACGACAGCTCATTATCCACAGATCCATATCAAGGACATCCTTATTCTTGTGTCCTATCACAACTGATACTACACCATTATCTCCGAACTTGTCGATAAGTTTTCCGTATAAGTCTATATACTCGTCAGAGTCGGCTACTTCCTCTATTTCCGCCCTCGAATACCTCCTGGTCGTAAGGTTGAACTGGTTACTCTTGTTTGTCAGCTGGGCGATCCTGTCAAGAAATACCGGCTCAAAACTCTTAATCACTCCTGTCATTTCAAGTGAATCAAGATACTGGCCATAATCGGAAAAAGAAGCTTCAAGGGCGGCACGCTGTGCATTTGCCTTGTACATCTCATTACGTTTGGCATCATCGGCGGATAGATTAGTTACCTCGAAATACCCTGCATGATCGATCGCGCGGATATAATTTTCCACTTCTCCTATTTCAGGTACCGCAACACCCGGCACCTGGGATTTTATAATCTCACGCTCCGCAGGATTGTC
>DEEW01000092.1:9095-9345 GCA_002350465.1 Lachnospiraceae bacterium UBA2868
AGATTCTTGCTCTTAGGGTCCCAGTTTGCCTTAATGACTACAAAATCATCCGGGTGAAGCACCGAATCCGGGTGGTTAAGTCCTGCGATGGCATTTTCATGATCATTTTTGGAATCAACGGTAAGAATTACTCCGATATCCTTATGACTCCTGATGTATTCCTGGAATTCGCTGTAGACCTGACCCATGCTTGTCTCCGGTCCGATCGACAGATTTTCCGGTCCGTCATCTCCCACAATTCCTCCCCACA
>DEEW01000092.1:9474-10551 GCA_002350465.1 Lachnospiraceae bacterium UBA2868
GCAACACTGTATGAAAGAGTCGGTATTGCCTCCATTGAAAGGGCATATTTGTACATATGCCAGTACAGAGGATCGGCCCATGCATCAAGCCCGTACGATGCAGAAAGATACTGAATATCTTCAATATAGAAATCCTTGTGGTCTCTTGCGTATCCCGCAAACCTGGCATTAAGGCTGTTGATGTAGTTAACGCTTCCCGCTGCATTTACACAATCCGAATTACCGAGTATCCTGTATGTGGGAAACTCAAAATTGTTCTGGATTATAGGACAGTTNNTATTGGACAGTGATAAGTGTTTCGCGCCTTTTCCCACATGGCAGAGAATCTGTTGTAGTCACCGTCGAGCAGACTGTTTACTTCGTCCGCACTCATTCCGATCTTTGGAAACGTAATATTTCTGTTTGTAGTATGAATATAAATAATATCGGGAGCAAATTCCGTAAGTTCCGGATTGTCGAACATAACATCCTCCCAGAACTGATTGTATTCGCTCTCGTAGATCTGCGCCCTTATCCCGAAATTTAACAGGAACAACTCAAGAATGGCCGCTATATCGTGAGTTGTAGAGCCGCCGAGAACTGCGACTCTTTTGTCAATGTACTTTGTATCCGCGGCCAGCAGTTCTCTCTTTAATGATTTTTTCTTCTTGATTATGTATCTTGAATCAAAGGGATAATCCAGTTCCTTCATTACTTATCCTTCCTGTTTACTCTTTATCGGGTGCTATTATATATTTGCAGATCGGATTGCCCGCTGCCGAGAATTTCTCCTCGTATTCCGTCATAATGTTTCCTTCGTTCATCTTGGGATCATTATGAAGGTCAAAGGTTGAAGCCAAAAGTCTCCATCCTGCAGGCTCTACCTCCTCAAGAGCAAAATCAAACAGATCCCTGTTATCCGTCTTGAATTCTATCGTTCCGTCATCCTCAATNNATCGTACCGGAATTCTCAAGTATATTGGCAAATCTTCCTAAGAATCTTCGTGAGGGTAATCTTCTCTTTGCATGCCTGTCCTTGGGCCACGGGTCTGAGAAGTTCAGATATATACGGCTGATCTCATCTTTTGCAAATACGTC
>DEEW01000092.1:10637-12547 GCA_002350465.1 Lachnospiraceae bacterium UBA2868
GAATACTTCTCTATTCCTATGTAGTTGATGTCGGGATTTTGAGCCGCAAGAGTTGTAATAAACTTCCCTTTTCCCATTCCGATCTCGGTATGGATGGGGTTGTCATTTGCAAATATTTCCCTCTTCCAGCAACCCTTATACTTTTCAGCCTCCGTTACGACAAAATCGCTTGCCGCAACAGCTTCCCTCGAGCCGGGTACATTTTTCAGTCTCATACCCTAATCCCTGTGCCGCCTTTCCGCTCTCTGGGCGCGAAGCTTTTCCTGTTTTTCCTTTATTGCTTGGGCGGCAGCCTCATCTATCACTTTCATTGTTTTAACAACAAATACATTGCCGTCATCGGCTTTTTTCATCCTTACTTTTGCTTTAATAAATCCGTGTCTCTTACAGGAGCCCACATAATAATAGTGACGTCCGTTCACCGAAAACCATTTGATAACCTTTTTGGTCTGGCGGCCGCATACGCAGCATTTGGTGGACGAAACCATCTTGTCCTGCATAGCTTCGGTTTTATCTGAGAATTCCCTTGATATATATTTCGAATATGTCTTGAACTTTACTTTGACTTCATCACGCTTATCACGGGGAAGCATAAAGAGATCATAGGAAATATAGCTTTCAACATCGGTGTGATTCTTATGTATCTGTTCGAGGACCTTCGCCGTGTAATATGCATCGTTGTTCGCCCTGTGGAAAGGCTCATCCTTCGTGATATTCAGTTCATCCACCGCATATTCGAGAGCACGTCTTATCTTACCATCTTCGTACGCAAGACTGTACAATTTCTGGACATCCAGATAAGGCAGAGGCTTATCAGTCAGCTCATCCATGCCATAGTAGCACATGTTCCGCTGCAATTCGGTTATATCAAGCGTCCCCCAGATGCAGAACTTATAATTACTGCCGCACCATTTGAGAAACCGTTCCATAACTTCGGGAAACTCCTTGCCGTTATCAAGATCTTCCTTCTCAAGACCCACGATCTTGGTGGTCATGAAGTGCATGTGCGGATAAATCTTCGGTTTGATAACTTCCTCAAATCTGTCAACTATCTGCATTCTGCGATTAAGTTTAACCGCGCCTATTTCCACTATTTCAAATGGAAGCCCGCCTTCATGCCCTATTCTCCCGGCAGCCTGATTCCACTCAAGGTCAAATACAATATAATGCATACTCCTACTCCATGTTGCATAATCTTGATAATTATACTAAATGGGGAGTTTTTTATCAATTAAGTCATCCTCGGCAAAAGGACCGGGAATTATCCTGCCTTCCCGCTTATTCCCGAAATAATCCGTATCAAATACTATCTCGGTGCAGTCGGGATTATCAAACTTGGCATCCGGCTCAAATGCCTTACCAAGTGTTTCAGTATTTATCAGATTTGACGAGAAATCTTCCTTTGATGCGTCAATATTACAGCTTATGTACCAGCCATCCTGCTTCTTTACAATATCAACTTCCGCCCTCTGATCCGATATGCGGGAATTTTTCTCATTTTTCCATGGTATTGCACCGTTATAATATGCGTTACCTTCACTCCATACCGGAAGTCCCGTGTAATATTTGTCGGTACGCTCAACGCCTTCTCCGCAGTATCCCTCAAACATGGAATTCCATTCTTCATATGTCGGATACGGATCAAACGGCCATGTTCCGACTGTTAGATTTCCGTCATCCCACTGAGAATCCCTGTTTGTCTCAACGAATCTGGCAAGATACGGATTATAAGGTCTCTGAACAAATATATTGTTGTAGAATCTGGCATCTCCGTGAAGGAATGTCATAAATCCCGCAATATCCGTTGAATGAGGGACATGATACGGCGTATATCTGGGAGAAGCCACTCCCGGCGCCCCGTTATCAGTTCCGCGTCCCACTGCGCAAATAGACCCTCCAATCAGATTATG
>DEEW01000092.1:12692-13234 GCA_002350465.1 Lachnospiraceae bacterium UBA2868
CTCATGAGAAAATCATACGGCAGAGTATTGTCGTGGAAAACACTCTGTGTGACCCTTGTACCCTGTGCCATCCAGTCAAGCCACATTCCTCTTGTGCAGTGATGTATATGATTTCTTCTGTATACAACGTCAATCGCAGCGTGCATCTTAATACCGGCTATCTCGGCACCCGCAAGATTCTGCTTGTTGTTTATATGATGAATGTGATTATCTTCTATAATGGAGAATACCCCGCCGAGGTTGCCGACTATTCCTGTCTGTCCGCAATCATGGATATCGCACCTTCTGACTGTATGACTGCCGATGTTTTCCTTGTTCCAGCCTTCGCGAAGAAGAGCACTCATGGCAACATCTCTCTGGGTCTGCGCCCCATCCTTGTATTTTTCTTTGGACCAGCGGTTGTCATCATAGGGCTGGTACAGTTTTCCCAGACTGATACCGCTGCATTTGGATTCGGATATCTCACAATCCTCTATTATCCATCCTTTCGACCAGTGAGGGCCTACCATACCCTCCTGATATGCCGTGGGAGGTGCCCACTG
>DEEW01000092.1:13387-14763 GCA_002350465.1 Lachnospiraceae bacterium UBA2868
GCATCATTCTTCTCGTCCTGCTCGGTGTACCAAACATAAGAGGTAAAATCCGGATCCCATGACGTAGTGTTTTTCGGAGGATTTAATACATCGTCTTTTGACCAGACTTCATACAATGATTTTCCGTCAAGGAATACATCGCCCAGATGGGCGTTGTAGCTTGCGATGAACCAGTCTCCGGCAACAAGTTCCGTAAAGGGATTGCGGTCGGTAAAAAAACTGTTTGGTATCCGGGCCCGCCATATGCCGCCTTCCCTCTCCCATTTATTCCATTCCTCGGCACCTGTTATTACGGCAGTGCCTTTCTCCTTTGCACGATAAACTATACGACTGTCCTCTTTACCTGAATTAACGGGATTTACAGATTCTCTGTATATACCGGCTCCCACAACTATCTCGTCTCCTGCTACCGCGATCCGTGCCGCCTGTGAAATCGTATTAAACGGGGCATTTTGGCTTCCGTCGCCATCCTTTGGAGCATTTGATTTTACATAATAGATCATCGTCTTCTTCCTTCCAAATTAAGTAAAAAAAAAATACGTTATATGTACCCATATAACGTATTATAACCAATAATCAGTCCTGATCGGAAGTTATTATTTCTTTTCTTATACGCTGAAAGATTACTTCCAGATCCTCATAATAGAATTGCCTGAATGCACTGCACAGATCATCAAGACAGATTCCCGTACGTGTTAATGTTTCGACCGCCCTAACATCACGTTCCGACATTTTATTGCTCCCCCTCTTTTGCATAAAATGAAATCGGTTTTCATTATATAATATTTTTTCCGTTATCTCAACCCGACATTTACCCTTTTTAATTTATAATTAATCCTCTGTTAATGATTTTAAGTGTATAAGTATGTTATAAACTAATTTATAACACATTTACCTATTATTGATTTGCCACGGAGGATAAAGCTATGAATCTGCTGATACATGATCTGAATGAAGAAGAATGGAACAGGATCAGTGAGAAATACACAGGATGGGAAATCATTTCCGATAACGGTACGATAAAACCATGCATAGGATGTTTTGGCTGCTGGGTAAAAACCCCCGGCCGGTGCGTTATCAAAGACGGTTATGATAATATGGGCGCTACCATACACAGAGCAGATGAGATCACTGTAATAAGCAGATATACATACGGAGGCTTCAGTCCCTTTGTAAAGAATGTCTTTGATCGGAGTATAGGCTGGGTACTTCCGTTTTTTGAAATCTATCAGGGTGAAATGCATCATAAAAGAAGATATCCTGAAGATAAGCCCATCACTTTTATCTTTCGCGGACAGATGGACGATTCCGATAAAACAAAAGCAAGGTCTTATGTTGAAGCTGTATGCAGAAATTTTCACGGTATCATAAAAGAC
>DEEW01000092.1:14876-18098 GCA_002350465.1 Lachnospiraceae bacterium UBA2868
AATAACTCCAACTCAAAAAAATTCCTTGACCGGATCGCCCCAAATATCAAAGCAAATTCCGAGTCTGTCAACCTTTCTTCATATATAAACCGTTATGATGAACTATCCGAAATACTCGGAAGTGCCGGAACCATTGTCCTTGGAATACCTCTATATGTTGACGGGATACCTTCTGCATGCCTTCGCATGATGGAAAGGCTTGAACATTGTGATACAGAAGGTGCAAAGCACATTTATGTTGTCTCCAATATGGGGTTCTATGAGTGTACTCAGCTCGGAAATCTTATGAGTATGATCAGAAGCTGGTGTAAACACTGCGGCTATATATATGGTGGCGGAGTTGCAATAGGCGGAGGTGAAATGATGGGCTCCGTGTTATCATCAACAGATAAAGGTCCCGCAAAAATCGTGGCGGAGGGGCTTAATAATCTTGCTGATGCAATCAATGAATCAAAAGAGATTGCCGATATTTATGCCGGCCCTCTTCACTTTCCAAGAGCCCTGTACATGCTTGCGGCCTCTTCAGGTTGGCCGATCGCTGCAAAAAAGAACGGATTAAAGAAAAAGGACCTGTACATANNTACGCAGACGGAGGGATTCGAACACTTTACAGTTTTAAGAATGCAGTAAAATCAATGGTTTGAGAGAGTGCTATTTCGTCAAAGTCATAATTTGTCATAATTCAAACAGAAAAGGCATCGATAAGATCTACTATATCAGCAGATGACATCTTCTCCTTTGAAACGTATCCCGACCCTTGTCTGTGTAAAAACCCATTTACCTTAAAGAACCTAAGCAGATCACTGTATGCCTGTTGATACCTGGGATAATATTTCTTCAGTTTGTTTGTATCAAGATCAAAATTGATCGCCTTATAATACTTACGTTCCAATGCTCACCTCACGCTATGACTTTACCGTAGTGAACAAGAAGATCCTCTTCGTTAAAATCCTTGGGATTATCAGAATCATCGCTGTTACAGTATAACCACGTCTTAGCATTATCCATAAACCAGGGCTGGTCTTTCAACCCCAGCATTATCTTGCCAAAGTAAGCAAAATCTGTGGGACGGTCATGGCCAACATACTCAATACCGCGATCTGTATCTGTTCTGTCCATACCCTTATTGGAGAAAATTCTATCTAAAGCTTGATAAATGCGTTCAACCGTATACTCTTTTGAAGTGCTTATCTTTTCCTCATTCATTTTGATAATCATCTTAATCATAGGTATATCAAGCCTCCTTAATGAAACTATAGCACATTAGCAAAGACACCACATCTATATGATTTCTTAACCAAATCTTAAATCCCGAAGAAAGGCGGGTTTCCGCGTTTGCGCTTCGTCAATAAGCTGAAGAAGGATTTTTCTGGTATTATCTGTAGACTCATTATCAATAAGGACAAATTTATCGGCAAATAACCCGTTTGCTCATATAAATGTCTCTATTATATCTGCAGAGTTCTTTATCATCCCTATAACGGTTATTTTCATCCTTTTCTCCTTATCAGAGCAAAGTAGTGCCCATATGCCATACCCATCATTTTCTTTGACGTGACCAATGACATCCGTTAATATTATAATGGATTGCAAATACAGTATATCATAAACATGAGGAGAATGAATGGAAAAACCTATTCTGATCTTTAAAGGAAGCACATATGAGTGCTATGGGATACTTCGTGCATTCAGTGATCGGTTAAGAGATGCGTTTGTTTCAATGGGAGAAGAAGTGATCTATCTTGACACGAACGAGGATTTCATAACCGGGTATGCAAACAGGGATTATAAAGCGATCATCGCCTTTATGGATACGGTTTTTGATAATTACTATCCGGGAACACAGACTCCGCTCTTTGACCTTTATAACGGTCCCAAGTTCAACTATTGGCCTGATCATCCTTCCGTGTTCCTTTATCAGATGGACAAGACTCCGAAAGATTACTATATACTGACTCAGGACAGAAATTATGTGGATTTCATAAGCAGGTACTACGAGAAGGTCCGACGTGCTTTCTTTCTTCCCCCCGGAGGATGGTATGATGACACACTTGAGATCAAGCCTTTTGGAAGCAGGCAGTATGATGTGAGCTTTGTCGGTACTTACAAGGACTGGCGACAAAAGCTTGCGGAGGTATCATTCGGCGGTGCCGACGGGGAAACCTTCAGGGATACCTATCTGGATATTCTTATCAAACAGAATGACCTTACCACAGAGAGAGCCCTTCAATTAACAATTGACCGTTTAGGGATCCCCATGAATGAAAAGGGTTTTCTGAATCTTCTGAATAAAATTAATTCCATTGCGGTAACGGTAGTGACAGGACTGTTTCGGGAGAAGGTCATACAGACTGTTCTCGATGACGGGATATGTGTTGACGTATTTGGCGCAAGTTGGAATGCGTCCCCGTTTTCCGAACGATCAAACCTGCGTATCCACGATTCAAAAGATGCTTCGGATATTTCAAAGATCTATGCCGAGTCAAAAATAAGTCTCAATGTTATGACCTGGCACAAGAACTGCATTACGGAGCGTGTTCTTGATTCGATGTGTGCAGGATCCATAGCTCTTACAGATATGACCGATGCATTATCCCAACAGTTCGTTTCCGGAAAAGATATATTGTATTATTCGCTGTCCGAGATCAGCAAAATCCCTGAGTTGATCAGAAGACATGCAGATGATGAGACCCTGGCAAAGAGCGGGCGCAATAAAGTCATGCGAGATCATTTGTGGAGTAACCGCGCACAGGAACTCCTTCACATAATAGAAAGTGTGGAAGACATATGAAAAAACTTACAGCAATCATCATAGCAAATAACGAGATCGAATACGCCAAACTGACAGTGGAGGGGTTTCGGAATTTTGCCGATCCTGAAGATGTAGAGGTGGTCCTTGTGGATAACCATTCACAGGACGGATTGCGGGAATGGGCGTCCGGTCAGAATGATCTTACGTATGTTTATATGGATGAAGGCGAGGAAAAGGCAGGCTTTCTTCTGTCTGATGTGACAAGGGAGCTTGATATCAACACGGACATCCTTTTTATGGAAGCTCATTATCTGCTTACTCCGTTTGCGCTTGACAGGATGTACGGATCTTTATATTCAGATGATACGATCGGCATGATCGGCGGGATTATAAACGGGGAATACCAGAGCCAGAAGCCTTCTGTTGATGTGTCAAATTACGGTGAAGCATCGCAGTACTCGATCGGTGCA
>DEEW01000092.1:18103-20029 GCA_002350465.1 Lachnospiraceae bacterium UBA2868
GTGCAGATTCTGTTACCGTTAAAAATGTACTGGCTATATCATCAGGCCCGGTTATCATAAAAGCCGATACTCTGAAGAAAATCGGCGGATTTGAAATAAACCTCGGATCATTTAACAAAATGCTGATCCAGATGGCATTTAAGGGCTTAAAGAACGGCTTCCGGAGTGTGGTAAGATCCGAGGCTGTAATATGGAATCTTCTACCTGGAGAGCCGGTGATTTCGGCATACTCGGCAAAGTATCTGGATGAAGATGCTGCTTTTATGGAAAAATGCTGGGGAACTCACTATTTCAACACATTATACAATGCCAGCATAACCACTTTGGTTGATTGTGAACCGGACAGAGATCTAAATGTGCTTGAGATCGGATGTGATTGTGGCGCCACTCTTCTTGAGATCAAAAATCGATTTCCGAACGCAAATGTGTTCGGGCTTGAGATCAGTGAACCGGCTGTTGAGATAGCGTCCGTATTTGCTGATACAAGGGCAGGCAATATCGAAGATGAGGATCTGCCTTTTGATGAGAAATTTGACTACATCATCTTCGGAGACGTTCTGGAGCATCTGCACAATCCTCTCCGGACGATCGAATACGTGACAAGTGTGCTCAAGCCCGGGGGCAGGATACTTGCCTGCATTCCCAATGTAATGCATATATCTGTTATAGAAGAATTGTTAAAAGGAAACTTCACATATTCAGAGAACGGTTTGCTGGATAAGACACACATCCATATGTTCACATATAATGAAATATTACGGATGTTTACCGATGCAAACTATACGATCCGGGAGATTTTTGGTGTTCCCGGGAGTATAAGTGAAATGCAGAAAGGTTTGATAAGTCGGTTGCTTGAACTTGAGCCTGCTGCCGAACGGTTTATGTATGAGACTTTTCAATATGTTCTCAGTGCAGAGTATGTCGGTCCCAACCGTTAGTGGAGAAAAAGGCATCTGGATTATGATCCAAATGCCCTCACACCTTATATATATTTAGAAAGAAGCGGTTTTATTAGTTTGTATATCTCGTCATAATCCGTATACTCCTGTCTCAAATCGTTATGGACGCTGTTTTTCATATTCTCTTTTCCATACCTCTTACCCACGAGTTTTGCAATTTTAGTGATTTCTGTTTGTTCGTACCCGTTTTGAGACAGGATCTTCTGTATTTCCGAATTTAGTTGTGTTTTCAGCTTTGCTTTTACTGATTTTTCTGTGATAGACTTGCTCTGTTGGGTTTTGATATCATCTTTACTGGTTTTCTTGGTGGAACCCTCAATCTTTTGTTTCCTTGTTATCTCTGCTTTGTCTCCCCAGAATTTGATCAAATTGTCGTAATCTTTATCCTTGCTGATAATAACAATCTTTATGTTCCCACCGAGGTGTTTCCCAATCAGATATCCCATATATGATACAATATGCATATCTACGGACTGGCTTTTTGTCGGAACCTTATGCGTTTCAAACGCTGCATTGCCATGGTTATCAACTATATCAAGGTCTATCTTCTTCGAATTTTCCGTATAAAAAATGTGGAGATGATCGGTTTTTTCAAGGCTTCCACACTTTGAAACGCCCCCGCTCCCCACATTTTCGTAATCAACGAGATAATATGTATCCATATATCATTTCCTTATTTCCGCATTATTTAAAGGTTTGATCTTTGCAATTCAAAGTCGGACGCATTCCATGATCCAATATAATATTTGTTGCCGCGTTCTGTTTCTGCGACAAATCGGTCTTCAAGCCTATATTTTACAACCACCTTACGGATAAACGGCTTGTGCTTCTGGTTATCGTCTCTAACTCTATATATAAGAGTGTCGCCAACCTTCAGATTGCTCGGCAACATCCATCCATGTCTTTCATTAACAGCCAAAAGAATTCCTCATAAAATGTTTGTGTATAGTATATCATATACAAGATG
>DEEW01000092.1:20071-20424 GCA_002350465.1 Lachnospiraceae bacterium UBA2868
TTTTCCAACGCCATTTGCACCTAATAGAATCACACATTTCTGATCACACTTAATAGTGACATCATATTTATGAAATAGCTTTGTATTGTAAATTTGACCAAAGGCGACTTTGAACTTGCATCACTTCTATGCAGAAACAGTAAACAAGTCGCTGCAGACCATTATTTCGTCGATTATGATCTTCAGACAGCCCTTGATGCTCTTAATAAGCGTAAACTGACCAATTAGTTTTCTGGACCAATTTTAGACCAACTTTTTGACCATCCAATTCAGACCAAAAAGAACCGGAAACCCTTATTTGCTAGGCTTCCGGCCTTTTAAGACAAGCGCAGACGGAGGGATTCGAACCCTCG
>DEEW01000092.1:20480-21813 GCA_002350465.1 Lachnospiraceae bacterium UBA2868
AGGGGCCCACGAAGTGGGAAGATTCCTTACTACACGTGGAGGGCCTTTCGCCGAAGGCGAACTCTAAATGGCCCGACACTCCTTTGATTATGTTGTAAGGAGGGGCCCATGTTATCGGTGGAGTGGCCCAACACTCCTTTTATTCCCGAATCTGAATTATAAACAAATATTATCCCTGCGTCAACCGAATTAACGGCATTTACTGAAGCTCGAATCCGGTAACCCCATCTATCTTACTGAGAATCTTTAGAACTTCTCCTCTGTTGTATTTCCTGTTAAATACCGCATCGCACCGGAGTGTAAATGTTCCTTCCGAATTCCTCTCCCATCTCATCGAGTACAACCTCGTCCCATAATCAGACATTTTATTTGCAAAACTGTCATAACTGCTGTCCGCATCCGGAAGCTTTACTGTAATCGATGCAACTACCTCATGCTTATATATGGCAAGATCCCTGTGTAATATTAACTGTACAAGCTCCACAAATATGACAGACCCGATCCCGACAGCATACATACCTGCACCGATGACCATTCCGATACCTATCATTGCCCATATTCCGGCGGCAGTAGTAAGACCCGACACATTTCCCCGTTTTCCTATAAATACGATTCCGCCTGAAAATATACCCATACCGGCTATTATTCCGGCAGCAACACGCGATACATCAAGTCCCAGACCAGAATAACCTGCTATATTGAGAACATCAAAAAATGCATATTTGGATATTATCATCATAAGTGCTGATGCCAGTGAAATCAGAATATGCGTCCGAAGCCCAGCTACTTTGTATCTGTGTTCACGTTCATAGCCTATTACCGCTCCGGCGCATATTGCCAAAAATATCCTGAACAGGTATACAAGATCGTTTGATGTTATGATTTTATCCATAGAAATGCTCCTATTATACTAATTCCTTTTCCACGGCAGTTTAAACGGTTTTCCTATTATAAACGGGAAAAATCGTCTGATAAGCCATATCATAAAGGTCGAGTAAGCTGTTATTATCACGATAACTATTGCATAACAGATATAACCCCGCGCCCTTGTCAAATACTGATTGACATACATTGCTGTCTTAAGCGAAAACGTAAGCACCGTCTGTGAGTTATGTGTTGCCATGAAGATCAGTGACCCGATTCCCCAATAGCAGAACAGCGGTATTCTCGGTAATCCCTTACACAGTGATATCATTCCGAAACTTCCCGAAAGCGCACACACGAAGAAGAAGAATACATTTCTAAATGCCAGAGAGCGAAAATCAATTCCGTTGTTTACCCGAAACAGCCCGAAACAGACTCCGAAAAGCATTAATCCGAGAACGATATATGC
>DEEW01000092.1:22003-27347 GCA_002350465.1 Lachnospiraceae bacterium UBA2868
ATCCCGACAAAATACGACAGGAAATATACTATCGCATTTGACAATACCACAACAGTAATAAACGGTATATGATCTCTTATCCGTCTTCTGAGGAGAATAAAGAGAAGCTCACCGAGATAAAGTGCCGGAAGGAACCATAATACATTCATCCCGTAACCGCTTATAACATACCAGATATTAAGGTACAGAGTCTGTACCGCTATCTCACCTTTAATAAGTGCAGCAACAACCACTATCAGGTAAAAAAGGGAAAACCATAAGTACGGGATCATGATCCCCCGAAACCTTGATTTTGCAACCTCTTTCAGTGGTTTAACCTCATCGTTTTTTATTGCCAGAAGGATTCCGGATACGATAAAAAACATGGGCATATGAAATGAAAAAATGAATACACACAAAGGCTGGATATACGGAGAAAATGTAAATATCGAATCTCCCTGCAGATGCCCGATAAGTACGAGTATCATACCGAGTCCTTTTGTCATATCCAGATAATCAAGTCTTTTTTTCGTATCAGACATTTTTCGTCTCCGGCTTTCTTACATAATTCTTTCCGAGAACAAAAGGAAAATACCGGTTGATAACTTCTATTACAACCGCAGACAACGCAAAAACCGTTATCATGACTACCGCAACAAACACGTAGTGCTTTGCACGTTTGTTTACCGAATCAACCAGCCACGCCAGCTTAATTCCTGCATATAGAATATAATAATTGATGTGGCAGGCCATTACAATGATTGAGTTGCGCCCGAAATAAGTTATAAGCTTTACTGCAGGTACAGCTTTGCATATCAGTATTATCCCAAAACATCCGAAAAATGCTCCAAGATAATAAACTACCACATTGTTCAGTATTATATTTCTTAAGTCTGCACACCCGTTTTGTGTTGCAAGAGCCATGTTAACGGCAAGCATCATGATCCCGACAGCAAGCGTACCCCCACGGGATGACTCAAAGCTTGTGATTTTTGCCCTTGAGGCAGCCATTCTGTCAAAAATGATCTTAGTATAATAGCCTATTCCCACAAAGCTTTGGGCAATAGCCGCCCGCAGGAAAATGTAAACAATATTGATCAGGGAAGTGATAAGAATTGAATCTTCATGCGCAGCATACAATTTGGCAAACTGAAGCTTTATAAAATACGCAATCGCTGCAATAACAAATATTCCTGGAATCACATATTTATCGGGGAATTTCTTTTTAAGATATAAGAATCCAACTGATGCCAAAAACAATGCCGGCAAGAACCATAGAACGCTCATCCCGTAAAAAGTTACGGAATCTATCGTATCAACTATAAAAGTGCGCAGATCGATATTATGAACTATTTTTAAGTTCCCAATATCTATGATGAAATAGCTCAGCGAAAACCACAGGTACGGTATTATAACACCCCTGAATCTCTTTTTTACGGATTCTTTATAATCTCTGGAAGGCTCATCCTTCACAGCCATCAGAATTCCGGAAATGATAAAAAAGAGGGGCATATGGAAAGAAGATATCCACACACGGGTTCCTGTAGCGATATCCTCCATATGTCCGAGAGCAACGAAAAAGATACCGATGCCCTTTGCCATATCAAGATAATCTAAACGCTTTGACTGATTCATACTTAATAATATATAGATTTTATATACTTATGATTGACGGTATCATAAATAAACAGTATATTTCCGTAATACTCAATATATTCATCATCATTCACAAAAAGTGATACGAGATGGTTTCCCTTATCATCCCATTCCGTAAACAAAAAAGAGTCTTTCCCCTTTGTGTAAGTCAGCCGAAATCCGGGATCCCCTTCAGATACAATATTCCCATCATCAATTATATATGCTTTTTCCCCATTTACTCCGAATACTATATAGCCTTTCTGCGCCAGATTAAGAATTTCTACAGCATCTTCGCTTTTTTCTATTATCAGGTCATTTCTTTCAAAATTCTGTAATGCCGAGTCCCATTCCCATGAAGAATACCTTGTATCTCCTCTATGGTCGGGAATTTCATACTTATCTTTCAGTATTGATCCAAAGTATTTCGTAAATTTATAATTACCGCTATAGTTTAGATGTCCCCCATCTGCCATGTCGGAAGAAAAATCCATATCTAATTCATCATATTTTCTGTTAAAATCAATGAACTCTACACCTTCTTCCTCCGCTAAAACTCCGATATAATTAAGTATTTTCTGCTCTTTTTCAGTTACTCCGTAAGGGGAAGCAAACAACAATATCGGGATTCCCTCCTGTTTGGCCAATTCTATGATTTTTCTGAAATAGATATCTTCTTTCTCCGTGCATGGTTCCGTCTCTATTACTCCATCCATAGTTGGTGTATCCATTTCAATAACTGCTTCTCTGGGATCAAATCCCTTATAAACTACACTATTCCTTACATTTGTAAAATCATTTTCATCAAGATCTTTGTATCTTCCATGCATTATATTAAACGGATTCAATCTCGATAAGAATTCCTCCTCTTCCGAGTTTTCCTTGATTAAATCAACTCTGTTTTTTCCCCACTTCATCCCGTAGGAATTATCCGACGCCCAGTTGTTTGCCTGAGTCAACATACTGTACATCGCAGCAACCGACACTTCATAACATATAACCTTCGGTCTCTGGGTTTTCAGTGCTTCCTTCAACTGATAATAGGATACCCAGGACGGCGCTTCAGCTCCGCCAAGATCAAATGCCGCTATCCCGTAATTATCCCACAGAACACCCGTAGATATATCGCAGTATACCTTTGAGCTTCCGCTGAAAATCACATCTATTGAGTTTTCCGGCTGCTTGTAAAACGCCTGAAACTGATTAATGCCATCCTCACTCTTGAGCAGAAGAATTCTAGAGGTTCCGATTACTATAGCAACAGCCGTTACGATTATAATTAATGTTTTTATGAAATTTATCAGTCTCGATTTTTTTTCCATATCCTAGAATCTTCCGTAAATAAAGTCCGCCGCATTAAAGTCGGCACCATAATATCCGTATACGATTATCATCGTAAACAGTCCCGCAAAAATTAAAAGCCTTGCCACAAAATTCTGTTCTTTGATAAAGTCTCTGACATCCCTTTTCTGAGAAATAAATGAGACTATAAACAAAAGTATCAGGCCGAATATCAGAATTCCCCATTCTCTTCTATCAAGACCCATATTGAAAAGACTCTCATCAAAGAAAATCCACGGATTAAATCTGAAGAATGCATATTTCCACATCAAAAATCCATCTTTAAGTGTTTTTGCCCTAAAAAATGACAAGCCGAACATAAAGAGAATAAAGGTTCTTAATCTCAGGAAAAATGTATATGTAGCACATTTTGTATTTATATGCAGAATCTTAACAATCCATGCAAAGGCCGGTGTCAATATCTCTCCTAAAACTATAACAGCCCACATATACAAGCCTACACCGAATATATAGTTCCATCCTCCGCCATGCCATAATCCTATCAAAAACCACGAAACAAGAAGGCTTAAATAAAGCGGTATATTGAATTTCTTTTCGTATCCTTTGCCTAAGTGATTTTTGCACCACTTACGAAGGTTTTTGAAATTTTTACTTCTCTGAATCGGATAGAGAACATAATCTCTCAAAAACGCACCCAATGTGATATGCCAGCGTCTCCAGAATTCTGACAGATTAACAGAATAAAACGGAGTATTGAAGTTCTCGGGAAGGTAGATTCCCAGTACTTCTGATATACCCAGAACTATATCCATAAGTCCCGAAAAATCGCAATATAGCTGAAAAGCAAATAATGCCGCAGCAACAAAAATATACAGTCCGTTGTACACCTCGTAATAATCGTAGATTCGTGAAACTATAACAGCCAGTCTCTCCGAAATGACCATTTTTTTGAACAGGCCCCAAAGAACCCTCTCCATTCCGCGAACACACCTGTCATACGAGAAACGATGCTTTTCCCCAAACAGCTGGTTCTCCATCTGCTCAAAGGTAACTATCGGACCTGAAGTCATAAGCGGAAAATAAGACGCAAACAGAAAAGTCTTTGCGGGATTTCTGAGGGCTTTGCTCTTGCCCCAGTACACATCTGTTATATATGCGATAAGTATCAGCATGAAATAGGATATTCGCTCCGGGCAGTTTTCCTGCGTGTAGTATACTATATATCCGCATATATCATTTGTCAGATCTGCTTTAAAAATTCTTCCCGCCGCAAGGATTATTTCATACAGAAATTTTGAATACTTGAATAGCACAAGTGTAATAACATCAAATATTAATGTTGAAGTGTATATAATCCTTCTGTGGGAATTATTCTCATTACAATACTGTGATCCGGCCCAGTTTATAAGGATGATTACAATAAAAAATATACATCCGGCCAGGGAATAGTACATCTGGCTGTAATAAAATCCAAGGCTGACAATCAGAAGCCATACCCACTGGGCTTTTGCAGGTAATACAAAATATATGATACATACAGCAAAAAGTGCTATAAAAAATTGCAGTGAAATAATCGACATATTGCTCTCCGTTAATCAATCCCAGATGTTATACAAAATCAATCATTAAGTATTTTAACACAGTCTGATTTATTGTGTTTATATTTATCTGTATCTTTCGTAGTATTTGTCGGAATACTTATATACCGCATCGGAATGAAAAAAATTACCTTTCATAATTTCATTCCTGCAAGCCTCCATATCGTCAATAGTGTATCCCATACGATCAGATAGAATCTCTAAAATATATGTGTCCCTTATATCATCAAGTATTTTTATATCATCCCTTGAAGAGTTTCCGGTCACTCCCATGGTATTATCATAGCATCTGTAATAAAATGAAAAGACAATGCTTGTCATCTCCCTGGCATCAATTCCCGAAATGCTTCCACTATCAAGCATAGGTATATAATAATCCTTGATTTTTAAATAATCTCTGTAAAATTCAGCAAGATCATAATGCCCATAATTTCGAACATTGATTTTTTCTGCTTCGCTGCTATATATAAGCCCAACCAATCCTTCATAATCACCGGCAGAATACATCTCATCCAGTTTCGCGAATAATTCTCTTTCCGCAGCAATTTCTGCCTCCGTTTCTTCCGGTGTACTCTCGTCAAAAGAATTCCCAATAATATTTGCTATAGCAATATAAGCAAAAAATAACAATACAATTGCAGCAATCAGGATCAGATATGTTATTAGTGCGGTTTTCTTCTGTTCGTTTAAGTTCATATTTTATCCGAAATTAAACATCTGGATGTTGTATTAATTATGGAATAAAAAAACAGCCCGGACCGTAAGGTTCAGGCTAAATAGCGGGGGTAGGATTTGAACCTACGACCTTCGGGTTATGAGCCCGACGAGCT
>DEEW01000006.1 GCA_002350465.1 Lachnospiraceae bacterium UBA2868
ACTGTTCTGCTGATAAGAGGAACAAATCGAGACATTTAATGATCCAGGGCACGATGTCAAACGTGGGCAAGAGTGTTATAGCGGCGGCGCTCTGCAGGATCTTCGCTCAGGACGGGTACAAGGTGGCACCCTTCAAGTCACAGAATATGGCAAACAATTCGTTTGTTACCGCTGACGGGCTTGAGATGGGCAGAGCCCAGGTAATGCAGGCTGTTTGTGCCGGAGCAGAACCGGACGTACGCATGAATCCCATACTTCTAAAACCTACGGACGATAGCGGCTCCCAGGTGGTCGTTATGGGGAAGCCGGTCGGAAATATGCGGGCAGCTGAGTATTTTGAATACAAAAAAACGCTGGTTTCCACTATAAAAGCTGCATATGACAGTCTTTCATCCGAATATGACATTATAGTTATTGAGGGTGCAGGCTCTCCTGCCGAGATTAACCTTAAGGAAAATGATATAGTAAATATGGGACTTGCCCAAATGCTGGATGCCCCGGTACTCCTTGTGGGGGATATAGACAGGGGCGGGGTGTTTGCGCAGCTTATCGGAACCCTTGATCTTCTGGATGATAGTGAAAGAAACAGGGTAAGAGGACTTGTGATCAACAAATTCAGAGGCGATAAGGCTCTTTTGGCACCGGGTATCGATATGCTTAAGGAAAAGGCAAAGTGTGACGTGACCGGCGTGATCCCTTATATGGATATTAACATTGATGATGAAGATTCTCTTTCCGACAGATTCTCAAGAAGAGAGGCGAATGACTTTGATATTGTAGTAATCAGGCTTCCGCATATAGCCAATTACACTGACTTTGACGTTTTCGAGGAATCGGATGATATTTCCGTAAGGTATGAAAACCGCCCCGAACGGATAGGAAAGCCTGATATGCTCATAATCCCGGGAACCAAGAATACGGTAGGAGATTTAAAATGGCTTAAAGCTTCGGGAATTGCCGATGTGATCGTAAAACTTGCCGGTGAGGATATACCTGTATTCGGCATATGTGGAGGATTTCAGATGCTTGGCCGCAATATCGAAGATCCGGAAGGTGTTGAGGGAACGGAAAGGGAGACCGGCCTTGAACTTCTGCCCGTTGATACGGTAATGAAATCCTCGAAAATGAGAAAATCATTTGCCGGAAATATAAGCGTGCCGACAGGTGTATTGTCGCCACTTGCAGGACATGAGATAAAAGGCTATGAGATACATATGGGGCAGACGGAGCCCTTTGACAGAGCCTGTGAGTTTACATCCGGAGGAAGCGGATACTGCCTCGGCAATGTTTACGGGACATATGTACATGGCATATTTGACGAGAATATGATGGCAGCGGACATTGTCCGGATCATATCGGAACTTAACGAAAAGAGTGTTGATGTATCAGCTCTTGCCGACAGGGCGGGATATAAACAGAAACAGTATGATCTTCTTGCGGATACCGTACGGACGAGCCTTGATATGGACTCGGTTTACCGGATGATGGGTTTACAAAGAAATATTTAACGACTGTTGAGAAGAGAAAATGACAAAAGACGAACTGTTTGGGATAATCATAAATGAGCCTGACAAGAATGTATACGAAAGGGCAAAAAAGAGGTTTGATCGTCTGGCAAAGCCGATTGACGGGTTCGGTTATTTCGAAGATATGGTATGTAAAATAGCTTCCAATCAGCGCACGGACAGACCGGACATATCAAAAAAAGGCCTTGTTATAATGATTGCCGATAACGGTGTGACCTGCGAGGGAGTATCCCAGACATCTTCGGATGTGACCCTTTCGGTTGCCAGACTGATGGGAGCAAAAAAAAGCACTGTAGGGGTAATGACCGAAGGTTATCCGGTTGACATAATTCCTGTAGATCTGGGAATAAACTCTGATGAGATAATCCCGGGCGTTACCGGTATGAAGATTAAACACGGAACGGGAAACATCTCAAGGGAATCGGCTATGACCGAAGAAGAATGCCTTGCGGCCATAAGTGCGGGAATGTCGGTTGCGGATATGTGCAGTAAGCGGGGGATAAAGCTTGTTGCCACGGGAGAGATGGGAATAGGTAACACGACAACTTCCACAGCGTTGTTTTGCGCCCTGTCCGGATGTGGAGTCAAAGAGACGGTTGGCAGAGGAGCCGGCCTTTCCGATGAGGGCCTTAAAAAGAAAACAGATGTTATAAAAAGATCTTTAAGCCTTCATAAATTAAATAACATACCCGTAAATGAACATGAAAAACCATATGTTTTTAATGCATTAAAATCCGTAGGAGGCCTTGATATTGCGGGACTTGCTGGATTGTATACAAGATGCGCACAGCTTGGAATAACAATTGTTATAGATGGGTTCATAAGTGCGGTCGCAGCTCTTGCAGCGTCAGCTCTTAATCCGAATGTAAAGGGATATTTTCTTGCTTCACACAGCGGAAGGGAAAAAGGAAGTCAGATGGTACTTGATATGCTGGGTCTGATTCCGGTCATACATGCGGATATGGCTCTTGGAGAAGGAACCGGGGCCGTAATGCTCTTTCCGCTCCTCGATATGGTAATGTCAGTCTACAATAACGGAATATCATTTTCGGATACCGATATTGCCCAATATGAAAGGTTTGACATATGATCACATTAGTGTCGGGGCCGCCCGGAAGCGGAAAATCCGCTCTTGCTGAGGATATTGCATTAAGCGAGCCCTACTCTGACAGATACTACATAGCTACCATGAAAGTAATGGATGATGATGGTGCAAGGAGAGTAAAAAGGCACAGACAGGCCAGGGAAGGTAAGGGATTTACCACACTTGAGATAGAAATCGGGATAGAGACAGCCGACAGATTCATAAGTGATCCGAAAAACAGTGTGATTTTGCTTGAATGTGTTGCTAACCTTGTGGGAAATATGATGTATGATCTGCCTGATATGTACAGACTTTGCCGCATAGGAGAAGATGGCGAAAATGATTTTGCAAAAAGGGCGGCAAACAAGGTGTTCGAATTGGGGAAAAAATCCGGCAGTCTTATAGTTGTTACAAGCGAATATGCAGATGATGATAATGACGATGCGGATACACGATTATACAAAAAACTGTTGAGAATGGTTAACATAACTATAGAAGAGGGTGCGGACAAAACGTTCCGTACAGGATCAGTAAAGGAGAGTGATCATGAAGGCATTAAGGAGCATACCGGCGGCTTTTTCCATGTATTCGAAGATCCCGGTGCCGGGATTTCGGGCAAAGGATGAGGATATTAAAAACTGTATAATGTTTCTGCCACTTGTGGGGGCAGTTATCGGGGCTGTAATGTTCTTCCTGATACGGCTTCTGTCATACCTTCCAGCTCCGGTATCGGTAAGGGCGATGATACTTGTTATAGTTCCGCTTGTTATAACAGGTGGATTTCACGTTGATGGGTTCATGGATACGGTTGACGCGCGAAGCTCGCTTAAATCTCAGCAGGAGAAGCTTGAGATCCTAAAGGATCCCCATATAGGAGCTTTTGCCGTAGTGCGGCTGCTGATACTTGGCATAATTGCAGTAAGTTCACTTGTGGTCATTATTAATCTCGATTCCCAATCCGAACGTCCCATTTATGTTCTTGCCTGCGCGGTCTTTATGGTTTCGAGAGCACTTGCCGCCCTTACTTCCGTTTATATGAAAAAAGCCAAAAAAGACGGAATGCTTGCAGAGGAGGTCGAAGAGAACGGGAACGCCTGCATAGTCGCACTTATGATCCAGCTTATTGTGCCAATCGCCCTTATGGCATATCTTAATGCCGTATACACCGGCATAATACTTGCCGCATTCATTGTGTTCACTTGCTTTTATAAGCATATGACAATGAAAGAATTCGGAGGGGTTACCGGAGATACAGCCGGCTACTATGTGACGGCTTCGGAAGTGTTTGCACTGGCAATACTTGCGATTTCGGCAATGCTGCTTATCGGACGGGTTTGAGCGACCTGCGCCCTATCAGACAGGCCCACTTTTGGTGCAAATTACAGTCCGGATAATTGTCAGATAAAGCACTGACCTTTGAAAAGGGATGGAAAATGGACGAGATCAAGACAATAATACTTATTCGGCACGGAAAGACCGCATATAACGCTCTCGGAAAATACATGGGCCGTGGCGTTGATGAGGAACTTTCGGATGACGGAATAAAAGAGATAATAGCAAAAAGAGACGGGTTGCGTGCAATATCGGAGGGAGCCGTTATATTTACGGGTCCTCTTAAACGTGCAAAAGATACCGCCGGACTAGTTTTCTACGATAAAGATGTGAGGATCGTGGAGGAACTGACGGAGATCGACTTCGGGGATTTTGAGGGAAAATCCGCTGCGGAGTTATCGGATGATCCGCGCTACCAGCAATGGATCGACTCGGACGGAACTTTGCAGTTTCCAAACGGAGAGTGCATAGAGGAGTTTCGGGCAAGGACAATGGATAGTTTACATAACATCATTAAGCTGTCCGGTAACAATGACAAAATAGCGATAGTGTGCCATGGCGGCTGTATCATGGCAATAATGAGCGGACTGTGCGGCGGTAAGTACCATGATTACCTGATACCGAACCTTGACGGGTACATTTTACGGGTGAGAGTGAACGATGAGAGATTATCTGATATTACATATGATCGCATTGGCAGGCGGAATATGGATTGATCTGTGTCTTGGCGATCCCCATACAATTCCTCACCCTGTAAGGGCAATCGGAGTTCTTATATCTTCACTTGAGCGGCGGCTGTATCCGGACACCGGAAAAATCTTGAAGCGTTCGCTGTTATTTAGGGGATTCCTGCTGTGGCTGGCTGTTACTCTGACAACGGCTCTGGTTACTTCGGCTATTGTCCTGGCATCAGCATTTACGGGTAAAATTATGTTTGTGGCGGTTGAGACAGTCCTTACATACTATTGCCTTGCGGCAAGGTCTTTGCGTGATGAAAGCATGAAAGTGTATGAATGTCTGAAGGATGTATCAGAAGGTGAAAAACCGGACACAGGGCACCTTGAGAGGGCAAGGGAGGCACTTTCCATGATAGTAGGACGTGATACAAAAGTGCTTGATGAGGCCGGGATCGTGAGGGCAACCGTTGAAACTGTGGCGGAGAATACTTCAGACGGCGTTATAGCACCGCTTCTGTACACGGCATTGGGCGGTCCCGTTCTCGGAATGTTCTACAAGGCCATAAACACCATGGATTCAATGATTGGGTATAAGAACGACAGATACGTGTACTTCGGCAGATTTGCCGCCCGGGCGGATGATGTGGCAAACTTCATCCCATCAAGGATAAGTGCTGTATTTATGATCATATCTGCCGGGATGATGAGTATATATACAAGGGTAATAAGCAGTTTAAGGGGATCTTCGGACGAGGGAATGCCGTATTATTCGGTGAAAAGAGCCCTGTCGGTATACAGGCGTGACCGGCTGAAGCATAACAGCCCCAACAGCGCCCAGACCGAGAGCGTCTGTGCCGGTGCACTGGGCATCAGACTGGGCGGAAGAAGTTATTACGGCGGAGCAGCTGTTGATAAACCGTATATCGGGGATGATACCCGGAAGATCGAGGCAGAGGATATCAGACGCGCCATTACGCTTATGTTTGTGACTGAAGGAGTGACTGTGTTAATAATTATAATTGGATTACTGGAGGTGTGTCGCGGATGAGACACGGCGGCGACATTTATAATAACAGCGTTAACTTTGACTTTTCGGTAAGTCTGAACCCGTATGTGACTGATGAGTTAAAGACTGTCATGGGCGAAGCTGCGGCAGAAGGTATGGCATCGGCAGGAGTTTACCCGGATCCGGAACAGAGGGCCGTAAGATCAGCTATAGCAGATATGGAGAATGTAGAGCCTGAATGTGTTTATGCCGGGAGCGGAGCATCCGAATTACTGCTCGCAATTGCACGCATGCGTAACCCTAAGAAGGCTCTTTTGATCGAACCATGTTACAGCGGTTACGGCTATGCACTGAACTGCATAGGGGATTGCGACATCAGGAGATGCTTGCTGAGGGAAGACGAAGGATTCCGT
Organism: Lachnospiraceae bacterium UBA2868; assembly: GCA_002350465.1. Next base: position 6,039 of record DEEW01000006.1, read on the forward strand.
CTGACCGAAGACGTTCTTGCAGCCCTTACGGAAGAGATTGACATGGTGTTTCTTGCCGATCCGAATAATCCGACAGGAAGGAACATAGACGGTAACCTGCTGGAGAAGATACTCGACAGAGCATCTGAACTTAATATAAGTGTAGTACTTGACCGGAGTTTTTACATGCTCTCGGATGCGTATGCGAAAAACACTGATGAGAAGTATTCGGAGCTGATCTTAAAATACAAAAACCTGTTTGTTATAAAATCATTTACCAAGTGTTTTGCTCTTCCCGGAATAAGAATGGGATATGTCATAAGCGGTGCTGACAACGTTTTTAAGCTTATCCGCTACCTTCCGGAATGGAATCTCTCATCTGTATCAAATGCATATATGAGAAGATTATCCTGCTTTGCAAAGGACGGAAAATTTTTTAACGATTCAATTAAAATGATTAAAACCGAACGTGATTTTCTGACCCGGGAGTTGTCGGGAATCGGATTCGAGGTATTCAAAAGTGATGCAAATTATCTTCTCATTAAATGTCAAAAAAACATCTTAGAGAAGCTATTATCCAAAAAAAT
>DEEW01000101.1:0-160 GCA_002350465.1 Lachnospiraceae bacterium UBA2868
GTGTGATTTTCATAATATATCTCTCCTATCTGCCTATAACAAGGACGCTCGGCCATTTGATATCGCTTCGCGATGGGCCTCGCGGTGCAGACAGGGTCCCACCGCAAAGCGGTTCCCCCTATCTGCCTGCACCACAACATTTCTTATACTTCTTGCCGCT
>DEEW01000101.1:166-6060 GCA_002350465.1 Lachnospiraceae bacterium UBA2868
CCGCAAGGGCACGGATCGTTTCTACCGATCTTCGGTCCTTCATGGCGGACTGTCTGACTTCTCTTCTGCTCCTTGTACAGCTCCTTCTGCTTTTCCTCGTCGAAAATGTCATTCCACTCGGTAAGGCCGTAGAGCCAGTCTGCTCCGGCAGCAACCATGTTCTTGTACAGAAGTTCCTTGTCAAATCCGAGGCTCACTTCTGTATCCTCAGTCATTTCTTCTATCGGGTTAGGCTTAACAAGACTGTCGTTGATACCGTCCAGAAATCCGGTCATTGTCATGATGTCTGTCCCGTATTTTTCGGCAAGCTCTGCAACCGTACCTGTAACTACTGTATCCGGATCGGCCAGAAGTTTTTGGTAAATGCCCTTTTCAACCTCAAAATAATCAGCCCACAGTTTCTGGAGTTTATTTTTATCCTCTGTCTCGTTGTAGGCCATTTTACGCCATTTTTCAAGTAATGCCATTATGTTGTCCGCCTTTCCTAATTTATCCGCTGATCATATATGATCGTGAAAAACCCGAATAAAAATACTAACTTTCAAACGTATATCGGGACATATTATATCATAGTAACGTTACACGTTCAATTACAGCCACCCTATGATTTTCTACCGTTAGTACTGGCTAATCTTGTCATCGGCATCATCCGTTGACTTGTCAATATCGTTTATTATCACATCATAGGATACATCATCGTTAACGTGCACCGTAACCCTTTCCCCTATCTTGTGTCCCATAAGAGCCTTCCCCATGGGGGACTCTATGCTTATGTATCCGATAAGGGAATTGCTCCTGATCGTGGTCACTATCTTGTACTGCTCTATCTCTCCGTCATCAACAATTTCGACAGTAACAGTATTGTTGATCCCCACTTCGTCATCAGCCGACGAATCCTCGATGATATTGGCAGTCCTGACCATCCTGTCAAGATACCTGATCCTGGACTCATTCATGTTCTTCTCACGCTTTGCGGCGTAATACTCAAAGTTCTCGGACAAATCTCCGTGAGCTCTCGCAATCTTGACATCCTCTATCAGTTTCGGACGTAACGTCAGCTTTCTGTATTCGATCTCGGCTTCCATCTTGTCGATATCCGACTGTGTTAAGTTATCTCTCATAATTATATCTTCCTCTTTACAATCCCTTTACAATCATTAATTGAAAATCACACTGCTTCACGAATTGTCCCACTCTTCCATAACGTTAAGCAGTTCTTCTTCTTTTGCATCAATCTCATTCTGTATCTCGGTCAGTTTGGAATACATACTTGCATACTCCGGTTTGCACAGCTCTTCTTTCAATTCCTCTATCTCTTTTTCAATGGACTCTATCTTATCTTCAAGCTTTTTCTTCTGACGCTTCCTGCGGTCTGCCTCTTTACCGGCCAAACGCTCCGCCTGTGACGTCGTGATACCCATTGATGGTTCTGTTATTGTCGCGGGGCCTGTCCGAAAGGGCGCCGGTCGCTCGCGACTTTCATAATCTTCATACCCAAAGGGATACAGCCACGCCCCGTCCACTCTCATATCGAGGATCTGCGTCGCAACTTTTTTTACAAAGTATCTGTCATGGGATACAAATATAACTGTTCCCGGGAAGGATGCAAGCATCGCCTCAAGCGTTTCCTTGCCGATCATGTCCATATGGTTTGTCGGCTCATCAAGTATGAGCACATTCGGCTTCGTGTGAAATATCTTTGCAAGACACAGGCGCACACGCTCGCCTCCCGAAAGAGCCGACACTTCCTTGTACACTTCATCCTGCGTGAACAAAAATGCACCGAGCTGGTTTCTTACCTGGGTCTGTGTCAGATCCGGATAGGTGTCATGATAATCGTCTATGACCGTTTTGTCTGAAGTGTACTGCGCCATCCTCTGGTCAAAATAACCTATCTGCACATTAACCCCGAATCTAAAATCACCCGACAGAGGTTTGATATCCCCCACAAGAGTTTTTAGGAGAGTTGATTTTCCGATCCCGTTGTCTCCCACAATGCCAAGTCTCTCACCCCGTTTAATATCAAGATTAACTGTGGCAAGAGGCCGATCGTAGCCGATCACAAGATCCTTGGCAAACAGCAGATCCTTGCCTGTCTCAAGCTTCGGAGTAAACTCTGCCTGAAAGCTTTTTGTATCGTAATCCGCAGGGCGCGCAACCAGCTCCATATGCTCTATCTGCTTAAGCTTCGAGCGTGTCATAGCAACCTTTGACGGTTTGTTCTTAAATCGCTCCACAAGCTCGGTCAGACGCTTTATCTCTTTTTGCTGCGCGATATGATCTTTTAACTGCTTCTCGTACCGCTCTTTTTTCTGCCTTACATAATCGCTGTAGTTGCCGCTAAACCGTGTGACCTGCCCGTAAGTTATCTCATATACAACGTTTGCGATCCGGTCAATGAACATACGGTCATGGCTTACGATCACAAGTGCACGGTTGTAGTTCTGAAGGTATCCTTCGAGCCATTCGATGGTCCGCATATCAAGGTGGTTCGTAGGCTCATCAAGAAGAAGAATGTCGGGCTTTGATAATAGAAGCTTAATAAATGCCAGCTTGGTCAGCTGTCCTCCGGAGAACTCTCCCAGTTTTTTTTCCTTGTCGGAAAGTGTAAATCCGAAGGAAGTAAGCATAGCGTCATACTCTTTTTCGTAATAGTACCCACCCCTGTCCTTGAAGTCATCCATAAGGGTAGTATACTCACGTGCCAGCCGCTCGGCCTCGTCCCCTTCGGCATTATCCATAAGCGTCACAAGCTCGTCGATGCGCTCTTTTTCTTTTATGATATCGGCAAAGACCTTGCGTATTTCCGTATCAAGGGTAACAGACAGGTCATCGAATGTGATCTGGCGCAGATATCCTATAGTCGGGTTTGTGGAAGTTATGGATGAGTCCTCACCGTCTACCTTGGTAAGTTCAACCTCACCTGTAATGACTTTCAGAAGTGTTGTTTTGCCCGCGCCGTTTCTGCCGACGACGGCAATCTTTTCGTTCCTGTTTCTGACTTCAAAATCAACGTGTTCAAGTATGGTATCGGCCGCGAACATTACGCGGCCGCCTTTGATCTGATATAGCATTGCCTCAATCCCTGCCGATAAGTGACCCCAGCATCTTGAAGCCGTATTTCACATAATTTCCGAACACGGAAGGATGCTTTACGCACTCTCCCATTTTTTTCAGTATATAACCCGGACGCAGATAGAATCCGAGAATTATCTTCTTGCGGAGTTTTTCCACTTCTTCCTGTGACAGGTACTTCGTACCCTTAAGGGCAGAATGGAAAAAATCGCACCCGAGAGGTGAATCGGCTATTAAATCCATCTCCTTGGCCGCCTTGTACAGTTCTGTTCCGTAGAACGGAAGCGCCATCTTCACTTCGATAAAATCAGGCTTCTGTTTCTTGATCATTTTCTTTGTTTCAAGAATATGTTCTTTCGTCTCCCAAGGGAATCCGATAACATAGAATCCCCAGAAGGGAAGTCCTACTTCATGACACCACTTTGCGGCACGAAGGTTCATCTCAACAGTCGTACCCTTCTTCAGAGTCTTCAGCATTTCATCCGACCCCGACTCAAATCCAAATGCCACCATAAAGCACCCGGCTTCCTTCATAAGTTCAAGTGTTTCCTTCGAAAGAGGGTTAACCCTTGAATTTGCAGTAAATGCAATCTTCCCATGCAACGGAGAATTGATTATAAGAGTACACATCTCCTTAACCCATGCGGGATTAATGGTAAACGTATCAGCCTTAAAAAAGAAGTTTCTGATGCCGTGAACATTGTAGCACTCCGTCAGTTCATCCATTACATTCTGCGGACTTCTGAATCTTACACATTTGCCTGATATTACCGGAGTCAGGCAGAACACACACGCCGAAGGGCATCCTCTGGATGTCTGGATCGTAGCCATGGGCTCGTCCGTATCCGGACGCACATACAGTTTATTATTCATTAACTGACGAGCCGGGAAAGGTCTTGAATCAAGGTCTTCTCCCCAGCAATGGAACTTGGTCTGGTGAAACGATCCGTCAGGATTTTTATACAGGATCGAAAGTATATCATCCGGATTGCCTTCGCCGCGAAGAGCATAATCCGCAATCTCTCCTATAGCAAAATCAACCTCTCCGCCGATCATATAATCTACGCAGGAAAGATCCAGCATATCAAGCAGTTCCTGCTCGGGATCGTAAAAGAGCGCACCCTTTATTACAATGACCGGATCATACTTTTTCTTCAGATCCGCAAGGAGCTTTAAATCATCAAAAATCGTTGTATTGGTTATGCTCATCATGATAAGATCCGGAGCAAATTTTTTCATATCACTCTCAAGATCTTCCATGGTAGCCCCTTCGGTCTGGTAATCGCGAAGCTTTACCTCATAGCCTTTCTGCAAGAGGATAGCCGCACCGTATCCCAGGTCATTGCACGCACGCATTGCCTCAGCCGAAGCGTCCTTGATATTTTGCTGACATCTGTCCTCGCCTCGCTGAAACAGCATTCCGGGCGGATAAAATAGGAGTACTTTATTCTTATCACTCATTTTTGTCATTCTCCACTTTGTACTTTATCAAACATTTCCTTGCAAGTATGAGTGCCTTCTGTGCCGCACTCTCTCTGATCTGCCGGCGGTCTCCTTCAAAGATATACTTTTTCACCTTGATCTTTCCGCAGACGTTACATCCGATATATACAAGTCCTACGGGCTTTTCCTCGGTACCTCCGGCCGGTCCGGCTATACCGGTAGTTACAAGTCCCACATCGGCTTTGGTCGCATCAAGGAGTCCTTTTGCCATTTCCTTGGCACACTGCTTGCTTACAGCCCCGTACTTTTTAAGGGTTGATTTTTTGACTCCCAGGTATTTTCTCTTTGCATCGTTTGAGTATGTTATAAAGCCCTCTCCGATGACATCGCTTGCTCCGGGCACATTGATGATACGTCCCGCAAGCAGTCCTCCGGTGCAGGATTCTGCGGTAGAGACCGTAAGGTGCTTCGCCGCAAGTATATCAACCACAACTTCCTCTATCGGATATTCATCACGGTATGTTACATCACCCATACATCGTCTCCTACAGTTTCTTGAATACGTTTATGTTTTTGATAATATAATCCACCATCGAGATCAGCGTAAGCGCAAGTGCAATCCACATCAATATCTGCGTCAGAACGTTAAACACCGGAAGATTTCCGATCATAAATCCTACCATGATCATCTGGAAAACAGTTTTGAACTTTCCCCACTTACTCGCTGCGATAACCACACCGTCGTCGGCGGCAACAAGCCTTATTCCGCTTATAACAAATTCCCTTGCTATTATCACAATGACAACCCACGCGGGTATACGCTCAAGCTCTACCAGGCAGATAAGCGCCGAGCATACGAGAAGCTTATCCGCAAGGGGGTCCATAAACTTTCCGAAGTTTGTTATCAGTTGGTATTTTCTTGCAATCTTACCATCCAGAAGGTCGGTAAGTGCAGCGATTATAAACACCGCAAGCGCAGTCCATTTACACCATCCCTCGCAGGGAGCCCCGTTTACCGGGATCAGCATAAGTACCACGAAAAACGGCACCGCTATCGCTCTCATTACTGTAAGTTTATTGGGCAGATTCATCTGTAAGCACCCCTTCTAAATCATATTCTTTTGCATCCTTTATCTCTACCGTTACCATATCTCCGGTAACCAGTTCCCTGTCCGAATACACGAACACAAGCCCGTCGATCTCCGGCGCATCCTTGTAGCTTCTGGCAACATAGACATCGTCATCGGGAAGATATCCGTCAACAATAACACGTAACTTCCTTCCGGTCATTTGCTCCGCCGCTTCGTAGGCGATCGCCTGCTGCAGCTCATACAGCTCATCCCTCCGGCTCTTTGCAACATCTTCATCAACCTTCG
>DEEW01000101.1:6069-8262 GCA_002350465.1 Lachnospiraceae bacterium UBA2868
AAATCATATGCCGCCGTTCCTTCCTCCGCTGAGTATGTGAACACCCCGAGCCTGTCAAATTCCATCTCATTTACAAATCTGTATGTCTCTTCGAAATCCTCCTGAGTCTCCCCGGGGAATCCCGAAATAAGTGTGGTCCTGATACAGATATCATCCATCCTGCTACGAAGCTTCTCTATTACGTCTCTTATCTGCTTCTGATCGGTGCGCCTCCCCATTCTTCTAAGAACAGGATCGGAACCGCTCTGGATCGGGATATCGATGTAATGACATATTTTCGGGTTAGTTGACATAACATCAATCAGCTCATCCGTAACCTCTTCCGGATACGCGTATAATACTCTGATCCACTCTATCCCGTCGATTTCTGATAGTTTACATAAAAGTTCCGGCAATGATTTTCTGCCGTATATATCCGTTCCGTATATGGTTGTCTCCTGGGCGACAAGGATAAGCTCTTTTACCCCCTGCCCGGCAAGGTACTGTGCCTGACTGATAAGTTCTTCCATGGGAACGGATCTGTAATGTCCCCTTATCTTCGGAATGATGCAGTAGGTGCAGTTCTTGTCACACCCTTCCGCGATCTTTAGGTACTCGTAATGCCCGGGAGTGGTGATTATTCTCTTGCCTTCTACTGCACTTTTACGGTCACTCTTAACCGGCCGCGCATCCAGCACATTTTCTATAACATCTGCGATCTGCTCCCACCCGGTGGTGCCGATTACGGCATCGACTTCGGGAATCTCTTTTTGTATCTCATCCCTGTACCGCTGCGCAAGACACCCGCATACAATAAGAGCCTTAAGTTTGTTATCCTTAAGGCGTGCCATTTCCAAAACGGTATCTATGCTCTCCTGCTTGGCGTCATGTATGAAGCAGCACGTGTTAACAACGATCACGTCCGCTTCATTTTCATCATCGGTTATTTCATAACCCGCATCAGCCATTATCGCAAGCATGTGCTCACTGTCCACAAGGTTTTTGTCACAGCCGAGCGAGATGTGAAGCAGTTTCATTAAATTTGTTCCTTATTCGTCAGCGAGAATCTTGATATCGCCCTTCTCAAGCTCTTCAATGGCAACCGAAAGAGGCTTCTTGCTGTCCGCATCCTTAACCATTGTAGGGCGTCCGTTAACAAGCTGGCGGGCTCTCTTGGATGTAGCCATAACGATGGAATAACGGCTGTTTACAACGGGATGCTCTCCAACCTCAACCTCACTGTTTGCAACTTTCATAAGATCACTGTAAGACGGATGTAACATTTTCATTCTCCTTTTATCTGATGATTATATTTTTACTTTCGTGAAAGGTATTCCTCAAATTCACGCTTCTTATCTTCTATGTAATCGCGGTTTCTGGACACTGCCATATGCTGGCAGGTAACTATGGAATTGAACAGTTCCACACTTTCCTCAAGAACATCGTTTATCATAAGATAATCGTATCTGTCAACGACCGTTATCTCAAATCCGGCTTTCTTCATCCGCTTGTCAATAACTTCATCTGTCTCTGTACCGCGCCCTTTTAGTCTGTTGTGTATCTCTTCAACACTGGGCGGCATAACAAAAATCAGAACCGCATCAGGATATTCGCGCTTGATGTTAAGGGCTCCTTCCGTCTCTATCTCAAGTATAACGTTCATGCCCTTGGCAAGCTGTTCCTTAACATATGCTCTCGGAGTTCCGTAGTAATTGCCCACATAGTTGGCATATTCGAGAAGCTCGCCCTTTGCGATCATCTCCTTAAACTCATCTTCGGTCTTGAAGAAATAGTGTACTCCGTCTTCCTCGCCTTCCCGCGGTTTGCGTGTGGTTGCGGAAACCGACAATGCATAATTATCGTACTTCTTTAGAAGTTCTTTTATTATGGTTCCTTTTCCCGAACCCGCAAAGCCGGACAAAATGATCAGAATACCTTTTTCGTTCATTAAAGACGGGCCCCTCCTATCAGCATATATTACTCAATGTTCTGGATCTGTTCGCGTACCTTTTCGATATCGGTCTTTAAGTTTATGGCTATATCGCTTGTTGCAAGATCATTTGCCTTGGACAGAATTGTGTTGGCTTCCCTGTTCATCTCCTGGGCGATAAAATCAAGCTTACGGCCTACTGACCCGCCCGTTTCGAGAATCTCTTTTGTAGTTCCTATATGGCTGCGAAGCCTTACAATTTCTTCATCAACGCATATCTTGTC
>DEEW01000101.1:8409-8849 GCA_002350465.1 Lachnospiraceae bacterium UBA2868
TTGTCGCACAGATCCCGCTTTAAGTTCTCACCTTCCGTGATCCTCGCATCAACAAAATGCGTTGCAGCCTCCCTTATGACCTTATCAAGATCAGACCATATCTCTTCTTCATCGACATCGGCATCTTCAAGTGAGAACACTTCCGGATATCTGGAAAGCGTTGATACTCTCACATCATTCTCGATGCCGAACTCCTCCGCCATTTCCTTAAGATATGAGTAATATGCACGCGCCATATCACGATTGTACTTAAGATTTAAGTTGTTCTCTGTATAATCCTCATAAGTGATAAATACATCGACTTTACCTCGCTGGATGTAGTCCTTCAAAAGAGTCCTTATGGATGCCTCGAAAAAACTGAGTTTCTTCGGCATTTTGATCGAACAGTCGAGATACCTATGGTTGACAGCCTTGATCTCAACCGTTATCCTGCGTTTTTC
>DEEW01000101.1:8882-9078 GCA_002350465.1 Lachnospiraceae bacterium UBA2868
TCGACCGTAATTCTGCGCTTTTCATCGCTGTATTCGGCACGGCCGAAGCCGGTCATACTCTTGATCATTATAAACCTCGTAATTAGCAAAACCCGGCAGGAGCTACCTGACCCGGTTAATAATATGCCTTAATGCGCATAATAACGCTCCATATATTATAGTGAAAGCAATTATTTCCGTCAAGTCCGGTAATGTG
>DEEW01000101.1:9304-9484 GCA_002350465.1 Lachnospiraceae bacterium UBA2868
CGTATATCGAAGATCATACAGCCCGAAGCCGATGAGCTTATGCTTACGATAAAAACATATGAGAGAAACGAACGGCTCCTTATATCAGCCGGCGCTTCTCTTCCTTTCGTGTACTTAACCGATGAGAACAAGCAGGCACCGATGCAGGCACCGAACTTCTGCATGCTTCTTCGCAAGCAC
>DEEW01000101.1:9659-10142 GCA_002350465.1 Lachnospiraceae bacterium UBA2868
GACGAGATGGGTGATGTAAAGAGTAAGATCCTTACCATCGAGCTTATGGGCAAACACTCCAATATCATATTCAGACATCCTGACGGAGTGATAATCGACAGCATCAAGCATGTAAGCGCCGCAGTATCTTCCGTAAGGGAAGTCCTGCCGGGAAGAAGCTATTTCATCCCGAAGACCGAGGGGAAGATTGACATTTCAGACGCAGAAAATATATCCTCATTATGTAAACCTATTTCTCTCATAAAATCATTATATACAACCTTTACAGGATTCTCCCCTGCCGTTGCGGCAAGCCTTTGTGAGGAGGCAGGTCTTGACGGAGATCGGGGAGCAAATACATTTGGCGAATCGGAATTATGTAAACTTATCAATGCTATAGATAAGCTTAAGGAGATAATCGCGGCAAATGATTTTCACCCTGCGGTTATTGTTGATGAAGACGGTAATCCGGTTGAATTCGAAGTAACCCCGCTTGCCCAGTAC
>DEEW01000101.1:10388-10553 GCA_002350465.1 Lachnospiraceae bacterium UBA2868
GACAACTACTACACTAACGAGCCCATCACCATCCCACTTGATCCTACGATCAGTGCCATGGCAAATTCCGTTAAATACTTCGACAGATACAACAAGCTGAAGAGAACCAAGGAGGCTGTCAGCGCGCAGCTTGAAGAGACCAGGGCGGACATAGAGCATCTGCGC
>DEEW01000073.1:0-245 GCA_002350465.1 Lachnospiraceae bacterium UBA2868
GCCTCCTGTGTTTTTCCCTCTGTGCTTCCGTTTTCTGTGATGCCGAGGCCGGGCAGCGCAATTTTTCTCGGCAGATATTCCATCTCTATTCTGGGCTCCGTGCCATACACAGCCAGAGAGCGCTCGTCAATTTTAACCGGCATCTGATATTTTGTATCACACAGGAACCAGACGCTGTTCGCCCAGGCAGCCTTGTTTCCCTGCGCATCATACAGAACAAAATTTCGATATCCATAGAACGCCTT
>DEEW01000073.1:595-3074 GCA_002350465.1 Lachnospiraceae bacterium UBA2868
AGTCAGAGTCCGTTGCCTTACCGTTTGGCGATAGCCCTATACCCGTTGCTTTCGCAACGAATGTAATTATACACGAACGCAATATCTATTGCAAGTAAAATGTCTCTTTAATTAAATCTGAAATTTATATCGACACGTCCTTCGATGCCCTTAACCCATCCATGGCTCGAACACTGCCAGTATTTTGCACCGCCTGTGTACGTAAAGTTGTCTCCGTACTGTGCGATCCACTTATCGCAAGGACATGATTTTATGTACGTACTCATAAAACTCTTGGATGAATAAACCATAGGAGTGTAGCCCGCTGCCCTTACTACATCGCAGAACGCCTGAATATTCTTCTGCAGCTGAGCCGTTCCCAGCGCTGCAAGCGTGCTTCCTTCGATATCCATTACAAGAGGAAGTGTTGCTCCGTAATTCTGTGCGCACATAACTGTGTATGTAGCTTCAAGCTTTGCGATCTCTTCGTTGGGCGCATATGTTCTGTAATACAGACCGAAGGGAATACCGTTTGCGGCTGCTCCGGCGGCATTTGTTTCAAACATCTTGTCTACGCCGGTATTAGTTGTACCGCATCTGATAAAAGCAAAGCTTACATCATCGGTAGCTACTTCTGCCCAGTTGATCGTTCCCTGATAGGAAGATACATCTATTCCTCTCGCTGCTACATTGGGAATAGGCAGTCCCAAACGGTTAACATAGACTCCGTTGAATTTCATAAAACCTATGTCATAATAATCCGCAACCGTTGCACTGACCGGTGTAACAACAAGGCAAGCCAATACGCAAGCAAGTGCTGTGATCCTTCTAAACAACTTCATAGTTACTCCTCTCGTATACAGATACATTTTTTACCAGAATACATGTGAACCGATTACTATACCAGTATATCCGGATCTGATATTTCTGAAATGTGTTGCTCCGCCTATATAGCTGACTCCGCTGATCGCATCTGACGCTGCCTGAAGGCATGATGCCTTGGGGCCCGCTGCTGCGATCTGAGCAACCTGTCCGCTTCCCGCAGGTCCAAACTGTCCCTTTGCATATATTACGGATGCGATGCTGCTTCCGTATCTGCCGCTCTTCAAACGGTTCATAACCACCGTGCCTACGGAAACCTGGCCTTCATACGGCTGGTTTCCGCCTTCTGCCTGAATAAGAGCTGCAAGTAATACCTGATCCGAAACCTCGGCGGCAACAGCGCCGGTATTGGTCTTGGTAGTCTCTGTTGTTCGTCCTGCTTCGACTTCTGCCTTCTTGGCAGCAGCTTCGGCTTTTTCTTTTTCTTTCTTGACGGCTTCTTCTTCGGCCTTTATTGATTCCATCGTCTTGCCGCTTCCGAGTGAATCCGCAATTGTAACATATTCGGAAGATACATAGCCTTCCTGCCCGTCAGAAAACTCAACCTTGGTCCATTCCCCTTCCTCTCCGAGAACGCCAATCTTGTCGCCCTCGGCCAAAAGATCGAGAACCGTTCCGTCGGGATCTGCACTTTTACGGACTCTTAAGCAATCCGTTGTACAGGTTGCTGTCTTCTCTACAACCTTCTCGGCAAGCTTAACGGCATCATCACCAAACAGAAGAAAATCATTCTTTATCCATCCGGTAAGGTCCCCTGTTTTGACCTTTGTCCAGCCGTTTCCCTTTTCTATTATTTCACCACCGCATTCCTTGAAAAACTTACCGATAAGCTTTCCGTCTTCGGAGGCGGAATCCCTTACATTAACAGCTTCATCGACATTTGCCATGACAAGCTTGTCATATGAAATACCCGCAACCTCTCCCTTCTTTGTTGCGGTCTTTGCCGATGATTTTGACTCATCTTCTACAATCTCGATATTGATCGTGTTGCCCGAAGCAACAACTCTTGATTTTTCGATCCCGGCTGCCTTGGCTGCCCCCGCAGTCACGATGCGCACCTGTGCATCAGCTGCCGACACCGTTACGCTACTCCCCCATGTTCCGACAATGATAACCGATAATGCTGCTATCATAGCCGGCCATGTAAGTTTCTTCATAACTTCCTCCAAAAAATGTTACAAATTTATTACATAGTTGGCTTTCGAATTATATCAAAGACTTATGTAAATGTCAAATTCTCCGCGATTTTTCGGCACATGCTTCCATCGCATCTATCACAGCGCCCCTAAATCCGGCCTCTTCTAGCACCGCAACCGCATCAATCGTTGTACCTGCGGGGGAACATACCATATCCTTGAGCTGGCCCGGGTGTTTTCCTGTTTCAAGAACCATTTTTGCGCTCCCGAGCACTGCCTGGGCTGCCATATTGATGGCAGTCGCCCTGTCGAGTCCTTCTGCTACAGCTCCGTCCGCCATTGCATCAATCAGCATAAAAACATATGCCGGTGAACTTCCCGAAACCGCAACCACGGCATCCATCTGGCTTTCCTTAACTTCATATGCCTTTCCGAACCCCGACAGCATTTTAAGCACGAATGCAAACTCCTCATCGGAAACC
>DEEW01000073.1:3116-5890 GCA_002350465.1 Lachnospiraceae bacterium UBA2868
TTGGGCATCAAACGTACTATTTTTGCACCTGCCGCAAGATTATCCTCCAGATAGGCAATCGTTTTGCCCGGAGCAATTGATATGATTACCTGATCATTATTCATCGATGATTTGATCTGTGGCAGAACATCCGCATATATTTGGGGCTTGACGGCTATTATTACATAATCGGAATCTTTGATCGAATCTGCATTTTCTTCACATATATTTATCCCCAGATCCTTTTCGGCCTTTTGTCTCTGATTGGCACTTGCATCCGATCCGGTAATGTCAGAAGCGGCAAACACTCCCGCTTTAACGATGCCTCCTATCATGGCCGTGGCCATATTCCCCAATCCTATTACTCCAAGTTTCATATAATGCCTCCTTTTTTTTAAGAGCGAAATACTGTATTATAAGCTGTACATAAGCAGTGCCGCTGCCACTGCGGCATTTAAAGATTCAAGTTTTCCCTGCATCGGTATCTTAACAAGTTCGTCTGCCTTCGCCGATATCCCATCGGACAGTCCGGCGCCTTCGTTTCCCACAAGGAATGCAACCCTGTCTCCGTATCTGATATCCTTGTATGATTTTTCCCCGTTAAGATGCGCGGCATAAACTGTAACCGATGATTGCCTGATATCATCTATCAGCGCTGCAAGATCATTCACATAATAAACAGGAACGCGAAAAAGCGACCCCATCGTCGATCTTGTTACCTTCGGATTATAAACATCCACCGTATTCTCATCCGCGATTATGGCATCGAATCCGGCGCCTTCGGCTGTTCTTATCATTGTACCCAGGTTTCCCGGGTCCTGTATCCCTTCAAGTATGAGAAGCCTGATATTACCCGATCTGTACCTTCTCAGAAAATCATCCGCCGTCTCCTCGTTTTTTCTGCATACACACAATATACCCTGGGGATTTTGCGTGTCGGACATTTTCTTAAATACAGCAGATGATACAATAACCGGTTCTGTCTTGTATCCGAAGATTTCCGAAATTTCATGTTCTGCGGCAAATCCTTCAGATACGAAACACTCTTTGAGCATATTCTCCGGGATCTCGCTTGCGATCCTGATACCCTCAACTGCAAAAAGGCCCTCCTTACGGCGGGCTTTTGCATTATTTACAAGCATTGTCACATGCTTGACCTTATCATTTGAAGTGCTTGTAATAATATCCATAGGATCAGATTGCAAGTGCCCTGCTTACGGCATATTCATACTCGGAAATATGCTTCTCCATCGCAAGAGCTTCGTCTATATCATAATCTACCCATGCACCGTCACGATACGCTACTACACGGTTGGTTGCACCGTCACACAGAAGGTCTACCGCATAGGCGCCCATGATCGACGCATAATACCTGTCACGGCATGTGGGAGAGCCGCCACGCTGCATATGTCCCAATATCGTAGCCCTTGTCTCAAGACCTGTTGCAGCCTCAATCCTTCTAGCCATTGAAGTAGAGTGTCCTATTCCCTCAGCGTTTATGATTATGTGATGTGTCTTGCCCTTCTTGCGGTTATTAATGATATTATCAATAATCTCCTGCTCTTCATATCCGTACTTCTCCGGAATCAGGATATCCTCGGCACCGTTTGCCACACCGCACCAGAGCGCTATATAGCCGGCATTTCTTCCCATAACCTCTATGATAGAACATCTCTCGTGTGAGGAAGATGTATCTCTTACCTTGTCAATAGCCTGCATAGCCGTGTTGACTGCAGTATCGAATCCTATCGTGTAATCGGTTGAGGAAATATCAAGGTCAATAGTCGCAGGAACGCCTATTGTATTGATCCCGAGAGACGCAAGCTTCTGGGCTCCTCTGTATGTTCCGTCACCTCCTATGGCAACCAGTCCGTCAATCCCGTGCTTTTTGCATACAGCAGCTCCGGCCTTCTGCCCCTCTTCCGTGATAAATTCTTCACATCGTGCTGTACGGAGTATTGTTCCTCCCCTTTGAATAGAGTCGGAAACATCTCTCGGTGACATCTCATATATTTCTTCGTCAAGAAGGCCTCTGTATCCCTTTTCTATACCCATAACCTTCTTGCCCTGTGATATTGCTCTGCGAACAACGGCACGGATTGCCGCGTTCATTCCCGGGGCATCGCCTCCGCTTGTAAGAACTCCTATGGTGCGAACTTCTTTTGCCATCACAATCTCCTTATCAACAACCTGTTAAGTCAGTCTGACATTTTCACTGCCGAAAGCCTCGGACAGTTTTTCAGTCAGTTCTTCATTTGCATCAACGCTGCTGCTTGGCGGCAACGTTTTTCTCTCCTTGGTCTCCTCAATATATATTACAATTATATCCTTACCGTCAGAATCCGCAATTAAATTATTCAATTCCCCTTCTCTTTTTTGATAGTCATCCTTTGTGGCAAACTTGATCCAGACCTTCTTCGGAATACTATCAAACGGGATAATGCGGTTGCAGATGACTTTTGCATCCTTTTCATCTTCCGCCGAAACCCTGCCTTCAATGAACACTTTGGAATCCTCGTTTAAATACCTCGAATTCTTCTCATAGTCATCCGGCCACACTATTACCTCAACCGTTCCCACAAGGTCTTCTATCGTAAGAAATGCCATTATCCTGTTTGTCTTTGTATATTTTACCGTCTTTGACTCTATAATTCCTCCGATAGTTACTTTCGCATTATCCGTAACCTTTGCGGTCCTTATATCCTCGTCATATACAAAGTCAGTGGTCATATTGGTGATATTCCGGCGCCACATCGCTTCATTTTCTTCAAGCGGATGCCCGGATACATATACTC
>DEEW01000073.1:5924-6118 GCA_002350465.1 Lachnospiraceae bacterium UBA2868
AGAGATAGAAGCTCATTTTTCGGATATTCATCAATATTCGGAAGTTCAGCTGCCATGTCGCTTTTTACTTCCCCACCTGCAATATCAAAAAGCGACAGCTGTCCCGCCATGTTCTGCTTTCTGTCCTTAAGTATGCCGTCCATGTACTGGGCATACACGTTCATAAGCTGCTTACGGTTGCCGGGAAGGGAGTC
>DEEW01000130.1:0-285 GCA_002350465.1 Lachnospiraceae bacterium UBA2868
TCCTCTACAGATTCCATTACAGCCTTATAGGTTATTCCCGATGCAAAGGTATACTCTGTCATATAGTCTTCCCACAGTTTAAATATAGCAGAAGAACTATTGAATTTCTTGACTCTTTTACCATACATATTATTCAAATCTCTATGTCTTCTTCATCTGACACCGCAACATTTGTTATCAGATGGCTTATCCTTTTCAGATAGGATTCGACCTGACTACTGCATCTCCCTGTATACAAATCTGCATAGAGGACAGCACTGATTTCTTCTTCTGAAAGGCCTAGAG
>DEEW01000130.1:294-5219 GCA_002350465.1 Lachnospiraceae bacterium UBA2868
CTTCTCTTTTGAAAGCATTTTAAGGAGGTCGCAATCTTCCCCCTTTTTCATAAATTCTGATGCCTCCATAGATTTTCTTCTAATGAGTTCATGAAGTTCCTGCCTGTTCCCGCCACTTTTCACACCCGCCATGAGGATGTTTTCAGTAGCCATAAAGGGAAGATACTGCTGAAGCGTTTTCTCTATTACTTTCTCATTAACACTGAGACCTTTTACAACACTAAGTACGGTTCGTAGGATAGCATCTGCACACAGGAATCCTTCAGGCATTGATATACGCCTGTTAGCGGAGTCGTCCAGAGTTCTTTCAAGCCACTGAGAGGATGCTGTTAAAGGAGCATTTATCGCATCGACCATAAGATACCTCGCAAGAGAACATATGCGCTCACATCGCATAGGATTACGTTTATAAGCCATTGCCGATGATCCGATCTGATCTTTTTCAAAAGGTTCCTCCAGCTGACGATCATGCTGCATCAGACGAATGTCCCCGGCCATGCGGTAGCAGCTCTGTGCTATTGACGAAAGCGTGTTGAGAATCCTGGTGTCCGTCTTACGCGGATATGTCTGCCCGCAGATGTCATAGCATTCACTGAATCCAAACTCTGCAGCAATTGCCCGGTTCATACTGTCGATCTTACTTTCATCTCCATCGAAGAGCTCCATAAAACTTGCTTCCGTTCCGGTAGTACCCCTGCAGCCAAGGAATTTGATATTGCTGAGCGCGAAATCTATCTCGCTGACGTCAGATACCAGATCCTGTATCCACAGCGTGGCGCGCTTGCCGACTGTAACAGGCTGCGCAGGCTGGTAATGTGTGTAGCCCAGCACCGGCAGCGACTTATACTTATCCGCAAATCGAGTCAGGCCAGCGATAACTGTAAGTAGCTTTTCTTTCAGATGTACTAGCGCATCCCTGTATATGATAAGATCTGTGTTATCTGTCACATAACAGCTGGTTGCCCCAAGATGAATTATACCCTCTGCTGATGGGGCAGCCTTGCCATATGCATATACATGAGCCATTACATCATGCCTTACTTCTTTTTCCCTTTCTCTGACACATTCATAATCTATATCATAAATATGTGCTTCAAGGTCCGCTACCTGCTCCTCTGTGATAGGCAGTCCCAGATTCATTTCCTCCCGCGCCAGCGCTGTCCACAGTTTCCTCCAGGTCTGGTATCTGTTATCAGGTGAAAACAGCTTCAGCATGTGATCCGAAGCATATCTTGAGGCAAAAGGAGTTTCATATACGTCTCTCATGTTCTAATTCTCCTATCGTATTATTATGCTGTCACGCTCTGCTCCAACCGAGATGTACTTCACGGGAATCCCGACCACTCTCTCGATCATGTTGATATAATCCTGTGCTTCCTTTGGTAAGTCATCCCAACTGCGGACTCCTGAAACATCGGTTTTCCATCCCGTCATCCATTCTATGACGGGTTCAGCTTTATCCAGCGCGGCAGGAAACGGAAATTTATCTGTTTCTTTCCCATCGACAATATATTTAGTGCATACCGGAATGCTGTCCATATATCCGAGAATATCGAGCTTGGTTACTGCTATCCCAGTAGCATTCTGCATTGCTGCGCCATATCTGGTAGCAACCAGATCGAGAGGACCTACTCTGCGAGGTCTGCCTGTTTTGGCGCCATATTCAGCTCCTGCATTTCTGAGAGTCTCTGCATCAGTTCCATGCATTTCACACACAAATGGGCCCTCGCCTACACATGTAGAATATGCTTTAACTACTCCGATTATCTCGCTTATATCTGCTGATGGAGCCCCTGCCCCGACAGGCGCATACCTTGCAAGGGTTGTGGATGAAGTAGTGTAAGGACAGATACCGTAATCCAGATCTCTCAGAGCTCCCAGCTGCGCTTCAAACAGGATTCTCTTTCCTTCTTCCTGTGCTTCTTTAAGATAAGAGACCGTATCGCATATATATGGGATGATTGGCTGACAATAATTCCCGACCCACTCCATAAGCATTTCCATAGTGTAAGGTCTGGCACCATATACTCCCGAAAGGGTGAGATTCTTCCACTCAAGCAGATCCTTAAGATGAGCCTGCAGGTATTCGGGATACAAAAGTTCCCCTGCAAGTATGGTCTTCTTCTGATACTTGTCTGAATAAAAAGCTGCTATACCCTGTTTTGTTGATCCGTATTTCTTGTCAGCAAGCCTATTTTCCTCCAGCTCATCAAGTTCTCTGTGCCACGGCATCAACAGTGATGCTCTCTCGCTTATTTTCAGATTGTTTGGACTGATTACAACACCCTTACTCTGAACTTCTTTTATTTCTATTAACAGGTTTTCAGGGTCAAGGGCAACACCGTTTCCCAAAATGTTGACAATGCCCTCTCTAAGTACTCCTGACGGGAGCAGATGCAATGCAAATTTCCCCTTGCTGTTGACAACTGTATGCCCTGCGTTTCCGCCTCCCTGGAACCTTATTACAATGTCATGATCCTCAGTTAGGAAATCGACCATCCTGCCTTTTCCCTCGTCTCCCCAATTAACACCTACAACTGCACAATTACTCATATCCCTGACCCCCTTTGATTGTCGATATGTCTCAGCACAGGTACGAACATATTATTGTTTCATTTAACATACTCTGCATCTATAGTAGATATACCTATAGTACTTTCCTCTAGGACATCTAAAATGATTCTTACGGTATCCAGTGATGTCAACATCGTTATCCCATTAATGGCCGCGCAGTTGCGAATTGCGGTTCCATCACCATAATGAGCAGCCGATAAGATTGTCCTTGTGTTTATCACATAACTGACATACCCGGATCTTATTGAATCAAGCAACTGGCTGCTTCCTTCACTCGGCTTAAGAAGCACTCTTGTCCTGATACCATTTTTCTTCAGCATCGCGGCTGTTCGTGTCGTAGCCTCTATATTAAAACCCATATCGTAAAAGCGTCTGATAAGCGGTATCGACTCATCTTTATCTTCATCAGCTATGCTTGCTATTATGGTTCCATATTTTTTCAGCTTTATGCCCGCAGAAGCCATGGCTTTATATACCGCGCGATGGAATTTGTCATCGTAACCGATTGCTTCTCCTGTTGATTTCATTTCAGGCGACAGATAAGCGTCAAGGCCTTTGAGCTTAGTAAATGAAAAGACCGGAACTTTTACATAAAAGCGATCTTTTTCATCTGCTATTGCATCGAATATGCCCTGTTCCTGCAACGACAGTCCGAGCATTACCATAGTCCCTATGTCGGCCAGACTGTACCCTGTCGCTTTTGAAAGGAACGGTACTGTCCTTGATGAGCGTGGATTTACTTCAATGATGTACACCACATCGTCATCATCAACTATATACTGGACATTGAAAAGCCCTATGATTCCTATGCTTAATCCCAACCTTACCGTGTAATCAAGTATGGTATCTTTGACCTTGTCCGAAAGGGTTACCGGGGGGTATACACTTATTGAGTCTCCCGAATGCACACCTGTGCGTTCCACAAGCTCCATAAAGCCGGGAACAAATACCCGGCGGCCGTCACATACTGCGTCAACTTCCACTTCCTTGCCTCTTATATATTTATCGATCAGAACCGGCTTATCGATATCTATTTCAACAGCAGCTTTGAGGTAGTTTTTCATTGACTGGTCAGATGCAACGATTTGCATCGCCCTTCCCCCAAGCACAAAGCTCGGCCTTACCAATACAGGGTATCCAATGCGCGACGCGGTCTTCAGCCCTTCATCTATACTCGTTACTGCTTCTCCTGCAGGCTGTGGTATATCTAACTCTTTAACCAGTTTTCCAAAAAGATCTCTGTTTTCTGCACGATAGATCGCGTCACAGTCCGTGCCTATTATTTTTACACCTCTTTCCTTTAATGGCCCGGCAAGGTTGATGGCTGTCTGGCCTCCAAGCGACACAATGACACCCTCAGGCTTCTCCATTGCGACAATATTCATGACATCTTCCATGTACAGCGGCTCAAAATAAAGCTTATCGGAACAAGTATAGTCAGTTGATACCGTTTCCGGATTGTTGTTAATGATTATCGCCTCATAGCCCATCCGTTGTATGCTCTGAACCGCATGTACCGTTGAATAGTCGAACTCCACGCCCTGGCCTATGCGTATAGGTCCGGATCCGAGAACTATGATCTTCTTTTTGTCAGATATTACAGACTCATTCTCAGTCTCATATGTTGAATAAAAATATGGTATGTAACTATCAAATTCTGAAGCACATGTATCGATCATTTTATATACAGGCTTTATATCATTTTCCAGCCTCAAATCCAGGACATCTTTCTCATCTACTCCCCAAAGGAGCGCAATAGTCTTATCTGAAAAACCCATTCGTTTTGCGGTATAGAGTGTCCGAATATTCCCAGATTCAGATTTCAGGCTTTTCTCCATTTTCGTTATCCGCTTGACTCCACGTATGAAAAATCTGTCTATATCTGTATTTTCAGCAATAAAGTCCTCGCTGCACGATCGTCTAAGTAACTCCGCAACAGCGTATATGCGGTCATCCATGGCATTGAGGATATATTCAGAAAGTGCTTCTGTGCTCATGCTCTCAAATTTCTGTAGATAAATATGAAATGCTCCTGTCTCAAGTGACCTGATTCCTTTGAGCAGGCTTTCCTCAAAAGTTCTACCCACACTCATGACCTCTCCGGTTGCCTTCATCTGCGTGGACAGTGACGGGTCCGCATCTGTGAACTTGTCGAACGGGAACCTCGGCAGTTTTGTCACCACATAGTCCAAAGAAGGTTCAAATGCTGCCGGTGTATTAGCAATTCTTATTTCTTCAAGTGTCATTCCGATGCTTATCTTGGCAGATACCCTGGCTATTGGATAACCGCTGGCTTTTGATGCCAAAGCTGAAGATCTGGATACTCTGGGATTTACCTCTATCAGGTAATA
>DEEW01000130.1:5267-5394 GCA_002350465.1 Lachnospiraceae bacterium UBA2868
TATTTGTAAGAGTTTGCGAAGGACACACAACTGTTGAATCCCCGGTATGTATCCCTACCGGATCAAGATTTTCCATATTGCAGACAACTATAGCGGTATCAGCACTGTCACGCATTACCTCATACTC
>DEEW01000107.1:0-1938 GCA_002350465.1 Lachnospiraceae bacterium UBA2868
CGGGATGCTCCGGCAGGCGGGGATATATGCCCTTTGTCACATCCCTGCTTTCCTTCAGATACTCCGCAAGCCTTATTGCATTTTCCTGTGCCCTGTCCATCCTTACCGCCAGTGTCCTGATGCCGCGAAGTATGAGCCAGCTGTCAAAGGGAGAAAGTCCCGCACCCGTAGTCTTGTATATAAATCTGAGCCTCGCATCAAGTTCTTCGTCCTTAACTACTATGAAACCTCCTATAGTATCGTGATGGCCTCCCAGGAACTTGGTTCCCGAATGTATTACAACATCTGCCCCGAGATCAAGAGGATTCTGGAAATACGGGGACAGGAAGGTGTTATCAACAATCAGGAGCACACCCCTCTTTTTGCACTCTCCTGCAAGTTCCGCAATGTCCGTCACGTTCATCATCGGATTGGTCGGAGTCTCAAGATATACAGCCCTGGTATTTTTTTCAAAAAGCGATGTATAGTTTTTTTCACACAGGTCTGCAGTGGTAAATTCGACTCCGTTCTTCTTGTTTATCTCATTAAAAAGCCTCACACTCCCACCGTACAGATCAGAATCAACGATAATATGGTCTCCCGGTCTGAAGATTTCCATAAGCGTTGCTATCGCTGCCATTCCGCTGGAAAAAGCCATTGCGTCCGTACCATGTTCAAGCTTTGCCACCACATACTCAAGCTGTTCCCTTGTAGGGTTCTGCATTCTGGTGTAGTCAAACCCGGTACTTTCTCCCAGCCCTCTGTGTGCAAAGGTTGCGGTCTGGTATATTGGAAAGCTCAGTGCTCCCCACTGATCCGCAATACTCTTTTTACAGCTTTGACAGACTGTCTCTATACATTGGTCGCTCATGATTTTCTCCTTTGTACCGCTTCATATAACTGATTCATCGCCTGCTCTATAACAGATAAGGGGCTAGCAATGTTGATCCTCTCAAAAAGTGCCGTCTTGCTACCGAAAATGATTCCCGGATCAAGCCAGAGCTTTGCCTCATCCTCGATCAGTTTTTTCAGTTCCCTGTAATCCTCCGTATACCGGGAAAAATCAAGCCATACAAGATATGTTCCCTCGGGCTCCACCAATCTGATCTCAGGGAGTTTATCCCTTACAAACTCTCTTATGTACGAAACATTTCCCTGCAGATACTCAAGAAGCTCATCAAGCCACTGTCCGCCTTTTGTATAGGCTGCCTGTGTTGCGATCATTCCCAGAGTATTTCCCTGACTGTATCCTGCTGCATCGTTTTCGATTCTGTAACGTTTTCTTAGAGCATCGTCCGGTATGATTATGTTTGCCACCTGAAGGCCCGCCAGATTGAAGGTCTTGCTGGGACTCGTGCCGAGGATGATTTTCTCCATGTATTTGTCTCCAAGTGTCAGAAACGATGTATGCTTATGGCCCTTATATACAAAGTCCGAGTGGATCTCATCCGCAAAAATGTACACATTGCGGGCAAGGCATATATCCCCGAGCCTTATCAGTTCCTCCTTCGTCCACACTCTTCCCACAGGATTGTGGGGGCTGCAGAGGATAAACAGTTTGACGTCATTTTCAATTATCTTCCGTTCAAAATCATCAAAATCGATCTCGTAACGCCCGTCCTTATATACAAGCTGGTTATTCACAAGCTTTCTGTTGTTGAGCTCTATCGTCTCCATAAACGGATAGTAGACAGGCTGCTGTATCAGGACGGCATCCCCGGGCTTGGTAAATGCCCTTATTGTGCAGGCTATGGAATACACAACTCCGGGTTCCACAGTGACCCACCCGTTTTCAAATTCAATGCCGTGCCTTTTGCCGTACCAGAGCCTTAATGCATCAAAGTATTTCTCATCGGGATCGGTGTAGCCGAATATTCCGTGACTTGTTCTGCTGATGATCTCATCAAGTATCTCCTCCGGCAGCTTGAAATCCATATCCGCTACCCAGAGCGGAAGAAG
>DEEW01000107.1:2030-2833 GCA_002350465.1 Lachnospiraceae bacterium UBA2868
ATCCCTAACTCCGGTTCGTTTTCTAAATCTTATTTCATGAGGTAAAACCTGTCTAATACACGAATCAAATTGATGGTAATAGTTTGAAGCTATAACAAAAAAAGAGACGGTAATTAACCGTCTCCTGAATCTACAGATATGTTCAATATATTAATGTTACTTACATGCCGTTCAGAAGTGCATCCACTTCCTCCTGTGAAAGTCCTACCTTGAAATTACTTGAAATGACCTGGGCTGCAAGTGCCTCCGGATCAACGGGTTCGGCAGCTACAGCTCCCACAGGCACAGGCTCATTGGATGCTGTTGTCACAACGTCTTCACGTTTGACATAGAACGGATGATCCTGTGTGATAGGCTTCTCTCTCACAAGATTATAGGTTCCGTATTTGAATATCTTCTCGTGTCCGACTCTGCAAAGATATAAGACTCTTTCTTCTTCCGGATCCATAGGCTACCTCAACACAACAGATTCTCCCCCTCTGTTCTGTCACATTTACATGATAACATGATTTTTCAGAAAATTCCAGCACTTTATTCGTAAAAATCATCATCCATACTATCGTATATGATAGTAAGATCCTCGTTGGCCTGCTCAGCTTCCTCAAATACGGCAAGCATCGCCCCGCTGTAGTCACCCAGCATCTCAAGTGCATCAAGATTGATAAAGAGAATACTGCACTCTTCCATCTCCGTCAGGCAGTCAAACAGGGCGTCAAGATTCTTCCCATAGTAATCAGGAAAATCAAGTTCCTCCGCAATATACTCATGAGCACGCTCTCTGTCGGTCATGTTTTCACAGTCAA
>DEEW01000107.1:3140-3286 GCA_002350465.1 Lachnospiraceae bacterium UBA2868
GCTCCCACCTTCATATGCTTTGAAAAATCAGTGCTGTAAAAGAGTCTGTCCATAAACGATAATATCGTTCCGTTCGGTGATCCGTAATACACCGGACTTCCGACAACGAGTCCGTCGGCAGATTCAAACTTCGGCGCGACTTCGTT
>DEEW01000039.1 GCA_002350465.1 Lachnospiraceae bacterium UBA2868
GGCAACCCTTAGATAGGATAATCATCAGCAAAAAGGACTAGACATAATGCCTTATAACTATT
Organism: Lachnospiraceae bacterium UBA2868; assembly: GCA_002350465.1. The sequence continues at coordinate 63 of DEEW01000039.1, forward strand.
CATATCAGCTTGATCCTAATCCAAATCTGGTTTCTTTGGATAAGGTTAAGTTTGATCCTGTTACCGAAGAACATAGAAGCCGCATCGAGGCGGAAACGCAGCTCTTCCGGCAAAAGCGGCGGAAGGACCTGATAAGATCCATAGTCTTTTTCGTGATATCCTTGCTGCTCATCGTTCTGGGTGTGATCTTATGGCTCAAAGTATCGGTCATCCTTCTGTTTCCTCCGGTGTTTATAGCGTTACCTTTCCTTATCATTGCAATAATCTCGTTGATTTCATGCGTGGGATTTAAGGTCACAGGCATAAAGGAATGCCGGGTCACTCACCGGGAGACCCATAAGTATTATACGGACAATGCCTATGATATGCCTGTGGAAAGGAGCACTGACCGGGTTACAGTCAGGATAAAAGACACCGGTGAAGAGGTCTCCGTCGTGACTGATGCTTATACCCAGATGCACTGCATTGAGGGCAAGAAGGTCTGGCTTCTCAAAACATCCAAAGGAACGATGATCTCTTTCATATGATCTCTTCCTGAACGATAATATCAACAGGATAACAGATCAAATAAGACAGTTGAAATTGACAATGCGTATGTAATGATTTACTATCACCAACAATAGGAGGCTGTATTCATGCGAACAAATTTGATGCCCATGATGTATATGTACACCATTATGTATGATCGAACATCATAAGGAATTGATAGCGCGCAAGAATAACAGTCACTAATCAATAAGATAGTATCAAGGCCATTTATCAGATGATAAGTGGCCTTTTATTTTCGAGGAGGAGATAATGAACATCAGAAGATTTGAAGAACAAGATGCAAAGGCAGTATCAGAGCTTATCCGTAAGACCATACGGATATCGAATACACAGTCATTTCGAGATAATCTCCAAATTGAATGATGTAGTCTCTTTAACCGGGAAGTGCAATATCCAGTTTTGATAAAAATCCCGGTTGATATACATGTATCTGAAAGAAAAGCAGAAATCGATAACAAGCGCTGCCAGTAATGATATGCAGAGTACGTGGACGCCGTTACTGCCATGGACATGTATATAATTCATCAGCGGCGAGAAGAAATAGTAAAAGAATACTGTAATAATTGCAGCAAATCCGAGACTGGTGAAAAAACTGGTATAACGGGTGAGGTGTAGCGGAAGTGATGTGTAATCCCAGAAATGGATATGACATAACTTCTCCACAGTATATCCAAGTAGGATCTCTCCTATTGAAACTCCTATAAAGCATGTAATATAGAATCCTAAAACATTTTCTTTTGTAGGGATTCCCAAAACGAAGTATATAAGAAGTATCGCAAGTCCGTATCCTAGAAGGAACGGGAAATTCATATTACGATTATCCATTTGCTTATTACGAAACAGCATCCACAGATTCTCAAGACAGAACCCTAAAAATGAGACAGCTACTATCAAAGCAGCATAATCGTAGAAAGAATATTCTGAATGGATCAACCGTTCCATATGATCGCTCCTTGCGCTTCTGGTGAATTGATGTTACAATCAGCTTGTGTTTACAAGTGTAACATCAGTACAAGTGTAGCGCAATTGCATAAAGAACGGAGTTAACACATATGGATAAGAATGTTACGCCGGAACAAAAAGGCATCTTCGTGCAAACAGAACTCGCTAAAAGAGCTGTATTGCGGCTGAATAATCAGGAGTCAAACCAGCTTACAAAAGAATGTATCAGCATGGCAATGATGTATCTTATGAGAGAAAAGTCATATGAAGAGATAAGCATATCGGAAATCGCAAAAAAGGCCGGCGTGTCCAGAACCGCTTTCTACCGCAACTACACTTCAAAGGATGATGTTGTCCGTGAAATAGGAATGCAGGTAATTGATAAGCTTTCTGTTATCATCAACAATATTAAGAGCAAAGATGATATTCACGGTATGCTCATAGAGTTCTTCTCTCAAATAAAAGAAGAAAAGGAACAGGTATCAATACTGTTAAATGGTAACCTGTCTCTACAGATGCTTTTTCCCAATGCCCGTATCATCGAAAATGTCATCCCTTCTGCCAATCTGACGGACCACTATAAAATGGTTGCCATTGATTCAGCTGTAGTCGGATTGGTAGGAGAATGGATCTTGAATGATTGTGATATTCCCGAGTCAGAACTGGCGGACATAATCGAACCTCAGATCACACTGTAAAGACAGGATAATCAGATGCAACAACATAATGAAAGTATAGATAGACAGTATTACTGATAAAGGATGATAATGTAATGCTTAAGATTTTTACAGATAAGCGATATAGCGGCTTTGTTTGGCACCTGCTGTTCGCGGGGGTGTTTATCGGGCTGTCGCTCATATTCATTGAGTTCACTGAAGGAATTATGTGGTATCTCATTAGCTCGGTGCTCAGGATCATATTCGGTATTGCGATACTAATCGTGTCGACCCGGCTTTTCGGCAGAAAAGTGTCGGATATACTCTCATTCAGGAATTGCAAGAGGGCACTTGTGGCGGGATGCGGATTCCTGCTGTTTTTCCTGTACTATGTTCTCACCGTGGCTTCAGGCTTTGGAAAGGTGACCGGACTCACAGCGGGGATACTGGCGTTAAGGATAATCCTGCAGCAGGCGACCACAGGATTCTATGAGGAAATGAATTACAGATTTCTCCTTCTCGAGGGACTGAAACACACCCGAAACACCGTTGGTATGAAGATATTGTTCGTTATGTCAAGCACCGTCCTCTTCGGCCTGCTCCACTGCGTGACAGGATGGGACACATACAGATTTCTTCAGACAGCGGCCATCGGCTTCGCGTTTGCGGTCATATTCGTCAGGTCCGGCAATATCGTCATCCCAATGATTTTGCATTTTGTTTATGACATCATCGCCAACACGGTACCCTATGTTGAATGGAATCACAATCCGGTATTCGACAACATATCTTCGGTATTTGAAGTCATGCTGGTCTTTATGTTCGTAATATCTGCGGTCCTTCTTTTCCTGCCGGAAAAGAAGGCCACAGCAATATGAAACTCTGAGTTTTGTGTTAAGAGATAACATAACTGCCCAGATGTAATAATTACTATGATCGGATAATCAACAGTTAAAAAGGGAAGCGATGGAAACGATTGCAGCATTTGGAGATTCAGTCTTAAAAGGTGTCATTTACGAGAATGAACACTACAGGGTTTCTGACGCATCTTTTCAGAAAATCTGTGAAGAGTACTTCGGTATTACCATAGAAAATAAGGCGAAGTTCGGAAGCACTATTTCTAAAGGCGAGCAGGTTTTCGAGAGAAATCTTAATCTCATAAGGGATTTTGACGGCAAGTACGTGGTACTTGAATTCGGCGGTAATGACTGCGATTTCAATTGGAAAGAGATTGCGGCAGATCCCGAAAAAGTTCATCTGCCGATGAGCACGATAGCGAATTTTACTGCTACATACACGGACATTATCAGAGAGATCAAGAAGCAGGGCAAGATACCCGTGCTTCTTTCCCTGCCCCCAATCGATTCAAAAAGGTATTTTCAGCACATATCGAGAGGTCTGTCCGGAGAGAATATCATGAAATGGATGCGTAATGACGGGCAATACATAACTAACTGGCATGAGCGGTACAACATAGAGATATTCAAGCTTGCGATCGCCAATGAGATCCCGGTTATAGACATTACGTCAACATTCCTTGAAAGGAAGAACTATTCACAGTATCTATGCAATGACGGTATTCATCCTAATGAAGAAGGGCACAAACTTATAGCAGAAGCAATCAAACGTCATGTAGACGACAGGAATATTGAGTTTCAGTAGATTTTACTTTAACATGACTAACCCGCGATTCAGGAGATATATAACATGGATATGAAACAGGCAATGATAGAACGTCATATAGTTAGAAAATTCACGGATAAGCCGATACCGGAAAATATCGTTGCAAAATTGAATGATCGGGTAAAGGAAAACAACGAGCGATACAATCTGTCCATTAGACTTATGACCAATGACGGCAGTGCGATTCCTGGTGTAATCAAACTAATCCTTGCTAAGGGAGTCAATAATTTCTTTATAATGGCGGGACCAGATGGAGCGGATGAATTATGTGGCTACTGTGGCGCTGATTTGATGCTTTATGCGCAAACGCTGGGGCTGAACACATGGTGGGTTGGTGGCACTTATAATCGAAAAGGTGCGCAGGAAAAAACTGAAGGCGCAAAACCTGTGGGAATCATTGCAGTCGGTTATGGGCAGACACAAGGTGTCTCGCATAAAACAAAGACGGCGGAACAGGTCAGTTTATATGATGGAGAAACTCCTCAGTGGTTTAAGGATGGCATTGAAGCGGCGCTATTAGCACCTACCGCCCTAGCGAAGCAGGCATTTACTATCAGTGGAACAGAAAACAAAGTGTCTATCTCCTGCGATAATGGAATTTTTACTGGCGTGGATACCGGGCTTGTAAAGTATCATTTTGAACTTGGAGCTGGGAAAGAAAACTTTGAATGGGAATGAGTAGCTTGCAGGCATGATATAATACCTATGACAGAGGAAGATCCTCTGTCGATTATATCAGGAATTATCTAATCCAAGCCCGAGAGCAATCTCGGGCTTTTAAATGGGTCTCAGGGACATCCCTGACAAGCATTTTCTGTGTTTGTGTACACAAACGCGTTGCTTGCTGCTCCGTTATCCACGGAGCAAAACCAAAATTCAAACACCTTCTTATGACAGAATAGCAGGAATACCTGCTTCAAGAAAAACAACGACCGGACTTTCATCCGGTCGTTGATCTTTGGGCACATCTTCTAGTCTTGTCGTAAATAGTGGTAAGTTAGTGGTAAGTTGCGATCTCAAGAATCCCAAGAAACCTTGCAAACCCTGTATTTATTGACTTTTTACGACGCCCGTTGCATTTTTGGCGGAGA
>DEEW01000066.1:0-257 GCA_002350465.1 Lachnospiraceae bacterium UBA2868
CAGGATGTACTGGGCGTATCGGCTATTGCCATGGGTGTCATTTTGCTGGCTGCGAGGGTATTTGATGCCTTTAATGATCCTATCATGGGGATAATTGTTGCCAAGACCAAAACAAAATGGGGTAAGTTCAGACCATGGCTTATGATAGGTACCGTAACTAATGCTGTGGTTCTGTTTGCCATGTTTGCGGCACCACCGGCGCTTGACGGCGGAGGGCTTGTTGCCTATGCAGCAATAACATATATTCTGTGGGGAGT
>DEEW01000066.1:291-4792 GCA_002350465.1 Lachnospiraceae bacterium UBA2868
ATGATGGATATCCCTTACTGGTCAATGATTCCGGCGTTTACAAGCTCGGGCAAGGAGAGGGAAAGCTTAAGCGCACTCGGAAGGAGCTGCGCCGGTGTCGGTTCCGCGATTGTGACGGTTGTTACGATGATGGCAGTCCATTGGCTCGGAGGCGCCGATGAGAGATCCGGATTTATGTTGTTTACCCTTATAGTAGCTGTTCTGTTTATTGTATTTATCACTATAACATGCGTAAATGTCAGGGAAAAATCAACGGTCGACATGAAGGCGGCAACGGTAGGCGAGATGTTTTCGGCTCTTGTCAAAAACGATCAGGCGATGGCAGCGGTAATAGCTATTGTTCTGATCAACTGTTCAATATACATAACCTCCAATCTGGTAATATATTTCTTCAAGTATGATTTTGGCGGAACGGCGTGGTATCAGAGCTACACATACTTCAATATATTCGGCGGGGGTATACAGATCGTGGCGATGATGCTTTTCTATCCGCTCCTGCGTAAAGTAACGGAAAATATCAGGATATTCTACGTTGCGCTGGGCAGTGCCATTGCCGGTTATGCATCACTGCTTGCCATAACGTTTACGCCTATGAAACAGGTTTTTGTACTGTTTATCCCGGCGTTCTTCATCTTCTCCGCAAACGGTATCCTGTCGGTACTTGCTACTGTATTTCTTGCGAACAGCGTTGATTACGGTGAGCTTGTAAACAACAGGAGAGATGAGTCGGTTATTTTTTCGATGCAGACCTTTGTGGTAAAGCTTGCATCGGGAATCGCTGCTTTTGCAGCCTCCGTATGTCTGTCGGTCAATAATCTTAAGAGTGAAGAGATAACCGAGGCGGAAAAGAGCATAGATTTTTCTTTGCAGACAGACAGCGCTTCGCGGCTGGGACTTAGGATGACTATGACGGTGATCCCGGTTATCGGATTGTTCATAGCACTTTTCTATTTTAAGAAGAAGTTCATTTTAGATGAGAAGAAGATGGAAGAGATAACAGCAGAACTTGGCAGGAAACATGCAGAGGACAAATAGAAAGGATTTAGTATGATAAGAATTGTTAATAATACATTCGTAATCGATACGGACAATACTACATACGCGTTCAGGGTGCTTGATTGCGGGTATCTGGAGCATCTGTACTACGGGAAGAAGATAAGGCTCATCGACGATGACGGCGAAGTAACGAGCGCTTTGACCGAAAAACATGACTTTGTTCCCGGAAACAATAATGTCTACAATGAGAGCAATACAACATTTTCACTTAATGATATGAGGCTGGAGTTTTCGACAAACGGAAAAGGTGATAACAGAGAGCCTTTTATAGAAGTGATCCACGCCGATGGCAGCAGAACCAGCGATTTTACCTTTGACAGTGCAAAAATCACAAATGAGAAGATCGGGCTTGATACCCTTCCATCATCCCATGACGAAAGCGGAAAGTGTAGCGGACTCATAGTAACGCTTGTGGACAGAAGCTACTCTCTCGCGGTTGAACTGTCATACTATGCTTTTGAAGATACGGATGTAATCGTAAGATCAGCCAGGCTTATCAACAACGGTACAGAAGATGTCAGATTACTACGCTTCATGTCCGTGCAGATTGATACTTGTAATACGGATATGATTTTTACGACGTTTAACGGCGCATGGGTAAGAGAGATGACCAGATACGATCATGTGCTGCAAAGAGGCAAAACAGTCAATGATTCCTGTGTCGGAGCATCATCTTCAACAGCGAACCCTTTTGTCATGTTCAGTCAAAAAAGCACTGATGAGAATGTTGGAACCGTATATGCCTTTAATCTGGTATACAGCGGCAATCACACCGAGATCGCTGAAGTAAGTGAGTTCGGAAAACTGAGATTCCTTGCCGGCATCAATCCGAAAGGCTTTGAATTTGTACTGGCTCCGGGTGAATCCTTTGAGTCTCCCGAGGCCGTTATGACCGTGTCCCAGGAAGGCTTCAACGGAATGTCCTATAATATGCACCGTTTTGTTGAAAACCATATTCTAAGGGGCAGATGGGCCAAAACGGAAAGACCCGTACTTCTCAACAGCTGGGAGGCAGCATATTTTGACATAAATGAGACCAAACTGGTGCGTATGGCCAGGAGGGCGGCAGATGCCGGAATAGAGCTTTTTGTTATGGATGACGGCTGGTTCGGACACAGGGATGACGATACATCATCTCTGGGAGACTGGTATGCCAACAAGAAGAAGCTCCCTCACGGAGTAAAAGGTTTGTCGGACAAGATACACGATCTCGGAATGAAATTCGGAATCTGGGTCGAGCCTGAAATGATAAATGAGGACAGCGACCTGTACCGTGAGCATCCCGACTGGGCAATGAGGATTCCCGGTAAGCCTCATTCCACCGGCCGTAATCAGATGGTCATAGACCTTGTCAATCCCGATGTAAGAGACTACCTTGTCGGGATTTTGAGTGATCTGTTCGGGGAAGGCGGTATCGACTATGTGAAATGGGATATGAACAGAACTATGACGGATGTGTTCTCGCCTTATCTGCCGGCAGACAGGATGGGTGAATGTGCCCACAGATATATTATGGGATTCTATGAAGTCATCGGAAAACTTACCGAAAAGTTCCCCGACATCCTGTTTGAAGGTTGCGCGTCGGGAGGAAACCGGTTTGATCTCGGAATGCTCTGCTTCTTCCCGCAGATATGGGGAAGCGATGATACGGATGCATATGAGCGCTTGAGAATACAGACGGGCTACAGTTACGGTTATCCTATAAGAACTGTGAGCGGTCATGTCTCCGATGTCCCGAATCATCAGACTCTCAGGATAACATCAATAGATACCAGATTTAATATAGCTGCTTTTTCGGCTTTCGGCTATGAATGCAATTTCTCCGATTTTGATCAGGGTACTTTTACGGTTGTGAAAGAGCAGATACGTCTGTACAAGGAGTGGAGAAATGTTATACAGATGGGAAGGTTCTACAGGGGAAAGAACATATATGACGGAAACATAGCAACATGGAACGTTGTATCGGAAGACAAGACCAAGGCAGTTGCCATGCTCTTCCAGAGCCTTGTGAGTCCGAATGATCAGGGAGATTGTATCAGGGTGCACGGACTTGAAGAAGATGCAAAGTACCGCTTTTACAATAAACCGTTCAAAATAGACATAAGAATGTTTGGGGATCTTATAAATACGATCTCGCCGATCCATGTCAAAAACGGCTCTGCAATCCACGATATCATTTCGTTATTTGTAAGATTGGACGGAGAGAAGGAAGATGTGCAGACTTACGGCGACGTACTCGAAGAAGCCGGAGTGATGCTGTCACCTAAGTATTCGTCAAGAGGGTTCAATGACAATACAAGGGTATTTCCGGATTTTGCTTCCCGTATGTACTTTATCGAAAAAAAGTGAGCGTAATATATTACAGTGTGATATAATTCACTGAATATGATACCAGAGAGGACTTACCAGGAAGGATTATAAAATGAACGGTAACAACATCGAGATAAGATGGCATGGGCGTGGAGGCCAGGGAGCCAAGACAGCTGCTCTTCTTTTAGCTGACGTGTGCTTTAAAACGGGCGCATATGTTCAGGGTTTTCCTGAGTACGGACCGGAAAGAATGGGGGCTCCCATCACGGCATTTAACAGAATAAGCGATAAAGAGATCCGTGTTCATTCCAATATATACAATCCGGATCTTGTGGTGGTCGTTGATGAAACGTTGCTGCATTCGGTTGATGTAACATCCGGTCTTAAAGCGGACGGAGCGATAATAGTCAATACCGATAAGACACCGGATGAGATCAAGCCGTTGCTTAACGGGTTTGCAGGAAGGGTGTATACGGTAGATGCCCGTAAGATATCGGTTGATGCACTGGGCAGGTATTTTCCGAATTCCCCTATGCTTGCGGCAGCGGTTGCTGTATCCGCCGTTATGGAAAAAGATGATTTTATCAGGGAAATGCGAGCTTCTTATGAGCATAAATTCGCCAAGAAGCCTGAGGTAATAGACGGTAACATGAAGGCACTTACGGAAACATTTGCGGCTCTTGAGCCTCAGCTTGGCATGTGACCGTCGTTATTATATTAATTTGAAAGGGAAGCGTATGAGAACCGACATAAGTAACATTAATGAACAATCCCCATGCGAAGATCTGACGGAAGGTCTGATGATCTTTGCCGGCGGAACTTCCAAGCAGTTTAAGACAGGGGAGTGGCGGGTGGCTGCTCCGGTATTTGACAAGGATAAATGCAAACAGTGTCTCTTGTGCGCCCCGGTCTGTCCGGACGGATGCATTCCGGTACATGACGGTAAGAGGGATGATTTTGATATGGATCACTGTAAAGGGTGCGGAATATGTGAAAAGGCATGTCCTTTCGGTGCCATAACAATGACTTGCTGATAGAGGAGATAGATTATGTCAAAAAAAGACCGTATGTCGGGAAATGAAGCCGTAGCTTACGCGATCCGTCAGGTAAATCCTGACGTAATGCCTGCATTTCC
>DEEW01000066.1:4970-5331 GCA_002350465.1 Lachnospiraceae bacterium UBA2868
GCGGACTGGCATTTATGTGGGAAGAGCTCCTTGTTGCATCTTCAAACAGGCTGCCGATAGTCCTGACCCTTGTAAACAGAACGTTATCGGGTCCGATCAATATAAACTGCGACCATTCGGACGGAATGGGAGCAAGGGATACCGGATGGATACAGATATACGCCGAGAACAATCAGGAAGCTTATGATAATTATATTCAGGCATTTCCGATAGCGGAGGACAAGAGAGTTCATCTTCCGGTAATGGTATGCCAGGATGGCTTTATAACAAGCCACGCAGTACAGAACATTCTGCTTGAGGATGACGAAGACGTTAAGGAATTTGTGGGAGAGTATCACCCGGAAGAATTCCTGCTTAATCC
>DEEW01000033.1:0-2367 GCA_002350465.1 Lachnospiraceae bacterium UBA2868
AACCGCATACTCTCCATACGCTGGCGGTGTTCTGTTCCAGTGGAGATAATATAAATGCGTGTGGTATTGATGCTGCTGTGACCGAGAATATCGGCAAGTTTTGCAATGTCTTTCTCAATGTCATAGAATACTCGTGCAAACAAGTGACGGAGATTGTGTGGAAACACTTTTTTCGGGTTGACATCCGCATCCCTGCACAGCTTTTTCATATCCCGCCAGATATTGGTACGGCTGACCGGTTTTTCGTTTTTCGTGACGAATACGGAACCGGACTTTATTTTTTGCTCCCTGATATACTGAAACAGCTTCTTTTGCAATGCCTTGACGATGAACACAGAGCGCCGCTTACCCTTGCAGAATACGACTGCTTCGCCACGCTTTACCGCTTCAACAGTGATGAATTGCAGCTCACTGACACGAATGCCTGTGCCGCAAATCGTCTGCAAAATCAGGTTAAGGCGTCTGTTGCCATTTCTTTCAGCGGCATTCAGCAGGCGATTATATTCTTCTTTCGTCAGTTCTTTATCTTCCGAACAGAAGATCTGCCGCTGTTCCTTGATGGTCTTTATCTTCAAGTATTCACAGCCTACAAAGGTAAAAAAGCTGTTCAGCGATGCAATCATAGAATTGACACTGCGGACAGCGTATTCATGGGTCAGTAAATGTTCCTTATACTTTATTGCCAATTTTTTGGTTACAGTTTGAGTTCCTGCATATTGCCAGAATGCCTTAATATCACGCAGATACTTTTCGATAGTGTTTTCGCTTTTTTCCTCAAGCCTCAAATAGTTCCTGAATTCATTTATTCTTTCTTTTGTTATAATCAACTCGTCCATAATGATTCCCTCCAAAGCTATATGTGTATAGTTTTTAACAGCAACGCTTACAGTATACTATATATTGCTCTGAACAGAATAAATATCAACCGACAGCTTTCATATTCCATTGTAGAATAATCTGTTTATATATTGTCTGATAAAGCCAAAAGAGGGCAGTACCTTGAAATCATCTTCAAGATACTGCCCGTTTTCTATATTGTCATACCTTTTTCCCACACAACCCTGTTTCACAAATACACGAGTGTGTTCGGTTTGGTAGTAGGGAAGCGTAAAATCCTACAAATAACAAGTCACAAATATTTTATCAAAAGCCTTGAAAGTGGCTTGAAATCGGCACTTTATGCCCATTGTTCAGTCACATTTAGTCATCAATACCACACACTCCACATGGATGGTCGAAAAAGCTGCCCCGAAGCAGACATCCAAAGAGTGCAAAGCCAGAGGCAATTGAAGCCTCAAAAAAATTAACTCTCGAATCCAAGAATTGAAAAAAGTTTTCAACAATTCCAAACGGATTCGGTTGATGTTTCAGGATGAGGCTGGCTTTGGACGGATCAATAAGCCAAAACATTGCTGGTGCAGAAAAGGCGTACGGTCTCGGGTTCCATGCCACCATATCCGTCAATGCCGCTACGCTTATGGAGCGGTAGACCCCCTATCTGGTGATGGGTATTTCCTAATACTTCCATACTGTAACACGGTGTGTATGAACATCTTCTTGGAACATTTATCTGCGGCATATCCGGACGATTATATTATCCTTGTGTGCGATGGTGCAGCGTGGCACAAATCAGGCTCCCTGCAGTTGTTTCCAAATATTGAACTGATGTTCATTCCTCCATACACACCAGAGATGAATCCGATTGAGCAGATTTGGAAAGAGCTTCGAGCCAGAGGCTTTCATAATGAAGTATTCCAGACGCTCGACAAAGTCGTTGACCGCTTGTGCGATACTATCCGCAATTTGACCTGTGAAACCATTCGCAGTATTACAGGTCGTTCTTGGATATTGTCATGTTTTAATTAAGGAATAGTATTAAATCGTATTATTTCACGCTGAACGAAAGCAAAATCAATCTGTCCCAATGGATGAAAAATATGGTGAGGATTGCTTTATCTGTTATCCCTGAACATCTTTTCAGGCATCTGATCATATTGTCGATAGACGATACTATGGTGGAAAAGCACGGTGAACATTTTGAAAACAGAGAACTGCTTTTCGACCATGCCAAGCATAATGATTCTAATTATCTGAATGGGCATTGCTTTGTTAGTGTTATGCTGTCAATTCCTGTTTTTGACAATGGTGTTATACACTATCTGTCTTTTCCGATCGGATATAGAATGTAGACGAAAGAAGAAACCAAATTGGATATGGCAGCCGATATGATAAGAGAGGTAATGGATATCATCGGTCATGAACGAAATGTATGTCTGTGCTGTGACAGTTGGTATCCTAAAGGTGAAATAACTGAATTGCCGCAACAATACGACAATCTCGCCTTGATATGCAATGTCAGACACGATA
>DEEW01000033.1:2390-10392 GCA_002350465.1 Lachnospiraceae bacterium UBA2868
CGCTTTATACGATCTGCCACCCGCTAAAACCGGTAAAAAAGGCAGACCAAGGGTGCGAGGACAAAAGCTTTCTTTCGATAACTTTGAATTTTCACCCGTGGAAGGTACGGATTATTCCGTTGGTACCCGTCAGGTAGTCACAAATCTGTTTGGTCATAAGCCTGTTCACGCCATCGTTACCAAAACCCAAAATGGCAGTCAGAGACTTTTTATCTGCACGAAAGCCCCCGATCAGTTGCTCTTTGCTTTCGATTCAGACAAGTTGGGCAAAGCCTCCGCCTTTGCAAAGGCGGAGGTACGATTTCTTCCGCTGACGATTTACTCTATGCGTTGGCATATTGAGGTGGCTTATTACGAGCAAAAGAAATTCTGGTCTTTCGGGGCGTATATGCTTCGAAGCAAAGTGGGGATCGAGCGTTTGACAAATTTGCTTACGGTTTTGTATGCCTTTATGACACTCTTGCCTTTTTACGACAGTACTTTTTTCTCATTATCTCATAAAAGTCCTCAACAATCACGCTTTGTCATTGGCATGACTATTTGGCATGAATTATTTTTGGGGACTTTCGATAACAGCCCCATATCTTCAAAAAATCCACTTGCCTTTGCTTCCTTCTGTATATGAGCCATTCATCTTTCCGAAAACTTGGAAACTGGTGATCAATAATATAACGTACTAAATCTTTTTATCGCCACCCTCCCCGTGCAATAAAATGTGTTGTATCAGAAAGAGTTATGTAGAAGGCAATCCAAAATCGAGCAGTCGACTTCTCACACAACTATGCTTTCCGTTCTAATTGCCTTAAGCCAAATTACACAATGAACACCTTACCCTCAGCTGACACTTCCTACTGTCCATTTATGGTAAACCGGAACGACCCCCGAAACAGTGTACAAAACTGTTTCGAGGGTCTGTTCTTATTACCATTTGGACTGCTGACATAAACCATTGTTATCGTTAGCTGTTTCAGTCATCGTCTTCTGCAAGAGCATGAAGCTTCTCGTTAAGAGTGACTATACCGAAATAAAGCTCAAGATAGTCATTGGCCTTTTCATAACCCTTCTTGACTGGCTCGGGTATACGCGAAGCTATGGAATCCTTCACTTTATCCTTTGCCTTGTCAAGCCAATAATCAGGATCGGTAACGTCCGGGATAGATTCAAGCTTCTCTTGATATTCATCGTAAAAATACTCATTCAGACAAGCATCTGCTTCAAGAAAAGCCTTTGACATCATTTCCATTACCATAGGCTTCTGATCGCCGGTTTCAAAATAGAAATCCATCAGCATCGTTCTTGCATCGAACAGGCAGTTTGCAGCAAATTTAGCTTCCTTTGCGGAATCAAACATATCACTTGCTGCTCCCACCAGACTGCTTGCATCCTCAAAAATATCCGTACCGTCGATCACGGGATCTATCAAGGGCTTGTAAGCAGCCTTATTCATATTCACAGTTGCTCTTTCCAGTCTGAGAGTTGCTATCATGACTCTTACACGATAGACCTGCTGCATAAGCTTTTCAAGATCTATCTCCATTCCATAATAATCCTCATATCCGGAATTGGATCCGCCTTCGCTTCCACCAGAGCCGCTTCCACCAGAACTGCTTCCGCCAGAGCCGCTTCCGCCTTCATTATTTCCGCCCTCGCCGCCGGAGCCGCTGCCCGGATCATCAGGGAGTCCGCCCTTATATTTAAGCGTATTCCAATCAATACGAAGATATACGGGATTGATGCTATGACCGGGAGCTGTACTTTCGATAACATCTGCTGTTATTCTCAGCGGAGCATATCCCGATACAAATGCCTCATATATAAGCGGGAATGAGACGGATTTCGGATAATTTGTTCCGTACTCATCAGAAATAATATTGCCGGATGAATCCTTATGAACACTGATCACCGAAGATGGCAGGCAAGTACCGGACGGGATATTGTTTTCATCCGTGGTATAGCCCGATGTATAATACTCAAGCTTATTCATATAGCCCTTTATATTGTTGACGGTCATACCGTTGAAGTCGGCTGTTACGGTAACGGATTTATTCTTTACTGTAAGCTTAAGCTCATGCTCCATTGCACCATCCGCCATAGATAACCCGCTCAGATCACCCTTGAGAAGATGTCCAACAACAGTATAGACACCGTCGCGCAGATCATTTTTGGGATATGAAGGCTTATCATCGGGAGGTGAAGGAGATGAGGGATCATTACCTGATGCGCCCCATCCGTATCTGTATTGATCGTCATGTACCATAACATCATCAAGCGATATCTCAAGTGATTCGCCGCCGCCGTTTATATTGTCTGAAAGACGGAAATAGGTTTTTTCAAGATCATTATAATTCACAAGGATATAACCTGTTCCCGACCAGTCATCGATCGTTATTTCCTTTTCCGGAACGATGGCGGAATATCCCTCTCCGACGTATTTGATAATATCGTTCTTCACCTCATCGGAAAGTGATGTTGAATAGATAGTCGAAAGATTTTCGGAGTTGATATCAAGAATATTGATACCTCTCAGCTTTGAATCCGAAATTACAGACATAGTAGAAAGACCGGGAGCATCAGTGATATAAGACCAGATATATCCCTCCAGATATGAGCTCATCGAGCCTTGTGAAAGAATGTATTCTCTGCGATCCTGTTCAGATCCGCTCCTGCTTACAGCTGAGTAGGAGTATTCATCAATATCAGTCATAAAGCGTCCGTCCTTAAGACCGGTAACATTTCCGTAGAAATTGGTTTTTGTACCGAATTCATATCCGAACAGACCTACTGCTATCCCGGGAGTAACGTTCATATTGTTTGTTCCCGAATAGATCTCCTCATAACGATCATTAAGAGAGAAATACATTTTACCTGCATAGTTGAGAAGTGAGCCGAGAAGCTCCTCCGAATACGGAGAAAACGGCTTATCTGTCTTTGCATAATCCGACATTTTCTCATATGAAAGTTCTATATCACTTCCCGAAACATCATACAGATTAGCTACAATTGCGTACATATTTCCTGCGGAAACAATGTCATTAAAGGATCTGACCTTTCCTGCCGAACTGATCCTGACCGTCAGAGTCTGTTCCTTACCGGGATTAGTCCTGTTTCCGCGGCCAAGCTCAATGCCGTCTGCCGTTATGACAGGTACAACCGAGATACCTGTGCCTGCTTTTTTCCAGTTGCCGTCAGCATTATCAAAAGCAGCCTTGTCGCTGTCACCTTCTGGCAGATATTGTAAAACGATATTCTTTGCCGTAATGCCGTATGTGTCAATAACAGCGATCTCCTTTCCGTCTATATTAACGGAAATAGTATCACGATCCTCCTGATCGATCTCAGCGAAAGAGCTTGCTCTGTTTCTGACTGTGAACTCAGGAGATGATGGCAGAGATGTCAGTGAGACCTTCGATATTCTCGGAACCTTGTATGAATATCCGGAGCTTCTTTTTTCATTCAGCTGTGTAAAGAAGTTTTTCAGATTGGTCACGCTGTCCAAGTGACCAGCCTCTTTTTCGATATTTTCAAGCTCGCCGATAAGATACTCTGCAGTAAGATATTTTGCATCATCCTGTGTATCTGATGCTGCTACCTCGCCCTTTTCAAGTACAAGAGTCTTATACCAGGGATCAAGGGTCACCCATATCTTTGAAGAATCAGCCTTTCCGCACATACTTGCGGGGATATATGCCTCTGCCCATGTATGTCTGATAGCAAGCAGCTTTTTACCTGAAGGAGTATAGTACGGCTGACTGTCGTAATCCGACATATTCAAGGTATCAATAGCAGCTGAAACATTCTCTGCTCCTGTCAGGGCAAGAAGCTCTGTTTCATCATACATGACCGTTCCGCTTACATATCTTGAAGGATAGCCGAGCTTTCTAAGTGCTGCGATAAGGAAAGAAGCGGAATCGACATCATTTCCTCCACCCTGGTCGTAAACCCCTGATGCACCTTTCCTTGAGCCTGCGTAATACTGTGGCTTTAACTCATTCTTTGCATATTCATATACCTTTACGGGAGTATCATATTTATCAAGGAATTCTTCCATCTGTTTATCAACAGCAGTTTCATTACTGTTTACGAGGAATTGTTTAAGGTCTTCCTCAGTAAGCTTTTCGGTAACATCAATGGTAAAGGATTTAGTTCCGATATTACCGGAGGTATCAGTTGCATATGCGACAAAATCATATTTGCCTGCGGCAGTCGGACTGAATTGATACTTTCCTTCGCTGAAAGCGACATTATTTTCATTCATCAGCAGGGAAACACTCGAAACAGCCTTGTTATCCTCTGCCCTCAGCGAAATCGTCTGAGTTTCCCCTACCATCATTGTGGTCTGGTAATCCACGGTAATTACCGGCGCTGTAATATCTGCGCTGACATAGCCTGTCGTATTAATGACGGTTGTATTGCCTGATGGGTCTGTTGCGCGGATGGTTACAGATATTTCTCCGGTTGTCTGTGGTGTATAGGTAAAGAAGTTATCCTCCTTATCAAACGGTACGCCGTTTGTGATAACTTCTACAGTCACCTCGCCGCTGTCGTCACTTGCCGTAACATACACCTTGATCGGTGAGCCTACCTCCGGATGCTCCGGTATGAGCTGTACAGACTCGATAACAGGCGGTGTTGTATCCCTCGGCATCGAAACGGTAAAGCCGATGGTTTCGGTTGCTGTGTTGTTGGCTGTATCCTTGGCAGTAATGGTAATAATATAGGTTCCCTCTGCCAATGTATCAGGCAGGATCAGCTTTTTACCGTCATATTCGATATCACTGCCGTTCATTTTCACAGTGACAGAAGCTACTTCAATATTGTCTGTGACTGTCATGCGGATAAGCGGCTTTTCTGGAATAAAGTATTCTTCGGCAACCTCGGAAAGAGTAATGACGGGCTTCAAGGTATCTCTGACCGTAACGGTTCTGGTAGATGTACGTGTATTGCCGAAAATATCTGTAGCTGTAACAGAATAGAGATAAGTACCTGCCTCAGCCTGCGGAATAGTCAGTGCTTGCTCGCCGTCAGTCGTCAGCGTGATCGGACTGTCATTCAGTGTGCCGGTTACAGACGCGATCGGGGAGCTATCCGTAATTTTCAGCGTCAGAGCAACGTCATCGCCGGTATTGAAATAGTAGGCACCATCAAAGGAAATATACGGCTGTGTAGTATCGGATACGATAAAAGTTTTTTGCTGCACGGTACGGTTGCCGGAGGCATCCACGGCCACAGCCTTAACAGTATGCTCACCTGTACCGATGGTATACGGGTTGAATTCATAGTAATCCGTGTAGGAGTAATTGGGTGAAGCGTAGCCTCTGTCATTGGGTGTCAGTTCCTTCCCATCCAGATATAGCTTGCGTTTTGAAACCTTTGTATTATCGCTGCATGTTACACTGATCGATTGTACATAATCACGGTACTCATAGTGGGAAACATAGAAACTAATGCTGGGCGGGGTGGTATCTTCTTCAATCGCTTTCAGACGATAGGTGGTGGAGCCGCTGTTTCCGGCTTTATCATAAGCAATTGCATTGATGATAATATCCCCGGCTTCTGTTGCTTTCAGGGTAAATTGATTTTCATCGTTCAGCCAGCGTTTCTTGCCGTTGACATCCACCTCGACCTTGGCAACGGCAACATTATCTGATGTTGTCACGGTAACCAATGCACTGGTGCCGACAAGGATCTCACCTCTGCAGGTCGCCTGAATGTTGACTGATGGACGCTGTGTATCTTCTACCACCGTCAGCTTGGCAGTGACTTCCCTTATGTTGCCTCGATTATCCTCTGCTGTACCTTTAAAGATATACTCTCCGGCTTGTTCGGCAATAAAACTGTATTTGCCGTCTTCATCGAGTGAGATCGGTTCATCGTTGACTGTATAGAAAGCCGAACGCACACCGGTCTCATTGTCGGTCACTTGAGAAGTAAGAACGATCTCATTGCCGACAAAGGCATAGCTTCTGTTCAGCTGGAAATTGAAATAAGGAGGCGTATTATCCTCGTAAGAATGCATTGTATAGTATGTGGTTGCCGTATTGCCTGCCACATCAACCGCTGTCAGCGTAAACTGATTACCAACATCTGCGGTCGGAACAAATGTAAAGCTGTTGTTCTCATCCAGCGGTACTTCCTCATTATTATACAGCAGAGTAACGCTTTTCAGTTCCTTATCATCTGATGCATCAACTTTTACTGTATATGGATCTCCGTTATAGAAACGCCCGTAGAGATAAGTACTTTCCGGCTTAATGATCTGAACAGAAGGACGAACGGTATCTTCTTCCGCCCTGAAGGAATACGGATATGGATGTCCGCTCCAATCGTAAGCAACTATCTCGAAGGTGCCGCTTGCATTATAGTAAGGCAGCCTGAGGGTACTTGTCAATTCTTCAGTAATATGGAAAACATATACTTCATTATACTTATTGATGAATCTTTCTTCATCCGGAATATAACGGACACTGACCCATGAAATAGCAGACGGATCGGGAGTGATCAGCTTCAAAGTGAATTGGGAATTATTATAGTAGGGATATGCACCCTCGACGGTATATTTCACCGGTGCGGTATCGGAACCGTCATCAAAAATGATGTCCTCGACATTTTCTTCCTCTTTCACCTCTATGGCAAAGGTGCTTTCGGCAGATCTTCCACTGTCATCCTCAGCCTTTAATGTCATGCTGTAGGTACCTGCTTCGGCAAATATTACAGTCGGCTTCAGCGGATCGGTATCATCCAGCGTATATTGTTCGGTACCGCTGACTGTCCATGTGATAGTTTTTACACTGTCCGTGGTGCTTTGGATATCTGCGTACAGCGTAAAGGGACGATTTGCATAAACACTGCCGTTTCTGTCGGCAGACACATTAACCGTACAGTCAAGAGGAACAGACAGCTTCATAGTTCCGGAGATGACTGTAATATCTTCAATGACCGGTGCAGAACCGTCCGAGCCCTTGAATAGCTCCGCTCTTACACGTATATAGCGTCCGCGCAGATTCTCCGGCGCTGTATAATTGGTAACAGGCTGTTCGTAGGAATAGTCTGTGCCGTTTTCACTGACGGATATATAAACATCCGCACGGCTGTCGGAAGGATAATTGCCGTTCCAGAAAATACCTGTCCATTCGCAGTTTTCTCTGCCGCTGTCATAAACAGCCGACCATGTGCCTCTGCTTTGATAATGTTCACACGGCAGAGCAATATCATCCAGGTAGGTTTTCTGTCCTTTGCCTTCCTTGTCGTTGTAATAAAGGGCTGAATTATAGCTGATCCGTTCATAGCCGCTTGCAGCGAAGCTGTCATATTTAACCGGAATACGGATGCTTGCCGTTTCATTTGCCGCAAGACTGTCCATATTCCATGCAATATCCGCTGATCCGTCCTTGTTTTTCTTGACAGAAGCCGGTGCCGGCGCAATATTTTCAAAGTCTATCTTAGCAGCATCCGCAACAGTTGTTTTGAAGATAACATTACGGGCTGCCGAGGTAAAGATCTGTTCGCCAAAGCGTTCCATAAATGCCTTTATAGTGGGAGCATCGGGGCAGTTCTTATAGACTCCCTTGGAGATAATAGCAGCCTCCTGCATATTCTGGATATCGCTGTTCATTGCAAGAGAAAAAATCTTTATATTACGGTCAGCCGCCTGCTGTGCGGACTGCCGCATGGTTTCCATCGAGTAATCGCCGTCACAGGCAATACCGTCCGCTAACAAAATGATATATTTCTGTCTGCTGTCCGAGCTTTCCTCATCAAACAGAGCTGTGGCAATGCGTATACCGTCATCCGGTTCGCTGGAGCCGCTGCCGCTGCGTATATTGGCGATCTCCTGCTCCAGCTTCTCCTTGTCATCCGTAAAGCCTGTATGTACCCTGCCCAGGTCGGTAATGGCAAAGCGGTCGCCTTCCCTCATATAGCCGAGTATCGTTCTGGCTGCTTCCTGTGCATTTTCAAGATAAGCACCATACATACTTCCTGAATTATCGATCACAAAAGCAAA
>DEEW01000033.1:10421-11785 GCA_002350465.1 Lachnospiraceae bacterium UBA2868
CACAAAAGCAAAGTCTACACCCGCATCGTCCGCAATATCCGAACCGCTCGTACCCGTAAGGTCGTATGTTATATCAAAGGAATCCGAAGCGGCAGTGATCTTATCCTTACCGATCGTGCTGTCCACCTTTATACCGCTGACTCCCTCCGGCGTATAGGTCTTGATGACAGGCTCTGAGGTATAAACAGCTGTATCCAGGGTAAGAGCATTATTTTTACCCTTTGTGCCGTTCCTGTCACCATTTGCAAAATCCGATGTGGTAGTAAATACTCTTGTCGGATCCGGCAAGACTTTCACCGTCAGCGTATCTCTGTCAGCCAGTTTGCCGCATCTGCCGGTCAACACAAGTTCATAAGTGCCTGTTNNCTGTTTCAGAGAAAGAGGCTGTTGTGACGGCTGTGTCGGCATTTTCAAAATGAACACTTGTGTCGCTGCTCCATGCAAAGCTGACGTTATCATAATTTGCACTGCCCTCAAGATCGATGCTTTCGGCAACATAGATCTCTCTGTCCGGACCTGCATCGACAGTCAGCCTTTCAGTAACAAGCTCTGTATAATCTTCGGTTTTATTTATGCTGAGCGAAGTACCGTTGAAGGAAATATCCTCGGCATATACACCGCCGTTGAGCGTAAGCTCCTTGACATTGAATATTACCTTACCGTTCGGCGCATAGATTATACCGTTTATAGTAAGCTTTGAGCCGCTTATAACAATATCTCCGTCTTTTGAATACAGGACGATCTCCGTATTCTCGTCCTGACTCTGTACAAGGTGACAGTTTATTGAGCCTTCCGCAGTGATATAACCCTGACCGGAGAGGGATACCTCATCAAAATCAAGTGCTCCCCCGACATATATACCTTCTGTGACATCAAGCGTCCTTTCGCTGAATTCGATATCGCTTTCATATTTGTCGGAATAAACGGCATTATGTGCGATCCCGTCAGAAAAATCAGGCACACTGTAAACTGTTTTGTCATCGACTGTGGATGTTATCCCGTCAGAGATACTTTTCAGCGCATATACGGAGCCATCCGTATTAACGCTTTCGGTTCCGTAAAAATCAATATTGTCATGTGCAAAAACATTTCCATTGATCTCAGCTCGCTCAACATTGAACAAAATATTGTCATCCGAAACGATAACACATTCTGATCCTTCCGGATATTCCAGTCCGGTAACGGCAGTACCCGCCGGAAATACCGATGCTGCTGTAAGCACAGTTGATAAAGAGACCGAAACGAACCTGCGGACATTTTTTAAATGCTTATTTTTCATTACGGCTGCCTCCTTTTCTTCCCGATCTGAATACTGCTATTGCGAAGACAGCAAGCGTCAGTGCTGCTATGAGCGATGAAATAGA
>DEEW01000033.1:11861-12967 GCA_002350465.1 Lachnospiraceae bacterium UBA2868
ATATTATTATCGGGGGAATTGTTTTCTATATTATCTGTATTATCTCCGAAGCTTATTTCCGAAGGCTGATCATCGGCACCTGAAAAGTCAGCCGGTTTTTTGTCGGAAATACTGTTTTCGGGATCATCTCCGGATATGACCTCCGAAGGCTGATCATCAGTATCCGGAGTTTCCACGGGCTTATCGGGAGTATCCACCGGTTCATCAGGTGTTTTATCACGGAGATTTTTTACACCATAGTAAACAGAAACCTCTTGTTTTTCTCCTGCCTGAAGGGTTCTGTTATCCCAGGTAAGAGCAGCGGCACTGTCACTAATATCTTTGCTGTTATTAACATGATAATCCCACTTTTTATCAAACAGAGATGACCAATCGGCAAACACAATACTGTCCGGTATGGTATTGACCTTACCGTATGCAGTGATCATCCCGTCAGACGATACAACAGACCAAACGGACGGTATTGTATTACTGTACTCTTTCTCGAAATCCAAAAGGGCGGTATCCACCGTCAGCGTTCCCTTATCATCCTTGTCCAGCTGGCTGTCGATCATGATCCTTATACCTGAAAGAACATCATCTGTACTGGTATTGTTCAAGGTATATGATACAAGAAGCATATCATCATGCTCCGTAGACATTCCGTCTGCAAAGCTCAGGGTCTGAGTGACCTCCAGATCACCGAACGATTGTACAGTGATGCAGCTGTCGCTTTCTTTGTCATAATAAGGCGCTTTGATCGTTTCACCCTCACCAAAACGGCAGGATCTTCCATTCAAAGTAACCGTGGTATAAGACGAATAAAAATTTTCATACATAAGGTTCTTTTCGTCATCCCCGTGATTGATCAGATCACCCTTATTGGCAGAGAGCTGATATCTGCCGAGGTTTTGCTTTTCCTGTCCGACATACAGGGTCAGATAATCATTCTGCATGATGATGTTATCACAATTGACCGCAGAAGCGGATATGCCTGTTGACAAGCATAATGTCAGTGTGCCGAGCAAAACGGCAAATGTTTTTTTCATACACATCCTCCTGTTTTATTATTTTGATATCATGGTAAAGCGAACCATAAACTATTTTAATTATACTACGCTCGAATG
>DEEW01000033.1:13027-13348 GCA_002350465.1 Lachnospiraceae bacterium UBA2868
ACAGTGAAATTTAGTCTGAAAAATGAGGCTCAAACTATGAGAAGTAAAACAAACATCATCATGAAAAAATAGTGCTGAAAATAGCAGACAGTATCCTTGACCCCACACAATATATGATATATAATGTTGGTAGGATTTGTGAAAAATAATGATACACGGAGGCGGTCAAAATGAAAGGAAAAATGATGAAGAAGAAATAAAAAAATTGTCAAAAGAGGCTCGTTCTTTGTACCCGCCCAATAAACCCGCGTCATACAACAAAGAAAAAAGAGGTCTGTATCAGACCTCTCAATTATTATCAAGTTGTTTCATAGGGCATTA
>DEEW01000199.1:0-215 GCA_002350465.1 Lachnospiraceae bacterium UBA2868
CTTATCGGAAACTACGGAATCTGCGCGGATGATTATGAATCCGACTCCCCTATGATGTCGGCTATGATTGTAAGGGAAATTTGCGGACAGCCTTCCAATTTCAGAAGCATGGGTACGCTCGAAGAGACAATGGTCAGGAACAACATAGCCGGAGTGTATGGTATCGATACAAGAATGCTTACCAGACATATAAGGAACGCGGGAAGCATGAAGGC
>DEEW01000199.1:595-2042 GCA_002350465.1 Lachnospiraceae bacterium UBA2868
AAGACTTATAAGCTTAAGTTCGGACACCGCGGAGGTAATCACCCTGTCAAGGACCTTGCAACGGGCAAGATAGAGATCACTTCGCAAAATCACTCGTATGCGGTTGTACCGGGAAGTTTGTCGGGCACAGGACTTAAGGTTACACATATCAATCTGCTCGATGATACCGTCGAGGGTGTCGAGTGCGCGGAGGATAAGGTGTTCTCTGTGCAGTATCATCCGGAAAGCGCACCGGGGCCGTGTGATTCTGCCTATCTGTTTGACAAATTCTTCGGAATGCTGTCCGATTAACGAAACTTCAGAGATAAGGAAAAAAGATGCCAAAAAGAGATGATATCAACAAGATACTTGTGATCGGGTCAGGGCCTATCGTGATAGGTCAGGCGGCGGAATTTGACTATGCGGGAACACAGGCGTGCCTGGCCCTGCGGGAAGAGGGATATGAAGTTGTCCTGTGCAATTCAAATCCGGCAACGATAATGACCGATAAAACGATAGCGGACAAGATCTATATGGAACCCCTTACATTGGAGTTTATTGCCAAGATAATCCGTATGGAACGCCCCGATGCCATCCTCCCGGGTATCGGGGGACAGACGGGTCTGAATCTTGCGGTATCCCTCAAGAAGAAAGGTGTTCTTGATGAGTGCGGTGTAAAGCTTCTCGGTACAAGCACAGACAGTATAGAAATGGCGGAGGACCGTGAGAAATTCAAGGAACTGTGCCAGAACATCGGTGAGCCGATTCTTCCGTCCGAAATAGCTGAATCATTGGAGGAAGGTCTCGCGGCAGCCAAAGATATAGGCTATCCGGTAGTTCTGCGACCTGCGTTTACTCTCGGGGGAACCGGCGGGGGATTTGCAGATGATGAGGATGAGTGCAGACAGATCATGAAGAATGCCCTTGCCTTGTCTCCCGTTCATCAGGTTCTGGTGGAGAAAAGTGTTAGAGGATACAAGGAAATAGAGTATGAAGTAATAAGGGATGCAAACGATACGGCGATATCTGTCTGCAATATGGAAAACATAGATCCTGTAGGTATTCATACCGGGGATTCCATCGTAGTATGTCCCTCCCAGACTCTTACCAACAAGGACTACCAGATGCTTCGAAGCTCCGCCCTCAAGATCATCCGCGCGCTCAAGATAGAGGGAGGCTGTAACGTTCAGTTTGCCCTTGATCCCCGCTCATTTAATTATTATCTGATCGAGGTAAATCCCCGAGTGTCAAGATCATCCGCGCTTGCTTCAAAAGCCAGCGGTTATCCGATTGCCCGGGTATCTGCGAAGATCGCGGTGGGTATGCGTCTTGAGGAGATAAGACTTGCCAATACCGTTGCGGCATTTGAGCCTTCCATGGATTATGTTGTGACCAAGATGCCCCGATTCCCCTTTGACAAATTCACCGATGCCAACAACAGTTTAGGCACCCAGATGAAGGCAACCGG
>DEEW01000199.1:2170-7693 GCA_002350465.1 Lachnospiraceae bacterium UBA2868
GGGACCGATGACAGGATATATGCCATAGCAGAGCTGCTGCGACGTGATTTTCCGGAAGGAGAGATAGCCGGGATAACGGGCATAGATATATTCTTCATCAATAAATTCGCCGGTATTGTCAGGATGGAAAAGAGGCTTTCTTGTGCCGTAAAAGATCCGGGCATATTGTATGGGGCAAAGCGCATGGGATTTTCCGACAGGGAGATAGGTATCTTATGGAACATGACAGCACATGAGGTATTCGATCTCAGAAAGAGCGCGGACATCCGTCCTGTCTACAAGATGATCGATACATGCGCTTCCGAGTTTGAATCGTATGTTCCGTATTTTTATTCGACTTATGAAACTGAAAACGAGTCGGTGATAACAAACAGGAAGAAGATCATAGTCCTAGGTTCCGGGCCGATACGTATAGGCCAGGGAGTGGAGTTTGATTATTCGACTGTTCATGCCGTTACTACGATTCGCGAGATGGGTTATGAGGCCATAATAATCAACAATAATCCGGAGACTGTTTCAACGGATTATACTACATCAGATAAACTGTATTTTGAGCCTTTGTGTACAGAGGATGTTGTCAACATAATCGAAATGGAACAGCCCGACGGTGTCATTGCCATACTTGGCGGCCAGACTGCTATCAATCTTGCGGAACCTTTAATGGAATACGGGGTCAAAATCATAGGAACCGGGTGCGATGCCATAGAGCGGGCGGAGAACAGGGATGCATTCGAGAAGGTTCTGCTTGACCTGTCTATTCCGCAGCCAAAGGGTGTTGCGGTAACGGATATTGAGGAAGGGGTAAATGCGGCAAAGGATATCGGGTATCCGGTGCTTGTACGCCCCAGTTTTGTACTCGGCGGCAGGGCTATGCAGATAGTGTCAAAAGAAGAGGAGATGAGACACTATCTCAAAACCGCCGTCGAGATAGACGAGGATAAGCCGGTACTTGTTGATAAATATATTAAGGGCAAGGAAGTGGAGGTAGATGCCGTCTGTGACGGAGTGGATGTATTCGTTCCGGGAATAATGGAGCTTGTGGAGCGTACAGGCGTGCATTCCGGAGACTCCATAAGTGTGTATCCGCCCTTCTCTCTTTCCGACAGTGTCAAAGGCACGATACTGGAATATACGAAGAAGCTTGGGCTCGGAATCGGTATAGTCGGACTCTTTAATATCCAGTTCATTGTTGATGAAAGCGACAGCGTTTATATAATCGAGGTTAACCCCAGATCATCCAGAACAGTGCCTTTTTTGTCAAAGGCAACGGGGTATTCTCTTGCAGATATCGCGACGAAGTGCATCCTCGGTATCAGCTTAAAAGAGCAGGGAATCTTCTCTATTTATCCTGATGAGAGCAAACGCTGGTGTGTTAAAGTCCCCGCTTTTTCCTTCTCGAAGCTTAAAGGAATGGACTCATATCTGTCGCCCGAGATGAAGTCAACAGGTGAGGCGATAGGATACGACGACAAGCTCCATCGGGCAATGTATAAGGCCCTTATTGCATCGGGACTTAAGATCAGAAATTATGGAACCGTGATTGTCTCTCTTGCCGATGAAGATAAGATCGAGGGCATGCCGCTTATCAAGCGATTTTACGATATGGGATTTAATATCGAGGCAACTTCCCTTACGGGGAAATACCTCAAGGATTACGGCGTTAAGACCCGTATCCGGAAGAAGCTGTCAGAGGGAAGCGAAGAGATACTCGATGCGATCCGCTCGGGAAATGTTGCGTATGTTATCAACAGCCGTGCGGTTCTCTCCGGCATCCATTATGAGGACGGTGCTGCAATAAGGCGCTGTGCCATCGAGAATAACGTTACGATTTTTACATCTCTTGACACGGTAAGGGTGCTGCTTGACGTACTTGAAGAACTGACGATCAAAGTCTCCACGATATGACCGGGTGTGAGCTTATGGTTTGATTTTACAGCGGAGGTTTGCATGGATAATATCCACGAAGAATGCGGTGTGTTCGGGGTATACAGCCGCGATAATATAGATGCCGCAAAGTATATATACTACGGGCTTACGGCCCTGCAACACAGGGGGCAGGAGTCCTGCGGAATTGCGGTATGCGATACGTGCGGACCGATAGGAAACATTTGCGCACACAAGGATATGGGACTTGTAAGCGAGGTGTTTGAACCGAAGACTCTTGGAAAGCTTAGAGGAAATATCGGTATAGGTCACGTCAGGTACTCTACTTCCGGAGACAGCACAAGAGAAAACGCGCAGCCTGTATTTATCAATTACGCAAAGGGAACGGTTGCCCTTGCACATAACGGGAACATCATAAACATAGGCGAAATAAGGGATGAGCTTCTGGGGGAAGGGGCAGCTTTTTCCGGCAATTCCGATTCCGAGGTCATTGCATATAAGATAGCGGAAGAGAGGATGCACACGGCATCTATCGAGGAGGCTGCCGAAAACGTCAGCAAGCTCTTAAAAGGCGGATTTGCCCTGCTGGTATTAAGTCCCAGAAAGCTCCTGTGTATACGCGATCCGTGGGGCCTGAAGCCCCTGTGCCTCGGAAGCGTTAACGGGGTATATGTCTGCGCTTCGGAAAGCAGTGCGCTTCATGCGGTCGGCGCCGATTACGTCAGGGATGTCAGACCGGGGGAAATGGTAACGATCACGGAAGAAGGCGTGTCATCAAAAATCATAATGCACTCGGAAAGAGAGGCGCATTGTGTGTTTGAATACATATATTTTTCAAGGCTGGACTCTGTGATCGATGGTATAAGCGTTTATAATGCGCGCATTGAAGGGGGAAAATCACTTGCCGCACGTTTTCCGGCTGATGCGGATGTGGTGACGGGAGTGCCTGATTCGGGACTTGCGGCCGCAGCCGGTTTTGCAGAGTATGCGGGCATCCCGTTTAAGCTTGCATTTGCAAAGAACAGTTATGTGGGGAGGACATTTATTAAACCGACGCAGGAAGAGCGCGCAAGCGCGGTAATGATCAAACTCCGTGTTATAAGGGACGTTGTAAAGGACAAGAGGGTAGTCCTTATCGATGACTCTATTGTAAGAGGTACGACCCTTGCCAATCTCATAAACGAGATGCGAAAATTCGGTGCCAGGGAAGTTCATGTGCGGATATCGTCACCGCCTTTTTTACATCCCTGCTATTACGGTACTGATGTTCCGGACAACTCGGAACTTATAGCAAGCGGTCATACGAAAGAAGAGATAAGAAAACGGATAGGAGCGGATTCACTGGAGTATTTGTGCATAGAAGACCTTGACCGTATGACAGGTGCTCTTCCGCTTTGCAAAGCATGTTTTGACGGAAGGTATCCGGTCACCTCTAAATTAAATTCAAAATGAAATTTTTAAAAATAAGGTGTTGACAAATCAAAAATGCAGGTTTATATTTTTTAAACATAAAGAGCAAAGGCGCTTTGGACGCAAGTCCGAGGCGCCTTTTTCTTTTGCCGAGGCACAAGGATCAAATGGCTTTCGGAGATCGCGAATCCGACAGCCGCAAGAAAAGAAGGAGGACAAAATATTATGGAACAATCAATCCCTGAACTTTTCGGAAGCCTTGTATTTTCAGATAAGATCATGAGAGAAAAGCTTCCGAAGGACATGTACAAAGCACTGAGGAAGACGATCGATAATAATACGCACTTAGAGCTTGACGTTGCCAATGCTGTTGCCGTTGCCATGAAGGAGTGGGCGGTGGAGATGGGAGCAACACATTTTACCCACTGGTTCCAGCCGATGACAGGCTACACGGCGGAAAAGCATGACAGCTTCATTTGCCCGGTAGATAAGGGGGAGGTCATAATGGACTTCTCGGGTAAGGAACTTGTAAAGGGTGAGCCCGATGCATCAAGTTTTCCGTCAGGCGGTATAAGAGCAACATTTGAAGCGAGAGGCTATACGGCCTGGGACCCTACAAGCCCTGCATTTATCAAGGACGGAACACTCTATATACCGACAGCGTTCTGCTCATACAGCGGAGAAGCACTGGACAAGAAAACACCGCTGCTTCGCTCAATGGATGCCATAAGCCGTGAAGCGGTGAAGGTGCTTCACCTTCTTGGCAAAACGGAAGTTACAAATGTGCTTACAACAGTCGGGCCGGAGCAGGAATACTTCCTTATCGATCTTGAGGATTACAAGAAGAGAAAGGATCTGATCTTTACCGGAAGAACTCTTCTCGGAGCACCTGCACCGAAAGGTCAGGAGATGGACGATCACTATTTCGGAAATCTCCGCACAAGGGTTGCGGCATATATGCATGAGCTGGACAGGGAACTGTGGAAACTGGGAATTCCGGCCAAGACAAAGCATAACGAAGTGGCTCCCTGCCAGCATGAACTGGCTCCGATCTTTGATACTACCAACGTGGCGGTTGATCATAACCAGCTTACGATGGAGATAATGAAGAGAGTGGCAAAGAGGCATGGATTTGCCTGCCTGCTTCATGAGAAGCCTTTCGCGGGGATAAACGGATCAGGTAAACACAACAACTGGTCGCTTACAACAAATACCGGGGAGAACCTGCTTAATCCCGGCAAGACTCCCGGAGAAAATACGGTATTTCTGATCTTTCTCTCGGCAGTTATACAGGCGGTTGACGATTATGCGGATCTTTTAAGACTCTCGGTAGCAAGTGCCGGAAACGATCACAGGCTTGGGGCAAACGAAGCACCTCCGGCGATCATATCAATGTTTCTCGGAGAAGAACTTACGGCAGTGATCGAAGCTATCGAAAAGGATGAGTATTTCGGTAAGGTCGAGAAAGTTCAAATGGAGACCGGAGCAAAAGTTCTGCCGCATTTTGCCAAGGATTCGACGGACAGAAACAGAACTTCACCATTTGCGTTCACAGGGAATAAGTTCGAGTTCAGATCACTCGGCTCGTCGGTATCGATAGCGGGACCGAATATAATGCTTAATACGGCTGTTGCGGAATCGCTTAGCATCTTCTATGAACAGCTAAAGGATACCGAACCCGCTAAGATGGATGAGGCGGCACGAAAGCTTGTAAAGGATACGATAATCAAGCATAAGAGGATCATATTCAACGGAAACGGGTATACCGATGAATGGGTTGAAGAAGCAAAAAGGAGAGGTTTATACAATCTCAAGTCAACACCCGATGCAATGGGGGCGCTTATCGCCGACAAGAACAGGAAGATGTTCATAAAACACGGTATCTATTCCGATTCTGAGATGGAATCAAGGTATGAGATAAGAATCGAGAACTATACGAAGACTGTTCACATCGAGGCTCTTACTCTGAAGGATATGATACAAAAGCAGTTTGCACCTGCTCTTATGGATTACATTGATGATGTTACACAATCAGCATTATCAAGACAGGAGCTGGGAGTTACGGGAGCGGTTGACATCCAAAAGGATCTTATTGGCAAACTTACCGGTTACTATTCATCGGTTGTGGAGGCAACCGGGAAGCTGTCGGATGATATCGATAAGGCTGAGGCAATGGAGACCGATATCGAACAGGCAAGGTTCTACCATGACACGGTACTTTCCGATATG
>DEEW01000199.1:7745-9644 GCA_002350465.1 Lachnospiraceae bacterium UBA2868
GAGGGACCCACGAAGTGGGAGGAACCTGTCTACACCGCGAGGACCTATCGACGAAGTCGATTTAAATGTCCGAGCGACCTTTTTTGACGCAATGGGGCGTTTCACGTAAGTGAAGCGCCCTTCATTTTATTTGAGGAGCGTGATTATTATGACAAAAGAAATACTGGAAGCTATTAACAGTGAAGTATATGGAGTGTGGTTTCTGATCGGTGCCGCACTTGTGTTCTGGATGCAGGCCGGTTTTGCAATGTGTGAGGCCGGATTTACAAGAGCCAAGAACTCGGGAAACATCATAATGAAGAACCTGATGGACTTCTGTATCGGAACAGTGATGTGGTTTGTATGCGGTGCATCGCTTATGCTCGGTCAGAACATGCTTGGCGGATTTGCCGGAAAGTTCTCGTTTGATGTTCTGACAAATTACGGAAGCTTTGATTATTCTGCATTTGTTTTTAACCTTGTGTTCTGTGCGACTACAGCAACTATCGTTTCGGGGTCGATGGCAGAGAGAACAAAATTTTCATCCTACTGCATATACTCTGCAGTTATATCGGCCATCATCTACCCGATAGAAGCACACTGGACATGGGGCGGCGGATTCCTTGCTCAGTGGGGATTCCACGATTATGCAGGCTCTAACTGCATACACATGGTAGGCGGTATTTGTGCTCTCATCGGTGCATGGATGTTAGGTCCCCGTATCGGTAAGTTTGAGAAGAACAAAGAGGGAAAAATTACTAAGATCAACGCATTTCCCGGACATAACCTTGTTATAGCTGCTCTCGGTGTATTTATCCTGTGGCTTGGATGGTACGGATTCAACGGTGCAGCAGCAACGGATGTTCCGACACTTGGATCGGTATTCTTAACAACAACAGTGGCACCGGCAGTCGCAACCGTAGTCTGCATGATTTTTACATGGATCAAATACGGCAAACCGGATGTATCTATGTGCCTTAATGCTTCCCTTGCGGGACTGGTTGCTATTACGGCACCATGTGACGTAACTGATTGTACCGGTTCGGCAATCATCGGTCTGGTAGCGGGACTTCTGGTTGTATTCGGAGTGTGGTTCTGCGACAACGTGATCCACGTGGATGACCCTGTAGGTGCTGTTGCGGTTCATATGTTTAACGGCATCTGGGGAACGATAGCGGTAGGACTGTTTGCTACGGATACGGCTCCGGGGTTCGCTGTAGCCGGAATAAAGGAAGGACTGTTTTACGGCGGAGGTTTTTACCAGCTTGGCAAACAGCTCGGAGGAATGTTTATAACCATTGCCTGGACGGTTGTTACGATAATCATCACATATTCACTTATCAGGAAGTTCAACGGTCTCCGTGTCAGTGAGGAAGAGGAGATTATGGGACTCGACAGATGCGAACACGGGCTTACAAGTGCTTACTCGGGATTTTCCATCATGGATGTATCAAACACCATGACAATGGATGTGAACGAAAATACGAGCCTCGGTTCGGATGAATACGAGGAGGCAAGTGAGGCTGCAAAGGACGCGGCTGTCCCGGTAGTAAAACCGTTTACGGATACGGGAATTTCCAAAGTTGTCATTATCGCAAGAATGTCGCGGTACGATGCACTCAGGAAGGCCATGAACGATCTCGGTGTAACCGGAATGACGGTTACAAACGTAATGGGATGCGGCATACAGAAAGGTGGCGGTGAGAAATACCGCGGAGTAGAAGTCGATGCAACGCTTCTGCCGAAAGTTAAGGTTGAAGTCGTTGTCAGCAAGATACCGGTTCAGGCTGTTATAGATGCCGCAAAGAAAACTTTGTATACGGGTCACATCGGAGACGGCAAGATATTTGTTTATCCTGTTGAGAAAGTCGTTAAGATCAGGACCGGAGAAGAGGATTTCGCGGCACTGCAGGATGTGGA
>DEEW01000199.1:9711-13172 GCA_002350465.1 Lachnospiraceae bacterium UBA2868
ATTATTTGAGAGGAAGAGTAACATGTGCGTAGTTATGGGAATTGAAGGCGGTAGCCTTCGCGGGGATGACTTGAAACCGTACCTTCAAAGGACGGTTTCAAGAGGCCCCGATATGGAGAGGATAGTCGAACTTAAGGGTGCGACACTGGGATTTCAAAGGCTGTCGATAATGGGCCTTAATGAAGAAGGAATGCAGCCTTTTGAACTTGGAGGAAATTATGCCGTATGTAACGGGGAACTGTACGGATTTCGACAGATCAGACAGGAGCTTATGGACAAATATAACTATGAGTTCAAAAGCGACAGTGACTGCGAAATACTGCTTCCTATGTACGAAATATACGGATGCGAAATGTTCAGAAGGCTCGATGCGGAGTTTGCATGCATCATATATGACGGAAGGGAAAAATCACTAATTGCGGCAAGAGATCCCATCGGAATCAGACCGCTGTTTTACGGGTATACAAAGGCTGGCGATATTGTATTTGCTTCGGAAGCCAAAAACCTTGAAGGGATGGTAGGCAGGATTATGCCGTTTCCTCCGGGGCATTACTACAGGATGGGGCATTTTGTCAGATACTGTGACATTACCGAAGTCAAAGAATACGTGAAGGATGATATCGAAACTGTATGCCGTAACATCCATGACAAGCTTGTCCAAGGGATCAGGAAGCGTCTTGACGCCGATGCGCCCATAGGCTTTCTGCTGTCAGGAGGACTTGATTCTTCGCTTGTATGCGCGGTATCCGCAAAGATATTATGTAAACCTATCAAAACTTTTGCCATCGGTATGAGCACCGATGCCATAGATCTTAAATATGCAAAACAGGTTGCCGATTACATTCACTCAGACCATACCGAAGTAATAATAACGAAAGAAGATGTAATTAATGCGCTTCCGGACGTAGTTAAGCTTTTGGCAACTTACGATATCACGACAATAAGGGCTTCGATCGGTATGTACCTTTGCTGCAAGGCGATACATGAGCAGACCGATGTAAGGGTAATACTTACGGGAGAGATTTCCGATGAGCTGTTCGGATACAAGTACACCGATTTTGCCCCGGACGCGGCGGCATTCCAGGCAGAAGCTGTTAAGAGGGTAAGCGAACTGTATATGTATGACGTGCTTCGTGCCGACAGATGCATTTCGGTTAACTCGCTTGAAGCAAGAGTACCCTTCGGCGATCTTGATTTTGTACGTTATGTCATGAGTATAGATCCCGAAATGAAGCTTAACAGATACAACAAAGGCAAGTATCTGCTGCGTAATGCTTTCCGGGGCGATTACCTTCCGGAAGAAATACTGATGCGTGAGAAAGCCGCATTTTCCGATGCCGTAGGACACTCAATGGTAGATTACCTGAAGGAGTACGCCGAAGCTAAATACACCGATGAGGAATTCGAGATCTTAAGCGCTAAATACGATCACGCAAGGCCATTTACGAAAGAATCGCTTTTATATCGTGAGCTGTTTGAAGAGTACTATCCCGGACAGTCCGAAATGATCGCAGATTTCTGGATGCCGAACAGAGAATGGGAAGGATGCGATGTTAACGACCCTTCGGCAAGAGTATTGTCAAACTACGGCGATTCCGGAAAGTAGGTGCGGGTATGGTCAAGTATGTATTTGTTACGGGCGGAGTTGTATCGGGACTGGGAAAAGGCATCACGGCTGCATCTCTCGGAAGACTTCTTAAGGCCAGAGGTTTTCATGTTACGATGCAGAAGTTCGATCCTTATATAAACGTCGATCCGGGAACTATGAATCCGATACAGCACGGCGAAGTATTTGTTACCGATGACGGGACCGAAACGGATCTAGATCTCGGACACTATGAGAGATTCATAAACGAATCCCTGGACCGCAACTCAAACGTTACGACGGGCAAGATATACCAGAGCGTTCTCAACAAGGAGCGTCACGGTGATTACGGCGGAGGTACCGTACAGGTAATCCCGCATATTACAAATGAAATAAAGGAACGGTTTTACAAGGCAAAATCATCCGATGAGGAAACGATTTCCATTATCGAGATCGGCGGAACCGTCGGGGATATAGAAAGCCAGCCGTTTCTCGAAGCCATAAGGCAGTTTAGGGTTGATATCGGAAGAGACAATTCCGTTATCATACATGTTACTCTCATTCCATATTTGAAGGCTTCGGGCGAGCTCAAAACCAAGCCGACACAGATGAGCGTAAGGTCAATGCAGAGCATGGGGCTGTGGCCTGACATTATAGTGTGCAGGTCAGATTACCCTCTTGAGGACAATCTTCGCGAGAAGATCGCATTATTCTGTAACGTCTCCAAGGAAAACGTTCTTCAGAATCTTGATGCGGCTTCTCTGTATGAAGTACCTCTCATGCTTGAAGAGGAAAACCTTGCATCAGCTGTGTGCTCACGGCTGGCTCTGCCCTGCCCGGAGCCGGATCTTATGGCGTGGAGAAAGCTTGTGGACGATCAGAAACATCCGCTTTGCAAAGTAACGGTTGCCATCGTCGGCAAATACGTTTCTCTTCATGATGCATATCTTAGCGTTGCGGAAGCTCTCCGTCATGCGGGTATAGCAAACAGGGCGGAAGTTAACATCAGATGGACGGATTCGGAGAGCATTACGGATGAAAACGTGAAGGAGATACTCTCCGGTGCCGATGCCGTTCTTGTACCCGGAGGATTCGGCGGAAGGGGAATAAAGGGGAAGATAAGTGCAATAAAGTATGCAAGGCAAAATAATATTCCTTTCCTCGGTATATGTCTCGGAATGCAGCTTGCCATCATAGAATTCGCAAGAAATGTATGTGGTATTAAAGATGCCGATTCTGCCGAGTTTTGCGCCGACACCCCTGATCCTGTGATACATATTATGCCTGACAAGGAAAAGCTTGAAGATATCGGAGGTACGCTGCGGCTTGGGGCATATCCATGTACGCTTGCAAAGGGATCCAAGGCATATGAACTGTACGGAACCGAACATATAAGTGAGCGTCACCGCCACAGGTATGAAGTGAATAACGAATACAGGGATATTCTGACTGGGAATAAAATGATGATATCAGGTTTATCACCTGACGGAAGAATAGTAGAGATGGTAGAACTGTCTGACCATCCTTTTTTTGTTGCAACGCAGGCACATCCGGAGTTTAAGTCCAGGCCGGATATGCCGCATCCTCTGTTTACGGGGCTTGTTGAGGCCGCCTTGAAGAATCGGGCTTAAGTATGGGAAGTTGCAGATCAAAAGATAGAATGAGGTGACATGATGAGAACATTGTATGAGAAGGAATTTGAGCATGACAACTGCGGTGTCGGAGCGATAATCAATATTAACGGGATAAAGAGCCATTCGCTAATAAGCGATGCTCTTTCTATAGTCGAAAAGCTTGA
The DNA here is from genome assembly GCA_002350465.1 of Lachnospiraceae bacterium UBA2868. Next base: position 13,095 of record DEEW01000199.1, read on the forward strand.
ACACCGGGCCGGAAAGGATGCTGAAGGAGAAACAGGAGACGGTGTGGGAATCCTTACACAGATTCCTCATGATTTTTT
>DEEW01000199.1:13342-13539 GCA_002350465.1 Lachnospiraceae bacterium UBA2868
GGCGTTTTGGGAGAGAGGGCATTATCGAGTGCACCGGCTATCTGGCAGGGATTTGTAGGACGCAGCCCGGAAATGAAGAGTGATCTTGAGTTCGACCGAAAACTCTATATTATACGCCGGGTGTTTGAACACTCGAATGAAGGCACATATGTTGCGTCACTGTCATGCAGAACCATCGTTTATAAGGGAATGTTTCT
>DEEW01000004.1:0-8415 GCA_002350465.1 Lachnospiraceae bacterium UBA2868
ATTTCCGATAATTACTAAAGCGTACAAGGATTTTACAACCGCTGGAATGGCGCTTGCGGTATATGAAGAGTTCATTCCGTTTTTCGGAGTTAGTCTGATGGCATATTATTTTGAAAATGATGTGCTATATACATTGTGGTTTGGGCTGTTATTATCCCTTACGGCACATTTTATAGTGCATATCGGACAGAGCATCTATATAAGGAAGTACATTCCATCCTTGATCACAAGCATCATTTGCCTGCCTGTAACAGTAATCATTTTAATAAAAAGTTCACAATATATTGTTTTTAACTTATCGACGATTCTGCTTATGGTTGCCGGCATTTTATTCATGATAGCCAATCTGAAATTTGCTCACTGGCTTATGCACAAATTTGGAAAACAGCTCGGATAAACAGTAAATCAGAAGATAAATCGGAATACAAAACAAATCGCAGTTTTTAGGGCTATTTTATAAAGAGAAGGACTCGACAACTTCCAGCTTGTCGGGATGATGTGATAGCACGTTATCCTACAGGATAATTAACCGGCATTGTCATATTTCCAGGGAGATGCTGATAGACTGTAATTCTCATGCAAAAACATGGTGATAGCTGAATATATCAATGATATGTTTAGATAATTAGCCGCGAATAAATAAAGAGCACGTTGACGGCTAGTTATCAATATGTAAATTTGCGAAAGAACTCGACAGGCTTTCTGCCGAAAAGGATGAGACCGATCTTGAACATGCCGTAAAAGAGGCCCCTTCATCTTCCTGGAGTGATACATATATTAGGAGCGACGGGAACGAGGCTTGACCAGACAGTGTCCGCGATAAACCTGTTGAAACTGTGTCATGATGCATACAGGGAAGCCTATATTTATGACGCAAACAACCGTATACGTCTCATTGAGGGTCATGCGGTGATAAAGAAGGGGCGATACCGCTATGTCTCACTTATTCCATACGGTGACATCATGGTAAATGTATCCTTAAAGGGCTTTAAATACAGCGGAGAGCACATAACACTCGAAAGAAAATCATCTCTTGGCGTAAGTAATGAGATCGAAGGGGATGAATCCGAAATAGAATGCAGAGGATACCTCTATGTATTCGAGTCGGAGGACTGACGGATGAATATACTTCTTATAACAGCTATAACTGCAATAACCCAGGCTCTCATCTTTTACACGATAGGCGTATGGGCTGAACACAGGGCAAAAGTCCTTAAATGGAGCCATTTCGTATTGTTCCTCATCGGCTTTATCGGTGACTGTTCCGGAACCATGGCAATGTCAATGATGGCCAAGCAGAGTGCAAAAATCACAGGATACTCCATTATGAGCCTTCATGGAATAACAGGCGCACTTGCCATAGTATTGATGCTCATACACATCATATGGGCTTTTATCGTGCTCATAAAGGACAACAAGGAAGCAAAGGAGCGGTTTCATAAGTTCAGCCTTATCGTCTGGGCTGTATGGCTGATCCCATACTTTATCGGTATGTTCATGGGTATGGGAAGATGAACAGGAAGAGGGCCCTAAAGATATTGGGAGCTGAAACGGATACGGACATAAGGGAGATTAAGAAACGCTATCGTGAACTTATGAGAATGACCCATCCGGATTCGGCTAAAAAGCATGACTATCCGTATGAAGTCCACGAAATAAACGAGGCATATAATTATCTTCTGACGCACCTGTTTGATGACGAAGGGCAGGATAACGGCTCCGACGGGCCGAAGATCCGCTGGAATGCCCCTGTTAATGCAAACGCATATGCACAGCGCCCGGTATATCAGTATGTGGAAGATGCCAACGGCAACATCATCGGTACCATAACCGTTGATAACGGCAGATATATGTGGATCGAGGATGAGGATTTTTCGCTGTTTTTAAAGAGTCTGTATGATACAGCCAAGTCTGTGATAAGTGAGGATGATTACAAAAAGAACATCAGCCGATCTGATGATGACGAGCTTCTTAAGGATATCACATACCTTATCGCGGGGCAGTTCTTTGGATCGGATTTAGCACTATCACTTATGAAGCGTCAGAAGGACGGATCATATCATACAAAGGCTATGATCGAGCTTATGGGAGGAAAGATCCCGAAGGAAGGCCATGTACTTTATCCCCAAAGAGTGGAAAATCATCGGCTTTACGTCAAAGACGGCAGTGACAACGGGATCGGGTATATGACTTTCCGTGATGACAGGCTTTTGTTCGGGATTATCCCGCTCTTTGAAAGAAGCGCGGTTAAGGTTAAGATAATAGCAGGAAAATCACATAGATCATCTGCTGATGCTGATCTGTGGATAATACCGCAACCTGAAGATAACGTAACGATAATAGAGAGCATCAACGCAAGGATAAGAAGCCGTCTTGATCAAGGGTAGGTAAACTCAATGCCTTTCGTTTTCATTTTCATACCGCTCACAGAATCTTCCGGAACAAGAAGGCTCCTCTCCTGCAATGTTAAGGTGTGTCAGATCACCTATGCGAATAGCCCGGAAAATCGCACAGCCCTTCTCGCGCTCCTCAGTGATGAGCTCTGTTACAGATGTCGGTGCTATTGCCATATACTGTAGCGGTATAAAGGGTGATATATTCCACAGGATGGATAACAGAACCGACGTAATTCCCAGATGACAAAAAAATGCTACGGTCTTATCGTTATTGTGCTCTGCCTTAAAAATATCCCCATCTTTTATATACCCATGTTCATTAAGAAGCTCCAAAAACCCGTGCTTTGCCTTCTCATATACCTCAATGGTATTGCTGCATCTTACTATTTCGCTACATTTCCACCCATCTCTGTCAAACAGTTCGGGGTGATGCGCGTAATATGACGGCAGCACGTCCCATACGATCCGCTTTCTGTATGTGCCATCCGGATTTTTTTTAAGCTCCGTTCTATATGCCTCATTTGCGGATGATGAAATATTGGGATCGAATTCGGCTGGAAATTCCATTAACCAGTCACAGGTCGTAGCTTTTATTCCAAGCTTTTTAAGGCTGTACTCTGCGGTCTTTTGAGCTCTTTTTAGAGGCGACTCATATGCCTCATCAATTCCCAAGTTCTCAATGTAGTCTGCAAGACATTTGGCCTCCAGCATCCCTTTTTTAGTTATGGTGTCGTTCTCATAATCAGGATCTGCATGCCTTATGAATATAAGTCTCATATGTAGCTCCTCCGTCTAAATCTTATCACACAAATCAGGAGATTTATATTGCGAAATAGTAATATTTGTACGTAATGCCAAGTCCGTACTATAATGAACAAGGAATTGTTTTATAAGATGACTCATATGTATATCCCGGCTCTTTGGGAGGAAGTGACGGCATCCTTTACCGGAATGCTCTTTTGCAATCTACACTCAAATTCATGTACAAAAAGTGCGAGCCCACAGTATTTATGGTGATTTTAAGAGGATAAAATGCGAGAATAGGTCTGTAATCCATAATGTTCTGATTACGACAAAGGGGTGTTAGCATCGGGTGAAATCAGCCACATTTCATCGGGAGATTTCAGCCAATAATCATCGGAACAAAATAACCAAAAGTCATTACCAAAGCCTTCTGTTTTCCTTACACTGATGTTAGCCAACGCATCAGCCTGCAAATAAAAAGTCAAGGCTGAAATGATGAACTTTGAAAACTTTATACAGGTTGAATGAAGGTACGAAAAGAAGGCTGCCATAGATGCCAGCCAGATGGATTGGTTAAAGGAACGAGATTAGTTTTCGGACGCCTCAGAAAGCGCTGCCAGGTATTCTTTGACGCGACCATAGTAGATCCGAAGGAACTTGTTTGCACCTGCGGTCATATAGACGTAGTAAGGCTTTCCTTGAGATCGCTTTTTGTCCATGAACATATAGACAGGATCATCTTGGGGCATTGTTTTGATCAGGCTGTCCATGACTTGGAACAGCGTCTTACGCAACGGTGCTGAGCCGCGTTTCGATGTTCGTACGCTTTTTTGCGAATAGGTTCCGGAGTCGTTTTTTCCGGGATCTACACCAGCAAAAGCTGTCAGTGCACCCTTGTGCTCAAACCGGGTAACATCTCCTATTTCTGCCATCAACTGAGGGCCAAGAGAAGTGCCAACGCCTTTCATGGCGAGAACAACCGTGTATTCTGGAAGCTGAGATGCGATATCGTTCATGCGGGTACGCAGTTCTTCAACAGCAGCTGATGCGGTGTTTACCTGGTTCACGGCCTGGCGAACGATAAATTTCGTCACTTCGTCCTTTGGGAGTACTGGAATGATGTTGCGGACCGACTCATAGATTTCCGCCGGTTTGTCTGGCTGGAAGTTGTAGCCCTTGCGTTTGCACCATTTCTGATAGTGCTCGGTAAATGCGACAAGGGACATGCTGCGGATGCGATCCACATGCCAGTAGGTGTCAACAAAATCCACCCACTTCTGCGATCCATCGCTTCTGGCNNCCGATGATAATTGGTCAAAATCTCCCGATGAATAGTAGCTAAAATCGTGATTACGACAAAGGGGTTAAAGTATAATGAATATAGTGGATTTTTTGACAATGTAATAACACTGGATGAATTATTTGCTTGATGTTATTCTAAGCCATAATGTAGGTGGTTTCGTTAGTCGCGGCTAAGTATCGCGTATATTATTTGGCTATTTTCAAAAAAATAACTTCCAGGATAATCAAATAAGGAGAAAGAAAACCATGGACAAGTTACGTAAGATAATGGGAATGGTGGATATATTTGTATTTGCAGCGACTACATTGGCTATTGCAGGTGTGTTTTATGAAGGGATGACATTGAAATGGTATGATTTTGTGGGAATTCTTGTGATTTGTATGGATTACTCATTTATGCCGGCGACTATACTTCATTTTTTCGCTGACAGAAAAGAAAAGACCATATGGATACATCTTTTTTCGTTGTTCATAATCATCATTGCTGTAATTATGAAGTTTGCTGCCATTGAATATCCGGCAACTACGCTGGTATTGTGGTATTTCTATATCTGGTTCTTTTACGGATATTTGATCATAAAGAGATACTTGATAAAGCATTAAATCGGAAGAAAATAGTGCAAGAAAAAGCAATATAATCACTGCATCTCTGATTCAGATCGCTCAAAGAACTCTTCAAGGTAGCTTTTTAAAGAAGTGATCGGTTGCGCTTTATGAGCTTTTTCCGGGCAGCAAAGATTCTAATCTTCCGCCAGATACCATTCATCATCTTCGTCGTCATAATAGTAGATCGCATCTTCATATTCGTCATAGACGAACATCATATCAGTCTCATCATCATAGAAATAGACGTTCCCGTCTTCAATAAGATACCAGATCTTTTCTTCATAATCGTATTCCCAGTCCTCGGAATCCTCCGTTGTATCACAGGAACTCCAGCCTTCCTCATATGTGCTCCAGCCACACCACGAATCTTCGAACTGGCTGTAATCACAATAATCATCGCATCCGCTGGCAGTAACAAATCCTCCCAGCCAGTCTATATACTTCTCGTCAAATCCGCATTTGGAATACACATCAACAAGCTTATCGTAGTACTCCCCGTCACCGTACGGAAGGCTGACGGCCAGCCCCGTCAGTTCGTTCTTATCCGAGGTGTGTCCGAAATAGGCTACACAGGCCTTTAGTGATGCGCGAAGGTCATCGGCAGCCTGGCCTTGTGCTTCGGCACTTTCGACGATCGACAGCATGTCACTTACGTAAAAATCATCCATTGTAACGTAACTGTCATCATCTTCCCATGCTTCAAATAAGCTGTCCAGCAATCCTTTTCCGATAGCCTTGTGAAGCTTACTGTAATTGGATCCCGTGAGCTTGTCGGAATTCTCATAAGCGTATTGCATCCACTTGTTCACAAGATCGCCGACAGCACTCTCATTCACAAGGATCATTGTTGACGAGCCGCCCCGGTCGTAATCGTTTTCATTTGCTTCTATCATACTGTCGATGATCTTTTTTCCAAGAAGCGGAGCTGATATTCCGGGATTTGACTCAAACAGGCTCATCCATTCCTTGTATGACCATCCGATCTCGGACTCAAAATCCTCAGACAGCACGGCATACCTGCAAAAAGGCGCAAGGACGTAACACGTCTCAAGATTAGCCATAATGCAGCAATCCATTCCTATGATGTCAAAACTGATGTCGGAATTGTCGCGAAGTGCTTTTTGTATCTCATCAAGAGTAAGCGACGAAGAATCATCCTGCCATTCATCATATCCGAAACCATAAACCGGTCCTCCGCCGTGATCCCAGAAGATGAGCATATATCTGTCGGCCGGAAAATTCTTCTTTCCATAATCAATAAAATCGGACAACGTATCGGAAACAGTACAATCGAGCTGCCCAAGATCATCTTCAAGCAGCTCGAGTTGTTTATCCTTGATACGGTATATCTGGGACTTCTCCGAAGAGATACCGTAATCATGCCAGTTTTTTGTTCCCAGGGTCTCAATGATCACATTTACGTTATCACCCACGCCCGAACCGATCATCTCGGAAATATCGTTTGTGGCCACACCTGCTTTGGTCTCAAGGTCGGAGCCGTTCATATACACGAGGATGGTCGCGGATTCTGCGCCACTGTATATATTTACCGGTTCGACATTGATATTATCAATCTCACCTTGACCGCTCTGCCCGGTTGTATCACTTTCGTTTTCGCCAACGTTTTCTGCAATTTCTTCTTCGACTTCCCAATCCTCATCATCCAAAAAGTCATCGCATCCGCATAGCGAAAACGCTGTCAACATAAGTATGGGCAGAACAGTCCTTAGTACTCTTTTCATATATCAGATCCTTCGTATTCGATACCGGTAGAGCGTTACTTAACGTATATATCTTCTTTTTTGATTATATCATGATATGACAGTTTGTTCCCACTGCTTTTTCCTGATAATCGGGTTCACCGATGATCATATAGATGTTATCATATAAATGAGAATAAGATTTTACTTGAAAACAATTTTTAATTCGATTAGCCTTTTCTTAGGACGTCCAAATCTTACCTAAGAGGAGGCTTTTGGTTATATGAATAAGGAACAATTACACGGGTTTATTTCGCAAAGTACAGGAAATGAGAGTAATATATGTCAGATTTATGCGATAAAGGATGGTGAGGCGGTACTTTATGATAACTTTCATGGATTTAAGACAGAAGATGCAATGAATGTCAATTCAGTAACGAAGGGGATCGTATCGCTTATAGCAGGAATCGCTCTGGATAAGGGATGTATAAAGAGCGTGAATCAGAAGGTTATGGAATTCTTTCCGGACTATATGGTAAAGCGCGGGGAGAAAACCATTTATGATGTAACTGTCAGGCATCTTCTGACAATGACTGCTCCGTATAAGGGGAAATCAGAACCATGGAAAAAGGTTTGCACTTCCGAAGACTGGACACTTACGACTCTGGATTATCTTGGGGGCCGGATGGGAATTACCGGCCAGTTCAGGTATGCGACGCTGGGAATCCAGATTCTGGTTGGAATAATAGAAAGAGCAACGGGGGAGAAATGCATTGATTTTGCCAACAACAATTTGTTTGAACCGTTAGGTCTTCCAAGACGGATTTTGCATGGAGACAGCTCCAAGGAGGATCAGTTTGATTTCTTCATGAACAAGAATCCGAGGAAACCGGAGTGGTATTCGGATCCGCAGGGAACCGTAACCGCAGGTTGGGGAATGTGTATGTCAGCCAGAGACATGGCAGTGGTCGGAGAACTTGTTCTTGATGATGGTATGTATGGCGGGAAAAGAATAATCTCCGAAGAGTATTTGCATGATATGCTTAAACCGCACCTTAAACTTGGTGAGAGGATGGGCTTTATGAATTACGGATATCTGTGGTATAAGCCCTTTGATGACAGAGGTGTTTATGCCGCAATCGGCGATAGCGGCAATATTATCTATGTCAATAAAGAAGAGAACATTTCCGTGGGGATGACCGGTACATTTAAGCCTCGGATTTTTGACAGGGTGCAGTTTATTGAACAAAAAGTACTTTTGGCACAATAACTGAAAGCGGAGTGAAGAGCTATGACACACAAAGAAAAAGCAATGAAGATATTTAATGAAAGATTCAACTGCTCACAGGCAGTTCTTGGAGCATACGCGGATGATTATGGGCTGACGGTAGACCAGGCTATGAAAGTGGCTGCATGTTTCAGCGGGGGCGTGAGAAAAGGTGAAGTGTGTGGTGCTGTATCCGGGGCAATCATGGTGATTGGGTTGAAATACGGAGAAGGACCCGACTATAAAGCAACTGCTTACCCTAGGGCTGCTGAGTTTATGGACAGATTCCAAGAAAAGAATGCTTCTTATGTCTGTAGGGATATTCTTGGTTGTGACATATCCTCCGAGGAGGGGATGCTCTATGCCAGGGAGAATGGTCTTTTTAAGGATATTTGTCCGA
>DEEW01000004.1:8457-9691 GCA_002350465.1 Lachnospiraceae bacterium UBA2868
GGAAGAGATGGAAATATAAGCAAAAGATATGTACAGTTTTGACACTTAGGGAATGAAAAGAAATGGATATAAAGGAAGCTATGAAAAAGGGCTGAAAGTTTAGAAATAGGAAGGAGAGAAATCAAATGAAGAAAAGGATATGTTTGTTGATATTCGCCATGGCTTTTGTGCTTTCGGCATGCGGCGGAAATGTTAATGTGAATGTTAATGTTCCCGAGGACAGTGCTAAAGAGGCAGATAAGGACGAAGCCCCAAAACCTGTATATAAGATCGTTTCCAAGTATTTCTCCGCAATGTATGAAGGTAATGAAAAAGAGGACGGGGAAGGCAATCCGCTTGAAGGAAGGGAAGTTTTTGACGGACTGGCACAGGCCATAATGGTTGCGGAAGAGAGTAAGGATGCGTATCCCGAACTGTATAAAACACTAAATGAAGATTCGATCGCATCACTTAATGCAGCATCTTCGGATGCAGACGGAGTGATCGCTCAGGCACAGGAATATGCCGCAAATTCCAAAAAGGATAACCGTCCGTTCTTTGGGCCGTACAGCGATTATTCAAGAGTATCAGTATGCCGTGCCGATTCAAAGGTCTTAAGTTATTGTATGGATTATTCCGACTTTACGGGCGGAGCGCACGGAATGTTCGGCAGGAGTGGATATACATATGACGTAAGAACAGGGAAAAAACTTTCGATAACTGATGTGGTCAAGATTACGGAAGATGACCTTATACCTGTTTTGAAGGAAAAACTGCTGGCTTTAAATGATGAGGATGTATACGATGATCTGGATGAGAATCTGAAAAACTATAAGCTGGACACGGAGACGGTGTACGAAGATGAGGCCGGTGGGCTTTCATTTGGATATAAGTGGTATCTTGATAATGACGGCATGCATTTTTACTTCGGACCTTACGAGATAGCCCCATATGCTGCCGGAGACTTCGATGTCGTGATAGCATATGATGAATTGCCCGGAGATGTAAATGAAGAGTATCTCCCCGATGAGAATGCAGGCTATATCGTAAACTGTGATATCCCTATGACCGGAAGTGCGTGGGATGATAAGAGTGATACATCCCTTCATTTTGTCTATGAAACCGATGAGAGCGAAGAAGACTATGATAACGGTTATGAATGTACAGCGCTTACCTTAAAAAAGGGAGATAAATCCGCAACAGCGGAAGAGGAGTACTTTACATACAATTATGACAAGAATTTTCTGAAGCAGTA
>DEEW01000004.1:9803-11415 GCA_002350465.1 Lachnospiraceae bacterium UBA2868
TGTCATCTCGTATACGATACCTCAGATCCGGATTATTACGGAGAATTTATCCCTACCGATCCGGAGAATATGTATTTCGGACAGGTGGGAAATCTGTTCGGAACATATACCTGCTACGGAAGATATGTTGTCGGAGACGATGGAATGCCCGAGCCTGCCGACAGTGTATATAAGATAAGCTGGGGCTCGGAGGAAGCCAAGTCCCTTAAGAGTATCAATGTAACGATGCTTGACGATAAGTATAATGAACAGGGAGAAGAGACTATTGATGCCGGAGAGCACTTCCTTCCGATTCGGACGGACAACAGCAGCTTTGTTGACTGCAGACTTGATGACGGGAGGCTCGTAAGACTTAAAATTACCAAGACTGATTATCCCGTTCAGATAGATGGAGAGGATGTTGATGATTTGTTTGAAGGGCTGGTATATGCCGGATAACAAGATAATTCATGTTTGAATCAATGGATTATGGGAGGATTTGCCTGGACAGACAGTAAGTGCAACAGGCTGATGATCACCTTACAGCGTATGGGCTGCTGCGTGTCTGTCCACGGCATGCAATGGATCTGAAAAAGCACGTATCTTTTTGCTATGAACAGATGATAACCTATATATCCTGTCATGTATAATACTTAAGCTCTATACACGGTTATAGGTTTGCCTTATGACTGAGTGGCTAAAATTGACGCTGAAGGTATTTTTTTATGATATCTTTGGGCTGTCAAGTGATTTTAAATTGTCACAAACCCGTAAATAATGTATAATCGTATATGTTTGTAATTTGAACGGGTCTGTTTTTATAGATCAGCTTACGGAGGGAATACATGGAGAAGGAATCGGGATGCTTTAAAGTCTGGACTGATGAGGGTGACCGCAGAATAGTATACTCGAGAGGTACAGGAGTTGCGCATGCTCATGAGATAGCGTGGCTCTATGAGACTATTGTCGAGCTTACGAAAGAATGGCATGATGACAAGGGTTTTGTGTACATGGCATTTATAGAGGATCTGCAGCAGGTAAGCCCCAAAGGAAGCATTCAGTATGTCGAGCTTCACAGAAACCTTGAAGCAAACGGATGCAAGTATATTGCATATATTGAAGGTAATTCCTACGAAGTTTCGGTCCAGTCATACAAGCACAAACAGATGAGTAACACACCCCGTACGGAAAATCGCTACTTCCCCACTAAATACGAGGGATATAAGTGGTTTGAGGAAATGGGATTTTAATTTAAAGGATCATTATGAGTACTAAGAAAAAATACAGCAAGCCTTTCGGAAAGCTCAACTCGCTTAAGACCAGCTTTTTTGAGAATAATGACGGAATGCTCAAGATGGCAGACGGGATGGCGGATGTCCTCCTGATGCAGCCCAAGAGAACCAGGTGCAAGATATGCGGAGCTTTGCTTGGGGAGCCGCTGTACAGAAGCCACAGGATCGGCTATATCGAATGCGAAAAGTGCGGTCACTTAAACAGCGAATGTGAAGATACGGATGATTTTGCAAGCGCTGTTTATGTTGAGGATGATTATTCGAAGAATTACAGCGCTGCAGACAAGGAAGGATATATAAGAAGAAGGGATATGATCTATATCCCGAAGGCGGAGTATCTT
>DEEW01000004.1:11429-11966 GCA_002350465.1 Lachnospiraceae bacterium UBA2868
CGGTATTAATGCGGAAGATGTGGATATACTCGACATAGGAGCCGGATGCGGCTATTTTGTGTCCGCAGCAAGAGAGTGCGGGATGCACGCGGTCGGGATCGACGTATCCGACAGAGAGGTTGAGTTCGGAAATGCCATGAATCCGGAAAAGTGGCTGACTCATGTGGGGCTTACGGATTCCATAGATTATATATCAAAATCATCGGCAAATGTTCTGTCTGCAATAGGCGTGCTTGAACATCTGGTACATCTTGACGAAAATCTCGAAGCCATAAAGAATAACGAAAATATCAAATATGTGTATGCATCGGTTCCGATGTTCTCGTTCTCAAGCTGCTTTGAAGCAGCATTCCCTAATGGCTACAACAGGCATACGGGAGGAACACATACACATCTGTTTACAAATGAGTCAATAGAGGTTATGGCCGACAGTATCGGCTTTGAGACAGCCTATGAGTGGCGGTTCGGTTCGGACATAAACGATCTGTACAGATTTCTTACCGTGTCAATGAGAAAAGCCGGTAATGAGCAGCTGGC
>DEEW01000004.1:12080-12370 GCA_002350465.1 Lachnospiraceae bacterium UBA2868
ATTGAAAAACTGTTCGGCACTCACAGCGAAAGAGAAGTTAAGCTTGTACTGCCGCTGGTGGATAAAATAGAATCGCTCCGGCCGAAGATGATGGAACTTTCGGATTCACAGCTGAGGGCGCTTACGATAGAGTACAAGAAGCGTTATGCAAACGGAGAGAGCCTTGACGATCTTCTGCCCGAGGCATATGCAACGGTAAGAGAGGCGGCAAGGCGTGTTCTTAATATGGAACATTACCGCGTGCAGCTTATCGGCGGTATTATCCTTCATCAGGGACGTATCGCGGAGAT
>DEEW01000004.1:12383-15206 GCA_002350465.1 Lachnospiraceae bacterium UBA2868
ACAGGTGAAGGTAAGACCCTCGTTGCAACCCTTCCCGCGTACCTTAATGCTCTTACGGGACGCGGAGTTCATGTGGTAACGGTTAATGACTATCTTGCCAACCGTGATGCGGAATGGATGGGACAGGTTCATGAATTCTTAGGACTTACCGTTGGCGTTGTTCTTAACCAGATGAAACCGGAAGAGCGCCGTGCCGCATATAACTGCGATATCACATATGTTACGAACAATGAGCTGGGATTCGACTACCTGCGTGACAACATGGTCATATACAAGGAACAGCTTGTCCTTCGTGATCTTGCATTCGCGATCATTGATGAGGTGGACTCGGTTCTTATCGATGAAGCCCGTACCCCTCTTATCATTTCCGGACAGAGCGGAAAATCAACCAAGCTTTACGAAGTGTGTGATGTGCTTGCCCGCCAGTTAAAACGTGGTGAGGACATGGAAGACCTGTCCAAGATGGATGCCATCATGGGTATCGAAAGAGAAGAGACGGGTGATTTTATCGTTAACGAAAAGGATAAGTTCGTAACACTTACGGCTCAGGGTGTATCCAAGGTAGAAAAATTCTTTCAGATCGACAACCTTGCCGATTCTGAGAATGTTGAGATACAGAACAACGTAATACTTGCACTGCGCGCGCACAACCTTATGTTCCGGGATCAGGATTATGTTGTTAAGGACGACCAGGTACTTATCGTCGATGAGTTTACAGGTCGTATAATGCCCGGAAGACGGTATTCCGACGGACTTCATCAGGCAATAGAGGCCAAGGAACATGTTAAGGTTAAGCGCGAGAGCAAGACGCTTGCTACGATAACATTCCAGAACTTCTTTAACAAGTTCGAGAAGAAGTGCGGTATGACCGGTACGGCGCTTACCGAGGAAAAGGAATTCCGTGACATTTACGGCATGGATGTTATTGAGATACCTACCAACAAGCCGGTTGCCAGAATCGATCTTCAGGATGCGGTATACAAGACAAAGCGGGAGAAGCTTTTTGCCATATGCAATGAGATAGAAGAAGCCCACAAGACCGGGCAGCCGATTCTTGTAGGTACAATAACCATCGAGGCATCGGAGGAGCTTTCAAAACTCCTTACCAAGAGAGGCATCGAACACAAGGTGTTAAATGCCAAGTTCCATGAACTTGAAGCTGCCATAGTAGCGGAAGCAGGTGTGCACGGTGCGGTTACTATCGCAACAAACATGGCAGGACGTGGTACCGATATTAAGCTTGACGACGAGTCAAGGGCAGCGGGCGGACTTAAGATTATAGGTACCGAACGTCATGAATCAAGACGTATCGATAACCAGCTGCGTGGACGTTCCGGACGTCAGGGAGATCCCGGAGAATCAAGATTCTTTATTTCCCTCGAAGACGATCTGATGAGACTGTTCGGATCCGACAGGCTCATGAACATATTTAACACACTCGGTGTTCCCGAAAATGAACAGATAGAACACTCGATGCTCACCAGTGCCATCGAGAAGGCACAAAAGAGAATAGAAGCTAACAACTTCGGAATCAGAAAGAACCTGCTCGAATACGATCAGGTTATGAATGAGCAAAGAGAGATTATATATGCCGAGCGCCGCCGTGTGCTTGACGGTGAGAGCATGCGCGACGTTGTATTCAGAATGGCTACGGAGTTTGTGGAGAACACAGTCGAGATGTGTATCGGAGATGTGGCAAATCCCGAAGACTGGGATCTTGCGGAGCTTAACCAGCATCTGCTTGCAACCGTTCCGGTTCAGGAGCTCAAAACCCCGGATATTAGGGACATGAAGAAAGAAGAGCTTATCCATAAGCTCAAGGAAGAAGTTGTCAAGATTTATGAGGCCAAGGAAGCCGAATTCCCCAGCCCCGAGCAGATAAGAGAGATAGAGCGTGTCATACTTCTGAAAGTAATAGACAGAAAGTGGATGGATCACATCGACGATATGGACCAGCTCCGTCAGGGTATCGGCCTTCAGGCGTATGGTCAGAGAGATCCGCTTGTTGAGTACAAGATGATGGGATATGATATGTTCAATGCGATGACCGACGCCATAAGTGAGGAAACAGTCAGAGTATTGTTCCATATCCGTGTCGAGCAGAAGGTTGAACGTGAGGAAGTTGCCAAGATCACGGGAACAAACAAGGATGACTCCGGTCCGAAGAAGAGCGTAAAGCGGGAGTCGGACAAGGTTTATCCCAATGATCCGTGTCCGTGCGGCTCAGGCAAGAAATACAAAAACTGCTGCGGACGAAAGAATTAATTATGGTAGAATTAGATGGTATAAAAACAGAATTAGGAAACCTTGCCGGGCCTCTTGCCGAGCTTGAAGCAAGTCTTGGGATAAACGATAAGGAGCAGCGCATAGAAGAGTTGCGCCGTCTTATGGAGGAGCCGAACTTCTGGGACGATAATGAACGAGCCCAGAAACTTTCCAAGGAACTAAAGGATCTTGAGGATACGGTTAATACAATTCGGGAACTCAAGACCCAGCATTCCGATATCGGCGAGCTTATTTCCATGGCCTACGAAGAGAATGACGAGGTAATGATTCCCGATATCAAGGCTGAATTCGAGGAGTTTTCCCAAAAGCTTGACAATCTGCGTATCAGCACTCTCCTGTCAGGAGAGTATGACTCCAACAATGCGATTTTGCGTCTTAATGCGGGAGCCGGAGGCACGGAGAGCTGTGACTGGGCTGGAATGCTGTTTCGAATGTATACAAGATATGCCGAGAAGAAGGGATTTTCCGTAGAGGTACTCGATATGCTTGACGGTGATGAGGCGGGTATCAAGTCGGTAACCTTTCAGATAAACGGTA
>DEEW01000004.1:15284-18678 GCA_002350465.1 Lachnospiraceae bacterium UBA2868
CAGGGAAAGCGTCAGACAAGTTTTGTATCCCTTGATGTTATGCCGGATATAGAAGAAGATCTTGATGTCGATATTAATGAGGACGATCTTCGGATCGACACATACCGTTCTTCAGGAGCCGGCGGACAGCACATTAACAAAACAAGTTCTGCCATAAGGATAACACATATTCCGACGGGTATTGTTGTTCAGTGCCAGAACGAGAGAAGCCAGTTCCAGAACAAGGACAAGGCTATGCAGATGCTGAAGGCAAAGCTTTATCTGCTCAAGAAGGAAGAGAATGCAGAGAAGCTTTCGGACATCCGCGGCGAGGTCAAGGATATCGCATGGGGCAGCCAGATAAGGTCATATGTACTCCAGCCCTATACAATGGTAAAGGATACAAGGACCAATCAGGAAGTGGCTCAGGCAGACGCAGTTCTCGACGGATATCTGGACCCTTTTATAAACGCGTATCTGAAGTGGATATCCGGTGGCGGTCAGAGTGAATAAAGTAAGCAGAGTAAGTAAAGGTGGTGCAACCATATGATAAATATAGCTGTACTCGGGTACGGAACCATCGGTTCCGGAGTTGTTGAGGTTATCGACAAGAACAACAGCAGTATCGACAGGAAAACCGGTGATAACATAAGGGTAAAGCATGTACTTGATCTCCGTGATTTTCCCGGAGACAGGGTTGAAAGCATTCTTGTGCATGATTTTGACATTATATTAAATGATCCTGAGGTTAAAATAGTTGTCGAAGTCATGGGCGGAGTTGAGCCGGCATATACCTTTGTCAAGAAGTGTCTTCTTGCGGGAAAAAGCGTGTGCACTTCAAACAAAGAACTTGTAGCTGCCCACGGACCGGAGCTTATTAAGATCGCAAAGGATAAGAATATCAACTTCCTGTTCGAGGCAAGCGTTGGCGGTGCGATACCGATCATCAGGCCGCTTTGCTCATCGCTTACGGCCGACAGGATACTTGAGATCAAGGGTATTTTAAACGGTACAACAAACTACATTCTGACACAGATGGACGTGGAAGGATGGGATTTTGACAGGGCACTTTCCAAGGCTCAGGAGCTGGGGTATGCGGAGCGTAATCCCGAGGCTGATATAGAAGGGTATGATGCATGCCGCAAGATTGCCATATTGTCATCCCTTGCCTTCGGAAAGAGTGTTAATTACGAGGATATCTATACCGAAGGAATTTCTAAGATAACCGCGACGGATATTAAGTATGCAGGGAAGATGGACTGCAAGATAAAGCTTCTTGCATCGAGTGAGAACATTGACGGGAAATATTACGCAATGGTAGCCCCGTTCCTCGTAAAATCATCCCATCCGCTCAGTGGTGTTAGCGGGGTGTTCAACGCGATCTTCGTAAAAGGAAGCGAGATAGACGATGTGATGTTCTACGGAAGCGGCGCGGGCAAGCTCCCGACAGCATGTGCTGTAGTTGCCGATGTTGTCGATGCCGCAAGACATCTTAACGAAAATATACAGACCATCTGGTCGGAAGAAGGTCTGGAACTTACAGGCAGCGAAAATGCCACAAGAAGATTCTTCGTAAGAGTTTTGGGGAAACGTTCTGAGTGTGAGTATAAGATTAAGGAAGAGTTCGGAGCGGTTGATTTCATCGAAATTCCGGAGGATACTGAGGGCTTTGGTTTTGTAACACCGGCTCTTGCCGAAAAATCATTCGATGCACATCTTGCTAACATCCCGAATGTTTCGGGACGAATAAGATTTGAATAAATAATGAGGAGAAAAAGAAATGCTGGTTGTTAAGAAGTTCGGAGGCACATCTGTTGCCGACAAAGACCGCATCATGAACGTCGCAAAGCGATGTATTGCTGACTACAAAGCGGGTAATGATGTGGTTGTTGTTTTGTCTGCGATGGGTAAACAGACGGATGTACTGATCGACATGGCCAAGTCGATCAATCCCAATCCGCCCAGGCGTGAGCTTGATATGCTCATGACTACCGGAGAGCAGGTTAGTGTAGCAATGATGGCGATGGCTATGGATGCGCTCGGAGTACCGTCGGTATCACTCAACGCTTACCAGGTGGCTATGCATACGACAAGTGTGTATGGAAATGCGCGTCTAAAGAGGATCGACACGGAGCGAATCCGTAATGAGCTTGATCTCAAAAAGATAGTTATTATTACCGGGTTCCAGGGTGTAAACAAGTATGATGATTACACAACGCTCGGACGTGGCGGGTCCGATACTACCGCAGTGGCTCTTGCGGCTGCACTTCATGCGGATAAATGTGAAATA
Organism: Lachnospiraceae bacterium UBA2868; assembly: GCA_002350465.1. Next base: position 17,554 of record DEEW01000004.1, read on the forward strand.
TACACGGATGTGGAAGGTGTATATACAGCTGATCCCAGAATCGTTCCTAAGGCCAGAAAACTCAAAGAGATAACATATGATGAAATGCTGGACCTGGCAACGCTCGGAGCGGGTGTTTTGCATAACCGTTCCGTTGAACTTGCCAAGAAATACGGTGTTAAACTTGTAGTGCGCTCGAGTATGTCCGAGGCCGAAGGTACAGTTGTTAAGGAGGTTGTTAAAGTGGAGAGAATGCTTGTTTCCGGCGTTGCTGCCGATAAAAATGTTACCAGGATATCAGTTGTTGGTCTTGAGGACCGCCCCGGTGTTGCGTTCAGACTGTTTGATGCTCTTGCAAAATCAAACATCAACGTAGATATGATCCTTCAGTCAATAGGACGTGACGATACAAAGGATATTACATTTACGATTCCCAGGGATATGGAAAAGGATGCACTCGATGCCATTGAGAATATCAAGGACACCCTTAATATGCAGGATGTCAAGACAAACTCACAGGTTGCGAAGGTTTCTATAGTCGGAGCCGGANNCAATCCCGGTGTTGCGGCCAAGATGTTTGAATGCCTCTACAACGCCAACATCAACATCAGAATGATCTCCACATCCGAGATAAGGGTTACGGTACTTATCGATGAGAAGGAAGTCGACAAAGCAATGAATGTAATACACGATATGTTCGGGCTTGAAGACTAAGCTTATAGGAGAATGAAAAAAGGCGGAGCAAACTCCGCCTTTTTTTGTTGCAAGTCGTTGTTTTGTGGTATAATATCAATATCTATAACTATGTGTAAAAACGGGTAAGTTACAGAAGGAAGATATTATGGAGACAGAAGCACAGTTTAACAGTAAGGAACAGTCTGCTGACAGGCTGGCCACAGCATCTTTTGTAATGGGTATTATATCGATAGTCTCGGTTTTGTGCTGCTGTCCGTTTGTTTTCTCGGCCATAGGTATAGTACTTGCGCTTTTATCAAAGGGTGCGTCGGATGCGCTTCGCCCGAGAGCGAAGACAGGACTTATCCTTTCGATAGCAGGGCTGGTCATTTCGTTTGTACTTACGATCTTTACGATAGTATTCCCGATCGTGATGTACAAGACCAACCCGGAATTTCGCAAGAATATCAA
>DEEW01000004.1:18703-24013 GCA_002350465.1 Lachnospiraceae bacterium UBA2868
ATATCAATAATGCTATGGAAGAGTCTCTTCAGCAGGATGAGGAACTGTTCAGACAGATCTACGGTGATGATGTCTATGAACAGATGCAGCAGATCATCAAGGAGGACAGCCTTTGATCGGAATAAGCGGATATGGGAATTCACCATTAACCGGATACATTTACGGATCATATGCAGGCGTCTCGAACGCAGGCTCTGCTGATGGCGGCCAAAATGTGGGTGCAATCAAGAATCCCGGAGAGTCTACCAAGGTATCCCCGGGGAGAAAATCGTCCCCTGCGGAATGCCAGACCTGCAAAGAGAGAAAGTATCAGGACGGGTCGGATGAGAACGTATCGTTCAAATCCGCACAGCATATATCGCCTACAGAGGCCGGAGCGCGTGTAAGAGCCCACGAACAGGAGCATGTTGCCAACGCATACTCCAAAGCGGAGGAGAAAGGCGGGAAGGTTATTAACGCCAGCGTATCGATACATACGGCGATTTGCCCTGAATGCGGAAGAACCTACGTGTCAGGTGGGTTAACGAGAACATCCATCAAATATCCGAACGAAAACAATCCTTACCAGAAGAATAAAAAAGCAAATGACGGACTCGGAATGAAGGGCCAGAGCGTAGACATGGCCATATAACGCAGGCGGGCATTTGCAACAGGAGTTTTACTGATGAATCATACATCGATATCTGATTTGAAAGCAAAGGCAAAGGATCAGTTACTTGGCAATTACGGAATAGCAACCGGGTCCTTTGCCCTTCTTTTTGTGCTTGTGTATGCGCTTATCTCCATACTTATAGGTGCGTTTGCCGCAAGTATCACCCCGGACGCTGTGGCAGCAACGGGGGGAAGCGTTTCGAACCAAATAAAATCATATGCGATAAGCACTGTTATTGCCATACTTTCAGCGGTTCTTACAGTGGGTCACCTGTACATACTGAAGCAGATCAGTGAGGGAGGCAGACCTATAATGTCGGACCTCTTCTTCGCCATCAGAAATCACCCCGACAAGGTTATAATCATTGCCCTAACTCTGATTCTGGCACAGATCATATTATGCCTTCCGGCAACTCTTGTGGGCGGCTCTTTGGCATCCGGACAGAATCTTGATTTTGACGGAAAGACTTTTCTGCTGTATATCGTTTTATATCTTGCAGGTATGATTGCATCCTGCTATATTGATCTGATGCTTGCTATGTCCTATATGATATATCTTGACGATCCCGAGAAGAGGGTTACCGAAATTATCAGGCAGAGCATTTCTATGATGAAGGGTAACAAATTCAGATATTTCTACATGATCCTGTCCTTTTTTGGCTACTGGGCATTAATACTGCTTAGCATCGGAATAGCCGCATTGTGGGTGATTCCGTACCAGAACATGACAGTTGTACAGTTTTATACTGATCTGCGCGATAACAGTAATTATGCAGAGGTAGAGGAATTATGAGCGCAGAATTTGACGTTAAGATGACAACCGGCAAGATGTACGATTACATGCTCAGGCACACTTTTACGTCTTTTGCGGGGATTGTAGGGGAGTTTCTCGGGATAGTACTTGTAGCCGGTGCATTTGTGTACAAGCAGTGGATATATATTATATTTGGAATGATTTGTATCCTGTATCAGCCTGTTGCCCTATATTTCAGAGCAAAACGGCAGGTTACGGGCAATGAGGTCTTCAAAGATCCGCTGCATTATATTGTCGATGATAACGGAATAACGGTTAGGAGCGGTGATAATACCGATTCTCTTACATGGGACAAAATATATAAGGTTGTATCAACCTCGCGTTCAGTGATAGTGTACACGGGACGTGTTAATGCATGTATCTTTCCGAAGGAAGACATGGGCCCGGTCAAGGATACGGTAATACAGATAATAAGCACTCATCTTGATCCGAAGCAGGTAAATATACGGTGATGGTGAAAAAGATAGAGTCTTATAGCGAAAAAGATACGTTTGATACGGCAAGAAAGCTTGCCGAAGTGTCTAAAAAGGGTGATATATACGCGCTTGTCGGAGATCTTGGAGTCGGAAAAACCGCTTTTGCCAAGGGATTTGCCGAAGGGCTCGGAATAAGAGAGAGTATAGTAAGCCCGACGTTTACGATCCTGCAGATATACGAGAGCGGAAGAATGCCGCTGTATCATTTCGATGTTTACCGGATCGGAGATGTTTCCGAGATGGATGAGATCGGATATGAGGACTGCTTCTGGGGCGATGGTGTAAGCCTTGTGGAGTGGGCTGATATAGTAAGAGATATATTTCCGGAAAACACCGTAAAGGTAACGATTGAAAAGGACCTTTCAAAGGGCGTGGATTACCGGATGATTACGATAGAAAGTAATAAAGATGAAGATAATAGCCATTGATTCATCGGGACTTGTTGCGACGGTTGCGATTGCAACCGGCGATTCCATAATAGCCGAGTATACGGTGAATTACAAAAAAACCCATTCCCAGACTCTGCTTCCGATGCTTGATGAGATAAGCCGGATGACGGAACTTGACCTTGATACGGTAGATGCTGTAGCGGTAGCGGCAGGTCCGGGATCGTTTACCGGTCTTCGCATAGGTTCGGCTACGGCAAAGGGACTGGCGCTGGCACTGGATAAGCCGATAATAGAAGTTCCCACGGTAGATGCGCTTGCAATGAACTTATGGGGCATAACGGATGTCATCTGTCCGATAATGGATGCAAGAAGGAGTCAGGTATACACGGGCTTTTACGAATTTACAGCTGATGGCGAATTAAATGTTCTTCATGAGCAGTTTGCAGAAGATATTGTAAAGGTTACACAGATGCTTGATGAGATCGGACGCCCGGTTGTTTTTCTGGGTGATGGTGTACCGGTATCAAAAGATCTGATATCTGCCAATATTAAGGTTCCGTACAGGTTTGCGCCGGCGCATTGTGCAAGGCAAAGGGCAGCAGCCCTTGCAGTACTTGCCGGAAAGTATTATGAAGAAGGCAGGACGGTCAGTGCTGCGGACCATAAACCGGAATACCTGCGCGTAAGCCAGGCTGAGCGAGAAAATGCCGGGATTGCGAAGCAATGAATATTATGATACGCACCATGACAGAATCCGATATACCTGAGGTGGCAAAGCTTGAGACCGAAGTTTTTACCGATCCGTGGTCCGAGAAGGTATATCGCGAAACTTTCCTGCTGCAGGGAGTGGAATATGTTGTTGCCTGCGACGATAACAATATTGTAGGTGCTGCCGGAGTCAGAAATATTGTAGGCACCGGAGAAATAACAAATGTTATGGTAAGATCCGGATACAGAGGCAACGGTATCGGAAGACGGATGCTTGAAGAACTCCTCGAACGTGGCAGAAAGCTTGGGGCAACCGAATTTACGCTTGAGGTAAGAGTTGGGAACGAGCCGGCAATCAGGCTCTATGAAAGCCTTGGCTTTGTATGTGAGGGAGTCAGACCGGGGTTTTACAACAACCCGAAAGAAGATGCAGCAATATACTGGTTGCATTAAATAACAGATGATTCATAACAGGTGATATATGCTTGACGTTTGTTTGCTCGGGACCGGAGGAATGATGCCGCTCCCGTACAGATGGCTGACGTCCCTTATGATGAGGATAGGCGGCAGCAATATTTTAATAGACTGCGGAGAGGGAACACAGATAGCGATCAAGGAGAAAGGATGGAGTCCCAACCCGATAGATGTTATCTGCTTTACCCATTATCATGCGGATCATATAAGCGGTTTGCCGGGACTGCTTCTAAGTATAGGCAATTCCGACAGAACCGATCCTATAACGATGATAGGTCCAAGGGGACTTGAGAGAGTTGTAAGCTCGTTGCGAATAATAGCTCCGGAGCTTCCTTTTGATATAAAATTTCTTGAGATTGAAGGAACAAGGGCGACATTTTCCTTTAACGGCTATGAGATAGATGCGTTTAAGGTAAGTCATAATGTAACATGCTACGGATACTCCCTCAGGGTCCCTAGGATAGGAAGATTTGATGCAGATAAGGCGAAGGAGCTGGGAATTCCGCTTCCTTACTGGAGCCGGCTTCAAAAGGGTGAGATTATAACCGATGAGACGGGCAGTTATACCCCGGATATGGTCATCGGTCCTGCAAGGCGTGGACTCAAGGTAACGTACTGTACGGATTCCCGTCCTGTTCCGGTAATCAGCGAAATGGCTTCGGGAGCGGATCTGTTTATATGCGAAGGTATGTACGGAGAGCCGGGAATGGAGGAGAAAGCCAAGGAGCACAAGCATATGACTTTCTACGAGGCTGCAAAGCTTGCCAAGAGTGCTGAGCCCTCCCCTAAAGAGATGTGGCTTACCCACTATTCACCCTCGCTTTCGTATCCGAAGGATTATGAGAAAGAAGTAAGAAAGATTTTCAGGAATACCCACGTGGCCAAGGACGGCCGCAGTGTCAGCTTGATGTTTGAGGATTGACATAGGATGAAACGTCGCAATCCCACAAGAGTAATAGTTGTGTTTACGATGCTCGCAGTATTTGTTGTGGGCTTGTTTTTCTATATTTCAAACAAGTCAAAGGTTATTTCCGAGGGCAGAGTGCAGACAATGACGGCTGTTCAGGAAATACTTGCGAGAAATCTTGATACCAATTATCCTCCTACCCCGAAAGAGGTTCTGAAGTTCTACAGTGAGATAACAAGGTGCTTCTACGGTGAGGAATATACCGAGGAGGAACTTGAGAGACTTGCGAGCTTTTCAAGGAAGCTTTTTGATGATGAACTGGTTGCAAATCAGACGGACGAACAATACTTAAGTGCCCTTAAGATGGATATAGAAAGCTGGAAGAAGGACAAAAAGGTAATCTCCAGCTATTCGGTATCAAGCAGTACGGACGTTCAGGAGTATTCATACGGCGGATATGAGTGGGCACAGCTTTACTGCACATATTCGATAAGAATGGGAACAAATGTAGCGCCGATCCAGGAGCATTTTATTATGAGGAAGGATTCAAAAGGACACTGGAAAATCCTTGGATGGGAGCTTGTTACCCCGGAGGATGACAATGGATAATGTCAGAATCCTTGCAATTGAGAGCTCCTGCGATGAAACTGCCGCGGCAGTTGTGGAAAACGGACGTAAGGTATTGTCGAATATCATATATTCCCAGATTGACCTTCACACACTTTATGGCGGTGTTGTCCCGGAGATAGCATCCCGTAAGCACATCGAAAAGATCAACCCTGTGATAGAGGCTGCTCTTTCGGAGGCAGGGTGTACACTTTCAGATCTGTCTGCAATTGCGGTAACTTACGGTCCCGGTCTTGTGGGACCGCTTCTTGTGGGAGTTGCCGA
>DEEW01000004.1:24164-25623 GCA_002350465.1 Lachnospiraceae bacterium UBA2868
CGTATCCGGCGGCCATACTCATCTGGTTCGTGTCAGGGATTACGGAGAGTATGAAGTTATCGGACGCACAAGGGATGATGCCGCAGGCGAGGCGTTTGATAAGGTGGCAAGGGCGATTGGGCTCGGCTATCCCGGAGGACCCAAGATAGATGCTGCTGCAAAGTGTGGTGACTGCAATGCTATAGAGTTTCCGAAGGCTAAAGTAAACGGCAGTGAGTATGATTTTAGCTTCTCGGGGCTTAAAAGCGCGGTGCTTAACTACCTAAACCATGCACAGATGAGGGGCGAGAAGGTTAATCCCGACGACCTTGCGGCTTCGTTCCAGAAAGCGGTTGTAGATGTGCTGACAGAGCACGCTGTAATGGCGATAAAACAGTTTAAACTGAATGATTTTGCGCTTGCGGGCGGTGTTGCAAGCAATTCGGCCTTAAGAGCTAGCATGGCCGAAGCCTGTGATAGGCTGGGTGTCAGGTTCTACTGCCCGTCGCCTGTTTACTGCACCGATAATGCTGCAATGATCGGAGTTGCGGCATATGACGAATACATAAAAGGTAATTTTGCTGACTACTCGCTGAACGCGATTCCCAATATAGGAATCGAAGAGGGATGACTATGAACAGGAAAACAGCGGCTGTTGTCCTTGCCGGAGGGAAGGGCCGGCGCATAGGAGGAGATACACCGAAGCAATATCTTGAAATAGGGGGCCATCCTCTCCTTTATTATAGCTTAAAGACCTTCTCCGACAGTTTTGTCGATGAGATATACCTTGTATGCGGCGCAGGTGAGGAAGAGTATTGTTCAACCGAAATAGTTGAGAAATACGGCTTTTCCAAGGTTAGGAGCATAGTCAGCGGCGGCAGGGAGAGATATCATTCCGTATACAACGGCTTGAGAGCGATCCGCTGCACCTGTGAGGGGGATAACACTGATCCATGCGAAATCGTTTTCATACATGACGGGGCAAGGCCGTTTGTTACGGAAGAGATCATTCTGCGGGCATATAATGCCGCCGTAGAAAATCGTGCGGCCGCCGTTGCATATCCCGCAAGCGATACAGTCAAGATGTCGGATAATGCTGGTTTTGTGGCCGAAACACTGCGACGAGACCATATATGGCTTATGCAGACACCCCAGGCATTTGATTTTTACGAGATATACGATGCTTACAGCAGGCTTATTGAGTCCGAGCCGGATATTCTCGATCGCGGAGTGCTCATTACAGATGATGCCATGGTACTTGAACTTTTTTCGGAGCGAAAAGTCAAGCTTGTTATGGGCGATGGCCGTAATATTAAAGTTACAAATCCGGATGATCTGAAAATTGCCGGATTATATATTGGCAACGGAAAAAGTGATAGTTGAAATGATCTAATATTGTGGAGGATGAAAAAATGCTGGTTCCTGTATTATTGTTTATAGTGGGTTTTGTGTGCCTCATAAAGGGCGGCGACTGGTTTGT
>DEEW01000004.1:25684-26170 GCA_002350465.1 Lachnospiraceae bacterium UBA2868
TTCCATAGGTACGACGCTTCCGGAAACTATAGTATCCGCGTCATCTGCGGTATTAGGGCACGGAGAGATCGCATACGGAAACGCCATAGGCTCGATCATATGTAATACCGCACTTATTGCTGCAATAACGCTTACAGTCAGACCTTCGGAGGTAGACCGCAAGACTCTTATTGTCCCTACATGCTTCTTCTTTGCGGCTGCGGCATTTTATTGCGCTGTAGCCTATATTTCCGGATATTTTTCAAGAGTCACCGGGGCCATTTTGCTCATAGGACTTATCATATATATGACGGTTACAGTCCGTCACGCACTTAAAACCCCGGGGAATGAACAGACAGTAGAAGAGGATGGGAAGGGAGACAGACCTGTATGGCAGCTGATTATCCTTCTTGTTGTAGGGGCGGCGGTCATAGCTGTCGGAGCAAGACTTCTTATTGATAACGGAACGCTCATTGCACAGGCTCTCGGAGTTCCGGAGTCGGTTAT
>DEEW01000085.1:0-2361 GCA_002350465.1 Lachnospiraceae bacterium UBA2868
TTATCTTACTTCTTGAATCTCTCTATTTTGCATGTATGGGTCTTGGTTTGCTCATCATAATTAATTCCGACAAGCAAAAGCTCACCATTGTAATGAGACAATGAATCAAAATACTGTCTGTTCCTTATCTGGTCGATTGCACTTTCTGCGCACTTATTATGCTTTAACTCTATGATCAAGGCAGGCATATCATCAACAAATGGAATGTAGACGACATCTGCGAAGCCTTTACCTGTTGTCATTTCCTTTATGACCGTGTATTTATTAAGCGCATAGATGTACGCAAGGTATATGGCGCTCTGCAACGCATCTTCGTTATTATAGCTACGGTTAGATGTTACATGGATGTGCGACTCATCGAGTGCATGAGCAACCGCCTCCTCATTCCCCTTTATTGTCTCATCAAGAAGCAATTTGGAGGCTTCAATTATTTCATTGGTTTTCTCATAATCCTGATTGTTTTCAACAGCATTATGCCATTCCTGAAGGATTTCCCTATTAGGTATTCGGCAGGTTTTTTCTTCACGGTTATAAGCAAGATATCCAAGATGGCTCAGATATGTAAATACATCATTGCGGGATTCAAATGAATCCATTGTATTGAGATAACTGGTAATATTAACATCAACAGATTCTCCCGAAAGCATCTTAACAATCTCATCCTTCATCCCCTTATAATTCTGTTCAAGCCTGTCACTAATCACCTTATAACTTGAAGTTTTTCCCCAGTAACTGTCAAAATATCGTTCCCTTATGCACTTTACAACCGACTCGGGATTATATATTTCATAGCCGTTTAGCTTATATCCATCGTACCAGCTTTTACACTCATCATAGTCAATACCATATTGTTTGCACAGGGCCTCTACTTCTCCTGATGTGAAACCGACATACTCCGTGAATCTTCCGGGATTAAGTATCGTATATTCGTCAAAATTATTAAGCTTACTTTGGATCTTATCCCTAACTATCGGCAATATTCCCGTAAGATACGCAAGACTTATGGCCGGACGCAGTGTATCACTCTTAAAAAGACCGTTAAGGAAGCTTAAGAATTCATCAAACAGGCTCTGATCCACCTGTTCTCTTACAAGGACATCATACTCATCAATAATGATTATAAATGTATCACTTGTTGCGGAGTAGATGCGAAGTATGCTTTCCGCTACAGAGTCATCATCCCCAAATTCTATATTTGGATATTCTGCTGACATCTCTAATCTTATTTTTTCAGTGAGTCTCTTTATCAGAATATTCTTGTCATTCGTATTCTGATACTCACTGTTCATATCTATCTTAATAACGTTATATTTATTAAGATTCGTTTCAAATTCAGGATCGGACGCTATCCCACGGTTCACAAACAGATCTCTTGAATCACAACCTTTTGAATAATATGCACTGATCATGTTCCCGGCATAGGTCTTGCCGAAACGCCTTGGCCGGGACATACATACATACTTTTCTGTAGTATCAAGAATTCTGTTGGTTTCACTGATCATCATCGTCTTGTCAATATATATATCAGCACTTACCATCTCTATAAAATTACTATTTCCCGGATTAAGATATATTCCCACTTCAGCTCCTTGATCCTTCTTAATAACCTTATGTAAATAATTTAACTCTCAAAAACTATGTGTTTACCCGTATTTCCGTCTATGTAGTGATTTTAGCATAATTAGATGCTATCGTCTTGGATTATATAAACGGCTCCTTTGCTATTCTGGCCAGTATATCCGAGTATATCTTTTCAAACTCTTCCAGATCATCTTCGTTCTCATTATAGAACTTCAGTCTCTCTTCAAGATTAAAGAAGAAGAATGGGATCAGAAAATATAGTCTTCTCTTGAATATCTTATTGATCGAGTAGTCTGACATTCTTATCAGAGGCATCTCGTAACTTACACTTCCGTTTGGTGTTATAATCTCGAAGGTCATCTTCGCCGGCGGATTGCCCTTATCTCTGAGTACCAACAATCCTGACTTTGGAAGTTCACTTCATATTATTCATAAATGCTATGTGGGATTGATAGCGAAATGCCGGAAATCCATGCAAGACATTCTGTATAAGTGAGGACAGTTTATAATGTATGAATCCAGATGTAAAATATGGAATTATCAGAGTGCCAGATTGTTTGATTTTTGCTAAAAGCAAGATAAGCGTAAGTTCTCGTATTGACGCTTCTGCCCATGGTCGTTATTACGATATTGGACGGGCACTACCGTAAAGCAAATGGAGAGTCGCTAAATTTTACAGTATTCTACTACTGGTCTATTCCCATATACCTTAAAACCTCTTGAAGCAAGATAATGTCTGTTGCAGATAGTCTTCCATATTTCTTGCCGGTAAAGTCTGAG
>DEEW01000085.1:2367-17905 GCA_002350465.1 Lachnospiraceae bacterium UBA2868
TCAGCTTTTTACTGCATTGGACTACTGTCGGCTTTTCTAGCCCCGCTTCCTTCCATCGCATTATCTCATATTCCCCTTCCATCTTTTTATATCTAGGTTCATGTGACGTCATCTTCAGCGAAAAAACATACATTTCTTCATCATGGGACAAATATAAAACTGGCCTTTTCTTACTCCCTGTCCCTTCTTCAAATGGAACATTGGCTTCCCATATCTCCCAACGTTCCATTTCAATCATCATAAGCAGTACCCCCGTCATTCCACTCCAGTGGTACCTCTGTTATCTCCGGAAGATTAATAGAATCAACATCAAACGTCTCCAACCTCTGTTTTTTGAAGTACTTTCGAACAATTTCCGGATCAATAACTCTGTTCATCCCTCTCTGATACACTTGATCCCAAGGGCATCCCCTTTCATGTGTCATCTCCTTTAACGCCCAACCAGTATATTTACCGTACTTTCTATATACATCTATTAAGAGTTCAAGTTCTTTTGTATTAAGTCTATTTTCATCAAATACATCTTGAGGTTCTTTTATCGGTGAGCTTCCACAGCATTTAAATGTGTGATAAACAGCAGGAATAACCGGTCCATAATCCCATGCCTGAATTTCATCATCAAACAACGGACCTCCTAGCTTTACAAGTGCCCACCCCTGAGCGAAGTATAAAAGCTTATTCAGTTTTAAATTGTCTATGCAATCACCCTCAATATCATTTGACATTCTGATATATAGATTTGCTATATCAATTGCTTTAAACTTTGTCATCAGTTATCCTCCTAAAGCAAGGCATATGGTTTCCTATTTCATCGTAAGCTTATATGCTACGCTGTGTGTTGCTCTAATGATAACACTGTATGATAGGTCTGACAAGTTTCCGCCATCACGTCAAGATTACGATGTCATATACTTTTATACATATATCCTTATTGATTGAAAACTTCCCTCTACTAATAACGGCGTTGTTTCATTTCCTTCGGCATTTGAAGTAAGACCCACTGATTTGATTTTATATGGTTTACCATTGGAATCCAATATTCCTATACCGTTCTTGAGAACGGAGTCATCGCCTTTGACAATTACTGTTGTATCTCCATTTATAGGGGCAGTATCAATCACTTCCAATATAGTCATATCAGGCACCTCCTTCATAGTTTTTGCCGGCAGGAGTATGATAAAAAGAGCATCTATCTGTATACCATTGTTCCTGCCTATTGTTTATTGGATTTATAAGCAGGAATTTCAGAAATTACTCAGATGAGAATATAGACGACAATAACTGTCAAATATGAAATATATCTGCCTATGAAATGATTCTAACACATTTAGAAAACCAATGCCATAACCTTAATATAATCTTCGGTCTTGTCACGCATTAGCTCAAAGCCTCTGTGGATCTCTTCGAGGCCATATTTTTGCGTGATAAGCTTTTCAGGAGAAATTGAGCCTGCTGCCAGACGCTTTATGACGTATTTCCAGTCATCTTCCTCGTCTCTGATAACCAAAGACTCCTCACCGTTTCCGTTTCCATTTCCGAGAAAAGACGAGTTCCATGTCCCTGTAATCCTTAACTGGTTACGAAGTATTTTCCAGTAAACATCCTTGTCGAATTTCATGTCGGAGTGTGGATTCCCCACAAAGCATCCCCGCCCCGCCGGGGCTGCAGCGTTTACGGCAAGGCTTGCCACCTCATTGCTTCCCACACATTCGAAGAAAACATCTGCACCCACACCATCTGTATGTTTCATTATAAAATCATATGCATCTTCTATATTGCTGTCACAGTAGTTACCGTCGGGGATTCCAAGTTCCTTCATTGTTTTTCTCTGAAACTCTTTGTTTCCGATAACAAGGATATCTCTGTATCCTGCATCAATCAGAAACATCACAAGAAATGTACCTATTGTTCCCAAGCCGCAAACCGCAATTTTAAGGCTGGGGTCTGATCCACTTGGCTCAAACGACACTCCGGCTGACCCGAGCAGAGTCCGGTTCATTGCATGAACCGCAACCGCCATCGGCTCGATCATTGCGGCAGCTTCATATGAGATCCCTTCCGGAAGCTCTATTAGGTTCCACTCCGGGACAACCACATATTCCGCAAATCCTCCGTTGCTTCTAGAGCCAAGATAATCATAATGGCGACACATTTCGTACTGTCTGTTAAGGCACGGTCTGCACTTCCTGCACGGAATAAGCGGAAACACTCCCACATTCTTCCCAATCCATGCGGAAGATGCCCCTTCACCTACCGATTCAACACATCCTGAGAACTCATGACCTATCACAAGCGGCATATTGTGTGCTCCGTCGCGATATGCTCTCGGAATATCGGATCCGCATATTCCACACGCCTTAACGTGAACCAGCACTTCCCCATTTTGGGGAGTAGGTTTATCAACCTCTTTGTATTCAAGTTTTCCTATTTTCTCAAGTACAAGCGCCTTCATTGTCCTATCCTATGTCCTGTATGAATCTGTCCATGTCCTTCTTTGTAGTAACCTTATAATTGTTCTCATCACCGGGAATCATCGCCACATCAAGACCCGCCATGACAGCAGGCTCTGTTGAACCGTTGATCCTCAGTATTTCATCCGGCAGAAGCTTTTCATTTGCTTCAAGGTATTTCTTCAGTCTGTACAGTTCGGGAGCCTGGCCTGCATATATACAGCTTCTGTCAAGCAGTCTGTCCACTTTTGTTCCGTTTTCGCTGTAATAAACTGTATCTTTCATCGGAAGTGTCGGCATTACACCATCGCATCCTTCTATCGCATCAAGGCATCTGTCAAGGTATTCAGCCGTCAGATTTGGGCGTGCTGCATCATGTATTATCACTACCGGATCATCATTTTTATCCAATGATTTTACATATGTGTCGATGTCTCTGAGCCCGTTTAATATTGACAGTTGCCGCGTCCTGCCCGGATCGGAAAATCCCGTTATGGCCGCCTTTCCTATTCCCAACCTTCCACATTCATTTATTATCTCATCTCTCCATTCCGGAGCAGCTACTACAAATATCCCGTCAATTGCGGAATGTGCCGCAAACATATTAAGGCAGTATGCTATAAGCATTCTGCCTTTAACTTTAATATACTGCTTGGGGATATCTCCTCCAAGTCTCGTTCCTGTTCCTCCTGAGAGAATCAGTGCAATATTCATATTATCTTCCTTTTAACGTACAAGATTTCTAATATCGACAAGAGCTTCCTTATATGGCTTCTTCTTACCGAACAGGAGCGTTGTTCCGAGTACGAACCCTTTAACGCCCTTCGGTGCGAATTCCGTTATCTTATCTGCCGAGCATGCCCCGTCCCAATAAGCATCAAATCCCATCTCCTTCTGGAGTGGCAGAAGCTTGTCATACTTTTTGGAAACGTACGGCAAATACATCTGGCCGGCATTTCCGGGATTGACCGACATAACAAGCACCTTTTGGACGATCTGGAGCATTTCCACGACTGTCTCAACGCTTGTACCCGGATTAATTGCAATTCCCGGGATCATTCCCGCATTTATTATCTTCTGAAGGGTTGTTGACGGATGATATTCCGCTTCCGGATGAATATAAACCGTATCTCCGGGGCGAAGCTTCTCAAGGAAAAAATGTATGTTGTTATTGGGGTGTTCGAGCATCAGATGAACGTCGAGTGGCTTTTTTGTGGCCGACGCAATATAAGCCATATCATTAAGAGACATGGCAAAATTAGGGACATAACGTCCGTCCATGATATCAATATGAAACGAGTCAATACCCGCATCCTCAAGCTCACGAACCTCCTTTTCGAGATTCCCGTAATAAGCACACATCATTGATGCACAAAGCTCAATCTCCATTGATAATCCTACCTCTCTCCCGATAAAATCATCTCTACAACTTCCCTGATAACTCCTTCGCCGCCTTTTGCCTTAGTTACATAATCGGCTACACCTTTAACAGCCACACTTGCATCGGCGGGACAGCATCCAAGACCTACCAGTTCAACCGCATCCTTATCGGCCAAATCATCCCCGATATAGACCACTTCCTCCGGTTTTACGCTATAGGTCGCACATAGTCTGTTAATGCATGCAACCTTGTCTGCACATCCCTGTGCCAGAACGTCAATCTTAAGTTTCTCACAGCGGCGCTTGTTAAGTGCAACATCTTCACCGGTTATAACGCCCGTAATTATTCCCTTCTCTCGAAGAAGCCTGAATGCAACACCGTCTCTTGTGTTGAACTTTTTGAGCTCGTCTCCCTTTTCTGAGTAATACATTCCCGCATCTGTCATACATCCGTCACAATCGGTCAGAAACATTTTGTATTTTATGTCTGTGTTCTTACCGTTTTCGCTCTCTTTGGAATTCTCCGGGCTATTTAGTTCCTCTGCCGGCTGTTCTCTCTTCGCCATTAGAGCTTCCGTAACAACCCAGTCGCTAGGCTCATCTATCTCATAATATGTATCCTCACTCATAAGAGACAGACGGATATTTCCGCTAAGGCGGTTTCCGCTTGCTAGAAGCCCCTTACGGGAAGTAATGTAAAATGCGCCGTTTTCAACATAGTATTCCTCAAATTCCTGACGTCTCGGTCTATGGAGATAGTCATAGTTCTGAGCGGTTGCATTTCCGTCATTATCAACGCCCCAGATAAAGCGCTTCTGCGGTACAACCGAAAGTACGCTGTCAGTTCCCTGTGCATTAAACGTATTGAATCCGTTATCGAGGTCGGCTCCCGTCAGAAGCGGAGATGTTGCCTGAATCAGAACTATGTTGTCAAATCGGTGACTTCTTGCAAACTCCATCATCGCCGATTCCGTAGACGCGCTATCGGTTGCAGTCTCCGCGGATCTGTCTATAACATTAACCCTTTTAAACCGTTCGAGATCCTCGGCACAGAACTTCTCGACACACAATCTTATTTGCTGACTGTCAGTAGCCACAAATACTTTATCAATAAACCGGCAATCACACGCGGCGGCAACTGTCCAATATACAAGCGGTCTGCCGTGGATTTCCTTGATGTTTTTGAGAGGTATCGATTTGCTTCCGCCCCTTACCGGAATAAATGCAACATTCATCTTATTTTTTCCTGTACTTTAATTTATCTCTCTGAACCTGTTCTATCGGAAGTATATCTTCTGACTTGTATTTAAGCGCCGCCTGCGCATTCTCAAGGTTTCTCTTCAATCTTCTGATACCATCCGGCTCAAGTGATGCAGCATGATCCGTTCCCTTAAACGTACGATCAAGGGTGTAATGGCGCTCGAACACTGATGCCCCGAGAGTATACGCTGCAACATCTATCGCAATACCCAGGTGATGACCCGAAAATCCTATAGCCTTTACTCTGTCCTCATATGCCTCACGCATCCTCGTGATCTCAAGGAGACATACATCCTCAAAGGGTACAGGATAACCGGATGTACAGTTAAAAAGTACCAGGTCCTTGGCTCTGCCGCGTTCCTCGAAAAATTTAACGATCTGCTCCTCTTCATCTTTTGTAGTCATACCGAATGATAACTGGATTTCTCCGTCATAATTATCACATATGTATCCCAGCATATCGAAATTGGTATTGCAAGCACTCGGGATCTTGATAAACCTAGGATTAATTGATACTATCTCTTTTGCGCTTGTCATATCCCATACGGATGTAGAGTATGTAATACCTGCCTCTTCGCACCAGCTCTTAAGCTGTTTATGCTGATCAAGATCAAACTCCAGAAATTCCCTGTGCTCTCCGTATGTTGCTCCGTAAGAATTGTAGGGAACAGGATGCGGAGCGTTATACTGCTCCTCAGTCAGAAGTTCCTTGGGGCATCTCTTCTGGAACTTGATCGCATCTGCCTTGCAAAACATGGCTGCGGTAACAATGAGCTCATGTGCTATATCCATGCTTCCCATGTGGTTGCAGCCTGCTTCCGCTATAACATATGGTTCTTTGTATTTAATCATTTTGAATGCCTTTCTAATATTATTCACTTTCGTTGAAGGATCACAATCCTTACAACCTACTTTATCATATTATCGGCAATTTGGGTATAATCTAAAACCCCTTTGCGGTTTCTGTAGCATTATAAAGGGAGGCCGGTTATCCGACCTCCCCATGCTCTTCGTCATAACGTCTTATCTGCTCTTTGAGCCAGTATATCTCGCCTTGCATGGCGCGAAGCTTACTCGCAAGGAAATATCGCTCTCTTGCCTTTTCAACAGCTTCACTAGATTTCTCCGGCCAACCCTCCCTTTGCTTTGTAAGCTCATATTCTTTCCAGCATCTATCTAATATTTCATCAACTTCACTCCTCATGATTACTCCTTCCCGGTTGACTATTGAGACAAACTAAGCTGTTCGGCAAGTACCCTCTTTACTTTGACCATTTCGTTCTCAAGATGGATAATTCGAACCTCCATTATCTCCTTTTCATGTTCAACCTTTTGCGCTTCATCAAGTTTTCTATACAAGTCAACATGACCATCATGCAAAACATTTATGTTATTCCAGATAGATCCTTCAATATCCAGACTAATATTTCTTACATCATGCGTAAGAGATTCAACTCTCTCATCAAGAGAACCAACTCTCTCATCAAGAGAACCTATCTTTTCGTTCATTTCATTTAGTTTCTCAATAATAATCTTACTGTCTTCCATAAAAATACCTCCTATAAGATGATCAAGATATGCCTCAGAAAATCTCAGACATGCTTAATGATTTGTGATTACTAAAATACATCTTATAGCAGGATTTGTTAATATCGGAATAATAACCAAAAATCATCGTCATAATTCCTACCTGACAAGTTTTTTTTGTTTATTTTGCATATACCCTGATTCCGGATATCTCAAATATCTTTCCAAGCTGTTTTTCATAGGAGAACAGCTCCTTCGCTTTGTTATGGCCTGACTGTGCGATCTGTCTTCGAATGTCATCATGTCCGAGATAATACACTGCCTTCTCAAGTGCATCTTCAATACTCTCATACATAACTACATCTTCACCATCAACGAAATTCTCTGCTATCTCCGGCTGATAATTGGACAACAAAAATCCTCCCGCGCCAAGAATGTCCATAACCCTAAGAGGAATTCCGGACTGGGATATTTTAAGAGTGATGTTCAGATTGATAGAACTGGCCTTAAACACCTTCGTCATCTGACCATAATAATCGCAGGAACCCATAAATCTCACATTTTGAAGAAGATTGCACCTCTCCCATGAATAAACATTGACACTCATTCGCTTCGCCAGAAGGTTTAGAAGAATCAATCGATCAGTCCTGGTTATCTGTGCTGCGATAGCATAGGCAAGCGCTTCTTTTGGCAGTATAAACTGTGTATCCGGCTGGAGCTCTCGGAAATGATCATTGATGCGTTTCATTAAATCATCAGTCAGCAGTTCTTCCGCAAACCAGTATCCATATACCTTTGACTGAGCTGCAACCACCGCATCAATATACCCTTTGCTATGTTCATCCATAAGCTCTCTGTACTGTCCG
This sequence comes from Lachnospiraceae bacterium UBA2868, assembly GCA_002350465.1. The sequence continues at coordinate 9,851 of DEEW01000085.1, forward strand.
AACATCGAATCGTACATCTTACCGATAAACGACACATCCGCAGCATACAATGCCTGCTCCTGTTTTGTAAGCTTGATCGTCTCCAGACGCTTACAGTTTGCTGCAAGCGGCATATGGTATACATTTGTGAACCCCTTTTTTCGGTATCCTTCAGTCTGGATGCGGTCAAACAGGAATACATAGTTTCCGGGTAGCCCCAGAGTCTTTTCTATATCAGGCACATCAAGGGGATTGTCATAACTCCACGAGATATAGGGGAGATTACAATTGTGGCAACAGACTGCCACGAGGGGAAAATAGTTTACCGAAAACACCGCATCATAATGATCATCCTTCAGAACCTTCGTAAAACGTTTTTCAAAGAATTCGTCCTCGTTCTTGTCACTAAACTGATACGAAACCGTCCTGTAAGATATACCATTTGCTGCAAAAGATTCAATTATATCGTTATAGGTGAATGTTCCTGCAGCCCACTCGAATATGAGTAGTTTCACAGCATAGCCTCCCGTTTATAATCTTCCCACCATTGTTTTATCTTATCTATATTATCCATGCGCTCACTTTCATCCGCAGGCTTGTAACTGACAGCTACAAACTCTTCAATATTGGGAACCTCCGGATAGTTTTCCCTTGCATCTTCCGCATTTTCTCCGGCTGGAATATATGTGTACATTGATAGATTCTGACGGACTCTCAAATCACAGCCATAATAATCTGTTTTATGAAACAGGATATGAGCCATCCTTGCATAAATGTTATTAAGCGATAATGCATCATTTCCTGTCCTCAGAATATGTCCCGCAAGATCGAATGTAATGATCACATCAGGAGACATACCCTCAATTTCATAATACCTCGATCCCGGATCTGTACCATCTCCCATGTCGATTACTATTCCACCGGTCACACTCACAAAATCGTTGGCCAGACTCTTGTGATAATTGTATTTCTTCGAATCAATAAGATATATGATATTCATGTTCATCTAATTCCATATCAAGTCTCTCAAACAGTATAAACAACATGCTCTGACGCCATTATACCGTTAATCGTTCCGTTGTATCTTAAATACAGCCTATAATCCGGATTAAATGATTTTATCAATTTGGGTATCTCCCATAAATGCTCATAATGGTGATACGTGCATATTGCCAGCTTAGGATGATCTTTTATGATATGATTCTTTGCTCCTAAAAGAGCATTGATTTCTGAGCCCTCTATATCCATTTTAAGAAATGTTATTTTTTCTTTAATATCATCATCCAGTGTAACCAACTCAACTTCCGGCTTCTCTTCATTTGTAATCTCAGACTCAGGATCGTATGTATTTCCATTTTCACCCAGTGAAAACATTGATGTTTCCTTTGTACCTACCGAGACCTTCATGCCCGCCTGTTCGGGGCTCCCTACACCCGCAACACGATATATTATCTTTTCGTGTTCACTAAGTATATCCCTTGCTTTCTGAATATTTATAGGAAGCATATCGTACAAATACATTTTTTTACATTCACTGAAATTGTCAAAATAGGCCTTAGCCGTATCTCCTGTATAAGCACCACAATCCACAAACACTTCCTCAGTAGCCATCTTATCTCTCAAAATGTCCAAGTCAAAGTAGTCATCAAAATTATTTTCTACAATAGAGTTTTTATATGAAAAATCAAATTCAAGCCAAAACTTTATGAGTCCATATATTACTTTACGTGAGCGATAATCCTCTACAGTATTGTATAACCATCTAATGTCTTCTGTATTCTCCTTGACTGCGCGTATACCATTTCTGAAATGATCATAGTTTCCTGATGCAGGATCAAAGCCACCCCATAAATGTGCAAAACTGGTGTATACGGTAATGAGGTTTCTCAAATTCGAAGGCGAATACTCAATGTAGTCCTTAATACTATGCAGCAGATTCTTAAAGAGAATATCTGCATCGGTAGCTTCTACCATATCTATCATTTTTTCAAATGCCTGGTCTATTACCATCAATTTACTCTATCTCCAGTTCCTTCCATGTTTAATTCGACAATAACTCATGCCTAAGAGAAGCCCTTATAATAAACTGACGTACATCAAACAAGCTTTTATCCGCCACACCCTCAACTTTTAGCAATTCATCAAAAAACTCTCGGAAGGCACTCGTTGATTTTTCCGGCAAGATTGAAAATGTAATATTGTCAATGCAGAATCCTGTATCAATAAAAATCTTTTTTATCTCGTTTAACGTAAACAACCTAACTGGTCTCTTAGGTAATTCTGCATCAAAATTTATAGTATTACCCGTCATCAAGTCATGTATTACCGATGCATTCATTGCATTCGATACATTTGCAATTACATAACCATCTACTTTAAGATGATTTTTCATTTTTGATAGTATTTTTTCAGGGCTGCCACAATTATCTAAAACATCAGAAAACAATATATAGTCATATTTCCTATCATCAGGTTGATATGCTTCAATATCTGCTAAAATAACGTCATATCTCTTGCTTCCGATAGCCGCAACCTGTTTTTCCGATTCTATTCCATGTACATCTGCTTTAGGATAGAGATAACGTATCTTTTCCAGCGTTCCCCCTAATCCGCATCCTATTTCCAGAACACTAATTCTGTCTTCAGAAGAAGCCTTTATCATTTCTATCTCATCAATCCTTGATTGAGTATAATAATGACTGGAGAATCCCCATTTTCTCTTGAATTTTTCACTGTTTTCCTTAAATATACTGTAGTATTTGTCTTCATCTTTTCGAAAACTTTTGGATCCAAAGTGATATATAAAACAGTTATGGCACAATACACAATCAAAACCGGCTTTGTGCAATCTCATGCCATAATCATTATCCTCAAAATTTCCGGGGGTAAATCTTACATCAAGCATACCTACCATGTTTAATACATCTCGTTTTATGAGCATCGCAAACATCACAAGATAGGACTTAGATTCATAAGGATTCTTCAATGGAATATTAATTCTTTGCGAAAATCCAACATATTCTTCAAGTTTGTCGAACCGTTCCTTCACCATTTGATCATTTCCGGCATAGTTTGTAATCGCACCTGTTGCACCGGTTGACTTATCTTTATATAATCCCATCCTAAGCCAGAATAAAGAACCTGGCATCATAAGTGCATCACTATTTAAAAGAAAAATATCATTCTCTGGGCTTGCCGCATTGATTCCCTGATTACACCCTGCTGGGAATCCCACATTTTCATTATTCTCTACAAGTATAATATCTTTTTGTCTTCTTAACCATTGAACACTGCCATCGGATGATCCATTTTCCACAACTACTATCTCATAACAGTCTTTATAGCATGTGTTTCTTATACTTTCTATACATGCCGTTGTATAATCAAGCGTGTTATATGACAAAATAACAAATGACACATTTTTAATTCCTATAGCATTATTTAGGCATAGTTCATCAATCAATGATTTTATTGATTCGCAATCTTCCTTATGATCTGCTATATAGGACTGATAATAGGCATTCTCATATGCTAAATATGTTTGATCAATGTTTCCTATACAATAATAGTAATTTCCGAGAAGAACATATAATTCATAATTACACGGATCAATTTTTAGTCCCTCTTCTATAAAATAAAACATAGAATCATATTGTTCGAAGTGCTCCATTATAGTGGCACCGAGTATATAAAGTTCGCCCCCCTCCGGACTGTGGCTCCTGATATGCTCGTTGTCTACATATTGGAGAAACTCTTCAAGAGCACGCTCCCATGCTCCATCTTCTATCAGTTTTATAATATGTTTCATTTGTCCTCCCTATAGAAGCATCCTTTTTTCATGACCCCAATGCTATCATTCTGATCTCTTCTTTGGGAACCGTTGTTACAAATTCCCACATATCCTTGTATTTCTCGTACGTCTTCTCATTTAACACTCCACGTTCATGAAGCGTGACAAACATTTCTTTATTTCCGAGAAGTTCATCTATGGATGTTGTATCCTTGATCGCCTTCGCTTTAAATGGAGAATAAATATCAGGAAGTTCATAGTTTATCCGGACCCACTCATCTATCCATACTTCAAGTGCCCTATCAACCCAACCTGACTCTTGTGGAACGGAACTTCTCATATTGTAAGCACCATCCTTCGAAATGACGCTTATAATCGGATTAGGCATTTGGGCAAGCGTATTATATAAAAACCGGTAATGCCAGAAGTCATTCTGATACTTGGGAGCAGTTTTGCTGTCTCCAAATGCATAATTATCTAATACTGTTTTTCTGTTATATATAACAGTTTCAAGAGATGTTGTTTGTTTTGCAAACAAACCATAAATCTCTATAGGTGAAACGTTATCAATATGATCCTCTTCGAAAATTTCCCCTAATGACAAACTTATCACTATATCTGCTCCTGCTTCGCATCTTCTTAATACAAGCCGGAGCATGTCCTCATTGCAGATCACACGATCCTTTATCGGCCAAATATACTCATAATCCTTTTCCAGCGCATATCCGGAATAAATTAGATCAATTTTTTCTCCATAAGATGTTTTGGGATCAAGTGGAACATGAAATATATTTCCTTGGATTAAATAGTACTGTATCATCTCTACTGTTTTTTTCTTCACAGTCCATATTCAAGTATACAGAATTAAGGTAATCAGACAAGTAGAACAGTCTGTCATCCGGTATATTCAGAGTGTTATTTACGTAGTCCAGGGCATAGTATGACCGCACAAAGTGAATCAGGCTTGAGTCACATGAAATAATGCGCTCCAATTCCTGCGTCATATTTGCATTATCTACACTCAGCCACCATAGAATATGCTTTGAAGAAGGCAGCTGTTCTTTTATTTCACTGAGCGCGGAAACCATCATTTCCGGATACACGAATATATTATCTGTTGAATCTGAAACTGATTCAACGACCGGTACATTATAATTAATAAAATGGGGATGTACCGATGGAAGACCGGTATCCTCACCATAATAATACATGCTGGCATCAAGCCCGAAAAAATTTAGTTTATAACCTAATTGATGAAGCAATTCCGTTCCACCCGTCGCATTACTTCTGGGGCAAAAAATAATAATCATACTACTCTCCGAAATCCCTCTTTATGATATCCATATATGGCTCAAGCTCGGAAACAGCATTGTCCATATCCTGCAGATATTTCTCACCGATGTCACAGACTGTCAGTAACTCCTGCTTCTCGTCTTCCTCAAGTTTGTTAACCACACTAAGCAGTTCGGATGACTTGCCCTGCATCTGATAATGAACATATTCTGTCACTGGATTTTTCTCAATTTTATCTGTGTTTCTCTGACAGTTATCATAAAGTTTTTTCATCCTGGAGTTGTGATAATCACCACTCTCAACCATTCTTCTCATGGTTGAATAATCAGCGATGGTCGATCTTATAAGCTTTCTGATCTCCGACAATTGTCCCGGAATAGCCTTAATAAAAGCATCGTACCTACACTTCATATTATCATCCAACAAGGGGACAGCACCAGCAACTACCTCGCTAAAATCAAACCGGACTGTGCAGTACTTTTCAATTGCATCTCTTGCAGTCATCAAAGTAGATCCGGCTATTCTGACTCCTCCCTCTGTGGCATCTATCACATTAAGCTCGGAATTGCCTGCAATTTTTCGCTCAAACCATTCCCTGTAGGTTTTGAATTCTTCCGATGACCGGATTGGTTTCCCCTCAATATCAACATCCATAACTACATGCTCGAGATTCTCTACTTCAGTCTTTACCGATCCTCTTACTGTTACAGATGAGTGTGTTTTATCTCCCGTATATGCCAGATCCTGTCCCATTAGGATAATGGTCTTACACTTGAACAGAAGTGCAAGAGAAAAGCAGGAATTAGCCACCGAACCCCCGGTTTCTATATCTATAAGTCTTCGGTCACACGTTTCCATAAATCCATTAATATGTTCACAATAATCATTTGTAAAAAACTTAATTCCCTTATGAAGGTTGAGAAACTCCGTCCCACTTCTCGGGGTGCAGACAAGTGGAACTAATCTGGAATCTTCCTCGGAAAGATACCTTGCATCCTTTTTTCCATCCATTATCATGGCAATATCAGGAATTATTCCTGCAAGTGACAATGGTTTAAGTGCTGTGTCCGTGGAAATAATGATACATTTACCCTTTGCATTTGCTATTTCCCTGATATTTTTATCTAATGACGGACCTGCGGCAACTACAATAGCAGGTATACCATCAGGCATATTCTCAGCCAATTTCTCGATATCCATTGATTCGCGCAGAAGCCGCAGATTATTGAATGTGTTTTTGTTATAATCCGCGCCGAATCTGTCGTGTACTGTCTGACTGGCAATTATATCATCACGAACTCTGATAAGATTGTCATGATACTTAACACAATCATCAGGGAATAATACATCATAGTTTAGATGAATTGAACTTCGACATGACAATGCATCGGAATATGACATATGATCTTCAAGTGTCCTTCTTATGTCCTGTTCTTTAAGCAAAGGCCCGAATATGAAACTAACANNACGGTTATTTGATAATATTTCCGTCAGGTCAAAATTCTTTATTACTGTAGAGAATATCTCGTAGGAAGGCTCATAGACAATAACAGTACAGTCTCTTCTGGCAGATTCCAGAAAAGTTCTTACATACATCCCATTTCCGAATCCATACAGAAATAGTTTGGAATTGTAATCCCAATCATCTCCAAGGCTCTCGAACCACAGATCCAGAATCGGTTTGCTATCATACAGACTGTCAAGACGATATGTAGTACCCCCCTTATCTGCCGCAAGGACAACTTTTCCATCTATGTCATATACATCTGAAATTATATCAGCATCTGCTTCTGTTCTCTCCGGCTCTTCAATACTATGGGAGATGAAAGCGGCAACCTCAGGATATCTGTTATTCAGAATATCCATATTCTCCATATAGATCATATCGTTCATCATAACAGGTCCCTCCGGGTAAGCACTTCCCGCAACTCAATAAGATTGGCACGTGTTTCACTATATAAAACATCCACTACCTCAAAATGATCCCCACCATTTATAGCTTCTACCACTCTTTCAAGCTGACCGGGCCAATACGAGGCATCGTCTCTCAAATCACTCATTTTAGGATTGCTGTATATATTTATAATGGCGGGAAATACAGCAACCATCATATTAACAAGTTCCTGCACAACTATCGGGTATTTGTCCATATCATATTTTAAGAGACAGTATATCGTTTCTTCTATTTTCCTGATTAATTCATCCATAGCTGTATTATATTTGATTATGCATAAAATATAAAGTTTTTCCGCACATTGAAAAGAGGCCGGTAAACCGACCTCTTTTCTATAGTAGCGACCTGTTGTCTGTAAGACTGTTAGGATGCTATTAGCCGAGCAGTGACAGAACATTCTGTGTAGACTGGTTAGCCTGTGCAAGCATTGCTGTACCTGCCTGTGAAAGAATGTTGTTCTTCGTGTACTCAACCATGGTCTTAGCCATATCTGTATCACGAATCTGGCTCTCAGCTGCTGTTGTGTTCTCAACAACGTTGTCAAGGTTAGCGATTGTGTGCTCAAGTCTGTTCTGGATAGCACCAAGATCAGATCTCTGCTTCGATACCTTAGCTATAGCTGTGGTAATCGCTGAGATTGCGCTCTGAGCACCAGAAAGAGTTGAAACCTTAACCGTGTTAACAGCGAGGGAAGTTGCGCTCATGCCATCAATCTTGATCTGGATTCTCTGTTCAGCCTTGTTTGCTGCTCCAACCTGGATAGCTTTGTTGAATGTACCCTTAAGAAGATCAAGTGTGTTGAACTGAGTGGACTCAGCTACACGGCTGATCTCAGCTGTAAGAGCAGAGATTTCAGACTGGATTGCAACACGGTCAGCAGTTGTGTTCGTTCCGTTTGCAGCCTTAACTGCAAGCTCGTTCATTCTCTGAAGCATTGAGTGAACTTCTGTAAGAGCACCTTCTGCTGTCTGTACTACAGAAACACCGTCCTGAGCATTTGCGGAAGCCTGTGTAAGACCACGGATCTGGCTTCTCATCT
>DEEW01000085.1:17933-21474 GCA_002350465.1 Lachnospiraceae bacterium UBA2868
TCACTGATTGTAAGGCCTGCTGCGTCATCAGCTGCACGGTTTACTTTGTAACCGCTTGATAACTTCTCTGTAACCTTCTTCTGAGAATCTGTCGTTACTCCTAACTGTCTGTTGGCGTTCATCGCCTGCATGTTGTGTTGTACTACCATATTTCATTCCTCCTTGAATTGTTGTATACAGCATCCTTGCTGTACGTTAATGTGCTTGTAAAGGATTTAGTTCCTTTACTTGTAATATATATCGGTGACCTTTTTCAAAACTTAACCCCTTTTTTAAAAAATTTTTAAAATTTTTCAAATTGGGTCTTGCAAAAACAGAATTCCTATACTATAATCATGTTCGTGCTTCAGGGAAAGCACAGAAATGAATAAGCACCTTTAGCTCAGTTGGTAGAGCACCTGACTCTTAATCAGGGTGTCCAGGGTTCGANNTTTGAGCATTTTAATCGTATACTATCTATGTTTAAACAATGATTCTAATTCGGAGTTGAAATATATGCCAAAGGTATCCGTTATTCTTCCTGTATATAATGTTGAAGATAAACTTCCGCGATGTCTGGATTCTCTCCTGGCCCAAACCTTGTCCGACATTGAATTCATTCTTGTAAATGATGCCTCAACTGACGGATCATACGATATTCTTCTTGATTATGAAAAACAATCCCCCGAAAGGATAATTGTTATTAATTGTGAAGTTAATCAGCGGGCTGGTGGAGCCAGAAATACCGGACTTGATATGGCATCCGGTGATTATATAGGTTTTGTAGACTCTGATGACTATATATTGCCTGATATGTTTGAATGTTTATACAACAAGGCTGTCTCAAATGACTATGACATAGTTGACAGTCCTCTGTTTATTACCGGAACCGAAACGATCCGTGAGCCTATTGATGACTCATTCTGCGATCGTATATTAGCATCCGACGAGCGCGAACTTCTTATTCTGTCCGACGGGTATATTGTTACCAAGCTTTTCNNTTTCAAATCGTCTCTGATACGTGATAACCGGATACATTTTAGACCTAATGTTAAGCTTGAAGACGCTGATTTTCTTCTTAAGGCTGTATTATCTGCACAAAAGTTCGGTAATATCCACGATTATAAATACATATACGATAACACAGGAGACCCTACTACATGGAGTGTACGCACCACAGATTCAAATGAGTTCGACCATATATACTCTCTGCTTGAAGAATACGGTCACATCCTCAAAAGTAACCGTGTTGCAAAGGAATGTCAGAACGCTATCAAAGCTGCCATACTGCATTTTTATAAAACAGGTATCTTTTGCTGTATTCACGATGACGGAACAGAGATGAGTCACAGGGAATTGACAAACCTGATCAAGATACGAAACGCAAAGAACAATATTTTTATCAAAGGGTATGACAATCCGTATTTTCAGCAGACAACAAACGAGTATACCATTGATCTAATGAAGCAGATAGATAAGATATCCATATAAACTACGTTATATTTACATTCATAATCATGACCGGTCTTCCCGTCCGGACAAAACCATGCATGATCGCGTCCCTGTCTCCGTAATACGCATCGGCAATTGCAACGGACCTTGAGTAATCCTCTCTGTCATCGTAGATTCCAAAGTCATTTTTAAAAAACCCATTAAGAATTTCTGTATATATTTCCCACAGATCCGGGTATTTTACCTCAAGAACAGCCTGGGTATCGGGATGGGCGTGCCATATTACAGTCATAACATCTGATTGATTATTAAAAGTTTCAAGAACGTTTCTTAACTTATCAAAATACTTATCCCTCAGCATGACAATATCGCTGACATTTGTATGAAACAGTATGACTTTCTTGCCCTCATTATTATCATCAAGAAGATATTTCCACCATTCCCGCGGAATATCCTCTTCCCTTATTCCTTCAGAAACGACCGGCTTAATATATTCCCGTACTTCCAGTTTTTCTTCCCATACAGGTTTTGTGTCTTCTCCCGCAAATTCACAAAGTTTTTCAATATACAGATCTCTTACGGGCGATGACTGCAGGTAAACCCTATCCGCTCTTACTACTCCCGGAGTTTTAACAAAGAAATCCGCCGTATACCTTGTCTTCTCATCATCAAGACTGCTGTCATCAATCATAAAGTAAGGAATGTAAACAAGCTCAGGCGTGACCTGCCGTAACATCCCGGTATAAAATCTCGGATGAGTTGTTATCGCACAATCATATTCATCATATGGATTCTGGATCACTATTCTGTCCGGTATTCTTGTATCAAAATCGTACTTATCAAAAGGAGTTATCGGGACATAATCCGGAAACCCATCGGCTTCATAATGAATATCTCCGTTTAATCCATAGGTTATTTTCTCATAGTACGGAATGGGTATAACATACACGTCAGTATTCTCTTCGTCGGTTGTTCTAAGCCACTCTTCCTCCATGTATTTCCAGTATTTGGCTCTAAAGGGTAAAAAAACCACCTCTCTTCGATCTCTTACTGGTTCGGATAGTCTCACCCTGTTAAGCTCATCCTTATTCCATTCATATACTTTATAAAAAGATTTGCCATTTGCCTCAAACAGAAGCTTCTTCTGCTTTTCATACAGGGGGTAATCATGCATTCCTCCGCCTTTATAAGGCGTCATGTAGTTGGGTCCGTACGCGTTCAGAAGTTTGTCATCATACCCGATGGGAGCGCATATTTCAGAGAACTCAAAAGGAATTCTTACAGTATTTTCAAATATCTCCTTTTTATACACCTGGTTGCCGTTATTGACCCAAAAATAGATATTGGAAAGATAAGGGGAAGAACTGTCATATGTCGAACATATCCTCTCATTCAGAATATATAACTGTTGTCTGATCGGCTTGCCATTTTCAAGCGGCACTCCACACATATCGCAAAACCTGACAATCGTACCACCCACTACTTCATCTATTTCGCTGATATCCGTTACATCCGATGTGATCAGATTAATCAGTGACTGTACAGAAGTTACCATTTCCTTCAGAGTGGCATTTTCTTCATCATTGTATTCAAAATAATCAAGTGGAAATATATCGACACCAACAGCAAACGGAAAATTATGATTAGCCTCTAGAAAATCCTGCTCCAAAGAGATCATATTGCTGTTTACAACTCTTGACAGGAAATTATCATACTCGGAATTGTTGTAAACCGATAAGAGCTGATACCCTTTGGGGAGTTCGTCCCGGGCTACTTTGAGAAAGACCATATAGTCTTCCCTCTTCATTGATATATCAAAATCATCATCCCAGGGAATGAATCCACCGTGTCTGACCGCACCCAAAAGAGTCCCGTATTCAGCAAAATACTTAAGATTATGCCTCCGGCATATCTTGTCAATTTCCTCTAAGACACCGATTGTAGCCGCCCAGCATCTCTTCATTTCAGACGGCACATAATATCCGTCACGAACTTCAGGCTCATAATAATCCTTTGGTATTATCATATCAGAACACTATCTGGTCTCTGCCATTCTCCTTACCGATATAAAGCTTGTCATCCGCTTCTTTGACAACCGATTCTGCGCTAC
>DEEW01000085.1:21479-24472 GCA_002350465.1 Lachnospiraceae bacterium UBA2868
TTCCTTGACTACATTCTCTGTGCTTCCGTCATAACCGTATTCCGCAAGACCATACGTAATTGTTATACTGAATTTTTTAGAGCCGGTATCGAACTCTATCATATTAATTCTGGCTCTTATCGTATCAAGCATCAGTTTTGCCTCGTCCCCGTTCATGTTCGGGAATATGATCAGGAATTCTTCACCGCCCCATCTGGATACAAGACAATCATCAGAAGTATTTTCAACAAGTGCCTGTGCGACTCCCGCAAGCACTTTGTCTCCCACGTCGTGTCCGTATGAATCATTTACCTTCTTGAAGAAATCAATATCACACATACATACGCAGAATCCCTTTTCATCATTTCTCTTAATAAGCCTTTCTATGAACTCATTGGCACTTCTTCTGTTGGAAAGTCCCGTAAGCGTGTCGGTACTTGCCTGCTGACGCAGAATCTTATTATACTCGACCAGCTTTCCTTCAAGATGCTGGGAATCTCTGCTGTATATATAGCAGACAGTTGCAACACACCAGAATGAAGTCAGTATGTTCATAAGCCGGATATATACCCGTTCCGATATGGAAAAAGGCAGAAATGCAATCGTATTTCCGTATCTGGTCTCAAGAAAATAATACACTGCACATACGAACAGCGCAAAAATGCCCTTAATAATATAGTGTCCGTAACCCGAAAAATAGCAGACCACGACAATAGTTATAAAAAAGGACTGGACTGCCACTGTGGATCCGAGCAGGAAATACCCGGTTATTGTGCACGCAACAGAAATGACATTAGATACTATTACAAGTGTAATGGTTTTTATGTAGTAACTGCTATAGAACATAAGCGCATAGATTGCAAATGTACCCATATAGCAAATCATTGCTTCAATGTTTCTTGTACACACGCAATATATTGATCCGGCAATCCCATACAGGATCATACTTGAAAAAAGAATGCGCAAAACAATAAGGAGCTTTGCCGATTCTCCCTCACTTGCCGTATCCTTTGTAAACCATGCTTTTATATTGTCTATCATAGCTCTCATAATAGCTAATTATAGCATATTAACGGCAAAAGAAAAGAGCCGTCTGTGCGGCCCTTTTCTCTATTATGTATATTTTAGAGCTTATATTATCCGAGGAGTGACAGAACATTCTGTGTAGACTGGTTAGCCTGTGCAAGCATTGAAGTACCTGCCTGTGAGAGAATGTTGTTCTTCGTGTACTCAACCATGGTCTTAGCCATATCTGTATCACGAATCTGGCTCTCAGCTGCCGTTGTGTTCTCAACAACGTTGTCAAGGTTAGCGATTGTGTGCTCAAGTCTGTTCTGGATAGCACCAAGATCAGATCTCTGCTTCGATACCTTAGCTATAGCTGTGGTAATCGCTGTGATAGCCGAACGAGCACCCTCAAGGGTAGAAACCTTAACAGTGTTAACAGCGAGGGAAGTTGCGCTCATGCCGTCAATCTTGATCTGGATTCTCTGTTCAGCCTTGTTTGCTGCTCCAACCTGGATAGCTTTGTCGAATGTACCCTTAAGAAGATCAAGTGTGTTGAACTGAGTAGACTCAGCTACACGGCTGATCTCAGCTGTAAGAGCAGAGATTTCAGACTGGATTGCTACACGGTCAGCAGTTGTATTCGTTCCGTTTGCAGCCTTAACTGCAAGTTCATTCATTCTCTGAAGCATTGAGTGAACTTCTGTAAGAGCACCTTCTGCTGTCTGTACTACTGATATACCATCCTGAGCATTTGCGGAAGCCTGTGTAAGTCCACGGATCTGGCTTCTCATCTTCTCACTGATTGTAAGGCCTGCTGCGTCATCAGCTGCACGGTTTACTTTGTAACCGCTTGATAACTTTTCAGTAACCTTCTTCTGAGAATCTGTTGTTACTCCTAACTGTCTGTTGGCATTCATTGCCTGCATATTGTGTTGTACTACCATAACCTTTTCCTCCTTGAATGTCGGCGACTTTGTCACCGATTATTTCCTTTACCTGTACTATATATCGGTATTTCTTTTATAAACTTAACCCCTTTTTTTAAAATTTTTATTTGAGTCCCATTCCATCCGATAATCTTACCAGCAGGCTGTCTCCGTGATCACATATTCTCATGATCATGTAGCAGCAGTCTGTTAATGTATCCTCATCTATCTTACCGCTTTCCCGGAATCTTAATACAATAGACATCACCAACAGCGTCCACATTATTGAACCGTGTATAATAATGTTGTTCGCATTCGGATTTTCACTCTTACTGTCCAGCATAATATGTTCAAACAGCCACGCTCTGTTGACATTACTTGCGAACAGTTTATTGCATTCATCCATACGACGTTCTGTATCGGTTAATTCATTTTCTTTTATTATTAGGCTGTCGTTGAACAGCTTATTAACATATATCTCTGAAGGAGTGTTTCTTGTATTGTCTTTTAATAAAAGTATCAGTTTTTCCGTATCCGTCACCTTACCTGTCAACGTCTGATAGATTTCCCTCGCGCTGTGTCCCGGCTCAAATCTTGATATCACCCGTCTGGACATATCTTCGGCTTCCGAACGTCCTATGAACTGCCCCCTCTCATACTCCTTCTCGTAATACATTCTCTCCGGAAAAACCATAGGAAATTCCCACTTTAGTATACACCTGACTGTTGCCGGGCAGGACAGCCCCAGCGTCTCAAGGTAAACGTCCCCGTATGTACTGACAAATCTCGGATAAGATCTGCATGTATTGGACAAATATTCCTCACCGTAATCTCTGTGAAAAGTACATAATCCTTCCGGTGTAATGAAAGGACATTTACGATTTTTCTTGATTATCACATGAGGTTCGGTGGGTGTTATCTTGGAATCAAGATCCGGTATTCCCATCTCCTTATACTTTTCAATTGTTTCTTCGTCAATATATATATCCCAGTCTTCGTCACAGCAGTTGTCCGGGCAATTTGCCATCAGGCAACTGAATTCATTATAAAAGTCAATTTTAATAAGCTTAAACATTCCTG
>DEEW01000085.1:24482-42113 GCA_002350465.1 Lachnospiraceae bacterium UBA2868
CATCCCTTATTCCTTCACCAGTTCCGATATGGCATCCTTAAATGGCTGCAGGTCTTCCGGCCTTGCAGATTTTGCTTTTTTAATGAACTTTAAGAGATATTGAAACACCATAGGTATATCACTGTCATCATATACCTTCTCCCAATCCGGGAAATACCTGTATATCGTTTCCCTAATTCTTCCATATACATCCGGTATATCGTCCATATTCATGAAGAACATGTAAAAACTGTTATAGATATAAGTTTCCATAGTATCATTCAGGATCTGTCCGTAATATTCTTCCAACAGATCCCTCTTACGGACTTCTTCCAAATACATTTCGTAGCATGTAAGTCTGTCCAGATGATGAGCAGCATTTCGGGTGTTCATTGTTGAGCCCGGATGATTGTAGTGATGGTGCGTTACCATGTTAACCACGCACGCATTTTGTGCGTAATACTTAATAAGTCTCTGCCAGTATATGTCTTCGTAGGCAAGATGTTCCGGAAACCATACGTTGTTTTCGAGTATTATACTTCGCCTGTAAACAGACGACCATACATAGCCCAGATTAGTGCTTATATATTTGCGCATATCATCATGGCCAAACATGGTCTCAATGCATGCTTTTGACGTAGTATTGTGAGCTTCCTTTGTGTGATTATCCGGATATTCATAGTTTTCCTCATATTTTGAGGTAACTATATCCATGTTTTCTTTTGTCCCGACCATAAAGGTCTCCAGTGCATCCGCATCCATCCAGTCATCTGCATCAAGAAAACAGATATATTGTCCGACTGCTTGCAGGATAGCTTTATTTCTGGCGCCTCCCTGCCTAAGGTTGGTGCTGTATGTAATCACTTTTACTGTTTCAGGGTATTTATTTTTCCAATTATTCAAACAACTAAGCGTGTCATCCGTTGAAGCGTCATCTACCACTATGATCTCATACAATGACCGGCAGACAGTCTGTCCGATAACCGATGTCATTGCCCTGTCTATATATTCCGCTGCATTATAGCAGGGTATTATTATACTGAATAATTTCTCCATCAAGTATTCCTTTTATTTATATAACCGGATCCAGACACATTTTATCAAAATACGCAAATTAAAAAAAGAGATGAAAAAATCATCTCTTTTTATTTCTTGATATCCTGCGAAGAAAAATCCATCCCGAAGTCCCCGCTCATTGTCTGTGCATAACTGCTGGCAGCCTTGAGACTGTTTCGAGTCCGCTTTATCTCCTTCTTTCTGCTTCCAAACAGCTTTTCGATGATCTTGCGGTTTCTCTCTTCTCCGGTTGTTATCTTCGCTCCTTTATCAGTAATCTCTCCAATAAGCTTTTGTATTTCCCTGATTTTGTCGGCGTATTTATCCCTGTCGCCGTTAAGCTGTTCCTTTACCCTGTCATACAGACTCTGAAAGCCCTCATCCATCTTAACTATACGGTCGATCGACGCCTGCTTCTGAGCTACTATAAGATTGAATGAGTCCCAGTTCACTTCGTCATAATTCTTGCCTGCAACACATTCATGCTGTTCCTCATTATTAAGGATGATCCGGTCAAGAAGCTCCGACTTCTTGCTCAGACTCTCTATCATTATCTGGATATAATCATCAACCGGCATATATCTATCCTCATATCTCCTGCTATCAGGCAGTCGGATCAGGCACCTTACATAAATCCGCTACGCCTTGTGATTAAGTCTCATAACCTCTTTCCACGTATCACGCATAGTATGAAGATGCTCATCAACTTCCTCAAGGATCTCCTTGTCCTTGGTCATATTAGCTTCACGAAGTCTCTTCATAAGATAATTATACACATTATTAAAATCATTAGCGATCTCATACTTAAAGTTCAGTGTGATCTGGAATTCCTCTATTATCTTCTGAACCTTCATTATGTTATTGTGAGCCTTGGATACATCATTCTGCTCTATACCCATTATAGCAATATTGCAGAACTTGATGGCTCCATCATATAGCATAAGCGTAAGCTCTGCGGGCGATGCCGTAAGGATCTTGTTCTGATTGTACTGTGCATACGGATTACCGGTCATGACTGCCATATGAGTAACCTCCTTGTTGCTATAGCCGCGACTGTAACTATTTCCTGCAAATTGTCAGCACACCCGTATAGGATGCGCTGACATTATATACCTATTATACACTTTTGCTGTATTATCCCGCAAATAGTTGTGAAATATATGACTGCTGTGAGTTCAAGGAAGACATTGCCGACTCCATTGCGGTAAACTGCCTGTAATACTTTTCTTCCTGATCAGCCACATACTGTTCCCACTTCTTGACCTGCTTGTCCTTATCCACATAATCGTTCTGAAGCTTCTTATCAGAGAAGAAATTACCGAACGATGTATAACTGTCGGATCTTGAAGAGATCTTATTCATCGCATCATACAGCTTTCCGGACAGCTGCTGGAAGAAGCTTGCGGTCGCCGACGGATTGGATGCGATCATCGCACGAAGCTTGTCTTCATTGGCAGAAGTGTTGGAGTCATCCTTATCTCCGTCAATATGATACATATTTTTCTCGTTATCTGCTGCCTCAAAATATCCCAGCGTATTGATACCGAAACTGGAGAGGGAGTATTTCTTGCCATCAATATCAAATGTTGAGAGCATTGCCTGACGCATTGCAGATGAGATAGTATCCAGTTCGGAATCATTCCGAAGAAGTGAATCCTTGATCTTGGTCTCCCACTGCTTAACCTCTTCATCGGTCATTGCTTCCTTCTCTTCGGAAGTAAGGGGCTCATATCCCTTTGAAGATGCTGCATTAAAGAGCTTATCCATCTCATTCATGAGACTGTTATACTCTTTGAAGAAATTCTTTACATTATCATAAATCTCATCATAGTCCGTATCGGTTACTAGAGATATAGCTCCGTTTGTCTTGTCCTTCGCGGTAATGGTCAGACCATTTATGGAGAAGTTGTTTGTAGCGGATTTAAAAGTTGCACCGTTGAGAACTATCTCAGCATCCTCGCCGTGAATCATGGATGCACTGTCCTTGCTGCCTTCCACAACATCAAGCTTGAGAAGTTTCTGAACCTTCCTGCCCGCTTCAGTATCACTTACAAAACCGAAGTCATTTACCTCTCCGGAGTCCCTGCTGCTGATGAAGAATCTTCCGGTAGCTTCATCATAGCTTGAATTAAATCCCGCTGCTCCAATCTGACCCTGAAGTTCCGCAAGAGTAGTATCCTTCGTGACTCTGATCGGTGGCTCCACAAATTCTGAGTACTTACCGTTCTCGTCTCTGACGCCCTTTCCGATCTTAAGATCTATTGTACCTTCAATATTCAGTCCGAGTTCGGCAAGCGTCGTTGTTCTCGAAGCTTTAACGTCTTTGCCGTTTTCATCCTTGGTCGTAATCTCACCACTCGTCAAATAAGCCGCCTTGGCAAGACCCTTTACTTCGAGAGACTGTGTACCGTTAACGGCATTGCCGCTTGCTATAACTGTAGCCTTCGAAGAATCTGAAACAGTAGTCTTCTTCTTGGAATATGTAGAAGAAAACCTCATGTTGCTTGCCTGTTTGGTAAAGAAGTTCTTGATCTTATTGTTAAGATTTGTCCAGGCTTCCTGTTTCCACTCGGTCTTGGTCTTGGCCTTGGTATACTTCTCTCCCTGTTTTTCGTATGCATTAACGAGCTCTCTTACCATAGCATCGGTATCGAGCCCGGAATTCATACCTGTTATTCTTATTTTACCCATATGCTGTCCTCCTTACCTCTTCTCATCCACGAGGAGTCCGGCCATTTCCCAAACCTTGGCGATCATATCCAAAGTTTTCTCAGGGGGAAGTTCTTTGATGACTTTTCTGGTCTCTTTATCAACAATCTTGATAGTCAGATGATTCGTTTCCTCATGTATACCGAACTGAGCAACCGAATTCGACATCTTCTTGTTCATCTCTTCAACAGCTTTTTTCACAGCTTCAGCACTGGCACTGGGCTGCTGTTCCTGTTGATTACCCTGTTGACTTCCTGATTCGCCATCCTTGGCCTGTGCCGCGTTGACTGACAACGTTACATTATCTACCGGCGCTGCGGCATTTTGCATAGACCCTTCCGTGAATTCCTCTGCACTCTTTTCCACCGGCTTCGGAGCAGTCATCTGCTGGGCCACCGGCTGTGCATTAAACGTCATTGCACTACTGATTGGTTCTATTGCCATTTCTATCACCTCCATGTGACAATAAACAAAACACTACAAAAAACCGATAAAGATGGTTTCTTGTGCTTTATATCGGCGTAATTATATAAAAACTTAACACTTTTTTAAAAAATTTTTTTAAGTGCCTCAAGACCTTCGGTTTCAAGTGCCTGTTTATTTGCCTCCTGAATCTGAAGGTATACTTCTTTACGATAGATAGGAACCTCTTTGGGTGCGCTTATTCCGACCTTAACCTGGTCTCCCTTGATCTCAAGGATTGTAACTTCTATCTTATTGTCAATGACAAGGGCTTCGTTTTTCTTTCTCGATAATGCCAGCATAATTATTCACCCGCCCTTTCCATGTTGTCCTTAAGTATCTGATATATAGGGAACTTAACAATATATTTCTCATCATCGGTAATAATCTGGTTGGCCTTGCGATTTTCTCCGTTAATGATTATCGGAGCCTTGAGATTAACCGTCATGTTTTCTATCTCATGAGGAACCGTGATCGTTACAAGAACAAGAGTATTATCATCATTCACTTCTCCGAGAGGTGTGAGAAGATCATCCTCTATATTAGGGTTATAATCCGGCATTACGATAAGCGGATCTATAACAGGCATTGCAAATGCAGGCTCCTGTATCGACTGCATCCATCTGATACCCCCTTCGGACTCACTGTCATGCACAAGAAGAAAATCCGTAAGTTCAGGAAATCCTATTATGCCCTGAGGAAATTTAATGAGTTTGTCATCATCAACCTCTATTTCTCCGAACAGTTTAGTAGTGATTTTCATGCCTTCTTAACCCTCCTATAAATAGTTTAAAAGTGTCTGCTGTGATATCTTGCCGGCTGCGAGCTGTGCCGCCTCAAGAGCAAGCTTCGCATTGGAAAAATCTATCGATGATTCGGTAAGTTCCGCATTGATATTGTTATCAGCAAGTTCCTTGAAGCTCTGAAGCTGGTCGGCAACTCTTTCTTTGGTAATAGCAAGCCTTGACTGCATGCTTCCGATATTGGCTATCGCAACATTGTTCCGGTCCGCATATGCATCAAACCTATCAAGTCCTTCCGCAAACATCTTCTGCATCCTGCTCTTCTTGAAAGCAAACTCCTTGTTTGCGGCGTCAACTTCCTTCTGTACTGTCGCTTTATCCGTATCAGATGCTGCCGCAAGCTTCTTCTCGGCAGCTGCTAACTTCTCCTCCGCATCAACAACATCCTGCGTTACACGAAGAAGATCATCAATATCTCTTCCTATATCATGAGTATACACTTCATTTGCGTGTGTGTTAATAGTTATTTTTTGGTTGAAGCTGATTTCAATTTCCATATTCTGGTTTTTAAAATTCGGCTTCGTGTGATCGGGAACCATCTTACCCGTTCCGTCATCCTTAAGATCATAGTTAAAATACGTTGTCTTGAGCGGTGTACCTGTTGTCTGGGTACATGCAAAGTAGTGTTCCGGGCGAAGGTCTCCTGAATTCCACTGATTTTTTGTGTATTCAAACGTCGCCTGGCCGGCTGTCGCTGCGTTGGCATAATTTGTTGCAGCAGTTTTTCCGAGTATCAATTCTCCCGTCTCGGGAATAAGATAAGCATCATTATCGGGAACACTTGTATATATACTGTCAATCTGCGCCTGTGTCTTGCCGGATATTGACTGCATAGAAACCGTTATCTCAGTACCTCCGGCCAATTTGATGTTATTCGGAGTTACCGAGCTCATTATATTGTCGTACGACAATCTGATTCTGTTTATTTCATTCTGTGTAACCTTTGTCTCGTCATCTGTACCCGATGTTATATAATTGAACGTCTCAAGCGCCTTGGCGTCAAATGTCTCATGGATCATGTACTCGCTGTTAAGATCCGTATCCGTCGCAAGGAAAGTGAGGGATTCACCTGTACGATATCCGGTAAATACCGTACGCTCCGCATAATCCGCGTTACCTGCCGAATACAGCTCCGCACGCAGTCCCTTAAGGCTCTCAAGTATCTTCTGCCTGTCATTGGCCGTATTATCGTCACTGGCACCGGTCGTGAGATTTTCCTTGATATTGGTAAATATCTGGTTTGTCTGCTTAAGTGCGGTCTCGGTAACGTTAAGCCATGCTTCCGCATCCGGAATATTCTTCTTGTAATACTGGGTAAGCTGTGAAAGGTTTGTATTTAAGCGAAGTGCACGGATAGCCACAACAGGATCTTCCGAAGGTCTCGAAATGACCTGTCCTGTTGCGATCTGTGTATTAAGCCTGTCTTCGTTGAGTTTGTTGATATTGATGTTATTCTTTGTGTTAGACGTCATCATGCCGTTGGTAATTCGCATCATAACCGTACCCTCCGTAAAATTTACAAAACAAGTACTGCTACAGGCGGCCAAACTCCCTTTCAGCCTACTGTAAATAGCTATGGCAAATTCCCTTTTGCCTGATGTATATAATTGTTTATCGACATTATCCGGCTAAATCTTAACTACAACTTATACTCCTGTCTGAAGTATCAGTCTGTCATATATTTCCGTCATAATCTGTATCATCTTTGATGACAAATTGTATGCTTCCTGGAACTTCACAAGGTTAAGTGCCTCTTCATCGTTATCGACACCCGAAACCGAAGTTCTCTGGGCAACAATAGATTTGCTGATCTTGTCGAAGTTCGAGTAGAAGTTGTTGGCAGATGATGCGCCGAGCGCAACATCGCTTGTGAGGCACTGCAGGAATTCTTCGGAAGAACAGCCTCTGTATGTCATCTTGGACTTGTCAGTCCGAACTTTCATAAGTTCAAGAGTAATATCCTGTGCATCCTGTCCCTGAGTAATATCAACAGTTGTACCTAACAGGTTGACATCTTTTAGCATATCACTGTTTATATTGAAGTTACCCGCCGTAAGCTGCAGGTAATTGTTATTTAACGTGTTTACAAGATGCGTGCTTCCGTCATAGCCGGTTTCATAATTGTAATCATCAAACTTTCTCTCATCGCTACCGCTTGTAAACATAGCCTCAGCAAGTTTACCGTTTGAATCCTGGGCACTTTTCTCTATCTTGTTCATGGCCTGTGAAAAGGACCTTACCCATTCGTTCATCTGTGCCATATAGTAAGGAATTCCCTGATAATCTATAGATACTCCGACAAAAGCATCCTTACCGGAAAGACCTGATGCATCATTTGGCTTCTCGGGTGTCCCGGGCGCAAGACTAAACGTATACTCCTCTTTATCCGCATCATAAACCCATGACTCATATACAAGTCTTACATTTCCGACTACAATAGTCCCTGAACCGTTCATTGTAACCTTATTCATATCGGTCAGAAAATCATGATTCGGGTTTGACTTGTCTATCTTGACTGTTACTGAACTGGGTGTAGTATTAACGTAAGCACCTTTTGCCGAGAAATTCTCACCATTATTACCATCTCTTACCTCAATGAGTCCCTTAAGCTGTCCTCCAAGGCTTCCTCCGTACAGGTTAAGCGGAAGTCCGCCCAGATAAATGTCATAGAGTCCATCAGCATCGGACTGATTTACTTTCTCATCCCCACTCCTTGCAACACATTCAACGGTAGAGTACTCATAACTGTTTACAAGATTCTGTCCGCCTGCAATATCCACGATATATCTGTATATTCCGGATTCTTCCGATCCGCCTTCAGTTGTGTATATGGGAACTTCCGTAACCTTAACGTCAACTATCTCCGACAGCTGATCGATGAGGAGGTTTCTCTTGTCACGCAGTTCATTTGCGCGGACATGATTAACTTCTATAGTATTGATCTGCTTGTTGAGAGTAGCAAGCTCAGATGCGATAGAGTTGATCTCATTGACTTTGTTCATGATCTCGTTATTGGCATCGGTCTGCAGTCTCTGAAGGGACGTGTGCATATTGTTGAAGTACTCAGTAAGAGCTTTGCATCTTGATAAAAATGCAGCCTTCTTCGTATCGTCTCCCGCACTCTTATACACCTCATCAAGAGCATCGAACATATCCGAATAAACGACATTAAATCCCTGAACATCATCTGTATCGGTAAAATAGTCTTCTATCTGACGATAATACTGCTGTTTGATATCGTAAATTCCCTTGCTGGCATTATTCTGCCAGTATTTAAGGTCATAGTATGCGTTCCTGATCTGGTCTATTGACTTGGTATCAACACCAGCACCGGCCATACCGTATGAAGTGTTTGTGCGAAGCGCGTCGGCAGCCGCCTGAATTGCCTCCTGCCTCGTGTAACCCTTTGTCTCCACGTTGGAGATATTGTTACCCGTAACATTAAGAGCTGCATTTGCAGCCTGCAGCCCTGTATATCCTATATTCAGTCCGAAAAATTGTGAAGTGCTCATAGGGCCTCCTTCTATCTATACACTACATATTAAACGCTGTCCAACAGTCTCTCCAGCATGTCGTTACATGCCGTGATATATCTTGACGCCGCATTGTATGCATTCTGATACTTGATCATATTGGTAAGTTCCTCATTGGAAGATACTCCCATGATTGCATCTCTGCTATCCGAAAGCTGGTGCGTTGCCACCTGCTGGGCTGTCACTATACTCGTGTAAACCGATCCTTCAGTTGCCACCTGGCCTACAAGCGCTGCATAATAATCCCTGTAATCATACTTCTGCGTAAGCTCAGGTGAGATGCTGGAGAACTTATTTGTAAAAGCATCCGCCAGAGCATCTGCCTTGGCATGATCAACCTGCCTGTCTTCTGTCATAAACTCATTTCCAAGCAGTGACGGGGTCTTGAGCAGATCCGGATTGATCTTCATATTTGATATAGTATATAAACTATCGATATCCGCATGAGACGGTTTATCATCTTCCTTAACGTATTTATACTTACCGGAAACCGAATCATACTCGTATCTGGGTGTTCCGAGTCTTACAAACAGCTCTTTCGGAAGATCCTCATCCGACGCATATGTCGGAGTTCCGCCGGAATCGATCAGGCCCTTCTCATCCGTAAGGATATTATTGACTTCCGTCATGAGCGAATGTACCATCTGGTCAAGCTGTGCCTGCACCTTCATTACGATAGATGAAGAAGTGGGGATCAGATTCTGAGTCACGTCTGTAGCCGTATCAGGATTATAGTATGTATATATACCGTTCATATAGGTGTTGTAATCCATGTCGGTATAGTTGGCTCTTCTGTCACCCCTCGCAAGAATTACCGACTTGAGCTGCCCTATATCGGTATTGTAAGCAGTAGCAATCTCCTCGTTTCTGATAAACACTTCCGCGTTCTTGTTCTGAGGCCATACAGGAGTGTAGAACCCCGTACCCTCATCAACAACGGTATCCATATGGAATACCCTGTCTCTTGCAACGAGAGATACTCCTTCAACAAGAACCTCAGTAGCTCCGTCAGCGTTTGTAAAATATGATATATTTGCAAGGGCAGAAAGCTCGTCGAGTGCCTTATTCCTCTGGTCTCTAAGGTCGTTTGCTTCCTGTTCTCCCAATTCTTCCGTATGAATTCTTTCGTTAAGAGCATGTATCGTATCTCCAAGATCATTGATCTTGTCAACATACTCTTTCACTCTTGCATTAAGATTATCCTGATAATCGGTCAGTCCGTTATATACCGCCTGTGCCCTTTCCAAAAACTGTGCTGCGGTATTGACGAAAGAGCCTTTTGTGACTGAACTTGACGGATCTTTTTGGAGTTCCTGAACAGATGTCCACAGTCCGGCAATTGACTCCTGAAACGCTACGCCGTCAAATTCTCCGAGAAGTGTTTCTATTTCCTGAGTTGTTTCCTGACAAACCTCATAAAAATTAGACCTTCCGGTTTCTCTGCGATATGACTTGTCAAGAAAATCATCCCTAACCTGTCTTACTATATCGTATTCAACACCGAGGCCTATCTGCATTTTTGAAACAGCCGGGGACGTACTTATCGTGTTATAAGACATGTCCGCATGCAATGTCTGCTGACGGACATAACCCGGTGTTTCTATATTCGAAAGGTTGTGCGCTGTTGTATGCAGCGAATTCTGACTGGTCTGAAGTCCGGTTGCCCCTAAAAACAGGCCGCTCATCAACGACATGTAATCACCTCATGTTCTGTAACCCTAACTACTGTTTTGCATCAAAACCTCTGACCGATCCTAATGTCTCTCCTGTACTTACGGCACTTCGTCCGTAATTATTTGTTTCCGGAGCCTGTCTCATGGCTCTGATCATGTTCAGGTCGAATTCAACCATCTCCAATGACTGGTCTATCAGCTGTCTGTTGCTTTCATTTATCATTCGTACATTTTCGACCGTCATCTTCAGCTTATCGTGTATCTCGGAGAGTGCACGCTGCTCATTAGGCTGTTTAGAAAGCAATTCGATCAGCACAGAAAGTTTTAATGTCTCAACATCCTTGTTGATTACGTCCGCGATGTCACGGGTTACCTGGGCACGTTTGCTATCCAGATTTCCGATCGTCGTCACAACGATTTGTTCATCATCCGTGATTTTTTCCAATGCCGCTATGTCTCTTGAGACTATAACGGTCGCTTTGCGCTTGGACAACTCCAGAAGCTTTTCGTATTCACTGTTTTCCTTGTTCAGTGTATCAATGAGTTCCTCAATAAGGCTTGCCACTGTTTATCCCCTTCGCCAAGCGCCGCCCTGCTTCCGATCAGATCATTTGATCAGAAGCCGAGCTTCTCTTCATACTTTGCAAGTAATTTTGATGCAAAATCATCATTGCTTACATTATAAGTACCGTTTGCAATAGCTGCCTTGATAGGCTCCGTGATCTCGCTCCTGATATCGGATGAATTTGCAACAGCCGCTTTTGCTGTCTGGATATCTTTCCCGATACTGGAGATCTGAACCTGATCTCTTCCGTATGCAGACGCTACATTGTTGACCTTGCCGGTCTTCTTTGCCGAATAAATCTGACTTACGGCATTATATGCTTCTATACGCATTTTTTCTCCTCCTTCCCTGTCCGGAGTGCTCCCCTCGCGATGCCATCCATGGCTTCGCAATAAAACATTTTACAAGTTTCATAATATTTATCGACCATTCTTTAATAATCTTTATACCTTTTTGTAAATTTCTTATTTATTATTACCGTACCCGGTCAAGTGCAGGATAACCCTCGCCGGGTGGCATCCAGCACTTCGTGCAGGATAACATCTACGATCGAGCTATAGAATGCCCTATTCCGGCCATAAACAACTTCCACGCACCCATCATGCACGATGTAGCCTCCTTGCGGCTGCCCGGCAGAATATACATAAGAGACGCCTCATATGCCCTGATACTGCGCCAGCTCCCGGCAAGCTCGTTAAGATCAACGATTCCGGGTTTTCCCCACGTCGTGATTAGAAGCCTGTCGCCATCAATGTCCGTTATTGTTGTAAAATGACTCTTAATTGCAGAATCAGAGCCCCCTGCAAGCCTCTTTTCAAGGTCGGAATCTGCTTTGAAGAGTCTCGCATTGTGAGTATTCCGGCATGTAAGCAGAACTACTGCTCCGCTCTTTTTCAGTCCCTCTTTAATGAACTCCCTTGCCTCTTCCTTGGACATAAAAGCACAAGCCTTGTATTCAACTGTAATATCAAGGCCCATCTTTCTGGCAAACCGGATGATACCTATAATAAACCCTACATTTGTAAGGCCGAATGTACTTTTTAACCTGGTAAAAACTTTTGATGACCGCTCTTTGCGGTCATAGATACGATTAAGCGGAAATATCTCAAACGATCCCATCGTCTCATATACCCCGGTCATAAGAAGTGAGAAGTTCTCATGACCGGGATTATCTGAGCAT
Source organism: Lachnospiraceae bacterium UBA2868 (assembly GCA_002350465.1). The sequence goes on from DEEW01000085.1 coordinate 36,443, forward strand.
AATGCATCCTTTATCTGTGCGGGAATCTTTCCCGATGTTCTTATTGCATCAACGAACTCTTTGTCACACCTTGCAAGGCAACGCAGCACATTAGCTCCCGCCACGGACCCGCAGCCTCCCAGGGCTCTCGTATTTGACGAAAACCACCTCTGGTCACCTCCGTAACTGATCTTCCTGTCAGGACCCTGTATCTGCAGTTGTCTTGCACGCGGTATGTTCATACATTATTTCTTGACTGTTACCTTATCAAGATGCCATATATCATCAACGTATTCCTGGATAGTCCTGTCTGATGAGAACTTTCCGGAGCTTGCTACGTTAAGGATCGCCATCTTGTTCCATTTCTTGGTATCCTTGTAAGCTTCCTGTATTTTCTTCTGTGTTTCTGCATAAGAGTCAAAATCCTTAAGAATGAAATACGTGTCAGCCTTTGCGGTACATTGTGTATTGAGGAGGGAATTGTACAGATCCCTGAACAGTTCCGGATCCTCGGGACAATAAGTGCCGTTTACAAGTTGCATGAGAACCTTGCGGACATTTGCATTGTTGTTAAATATCTCATTTGGATCATATCCGCCGTTTTGCTCATAGTTTATAACCTCATCGGATGACAGTCCGAATATGAATATGTTTTCTTCGCCGACTTCCTCATACATTTCTACATTTGCGCCGTCCATTGTACCGATCGTAATTGCTCCGTTGAGCATAAACTTCATGTTACCGGTTCCTGAAGCCTCCTTGGACGCGGTCGATATCTGCTCGGAAACATCTGCTGCGGCAACGATGAGTTCCGCATTTGATACACAGTAATCTTCTATGAATACCACCTTTATCTTGCCGTCAATCGATCCGTCGTTATTGATGACATCCGCAACGGAATTAATAAGCTTAATAGTCAGCTTTGCATTCTTGTAGCCCGCTGCAGCCTTTGCTCCGAATATGAATGTGCGGGGCACAAAATCCATATCGGGATGTTCCTTGAGTTCATTGTACAGATACATGATGTGCAGGATATTAAGGAGCTGGCGTTTATACTCATGAAGACGCTTTACCTGAACATCGAATATCGATCTCGGATCAACCTCAATACCGTTATGCTCAAGAATGTACTTCGCAAGTCTTACCTTGTTCTGATATTTGATATTCATGAACTCATGCTGAGCCTTCTTGTCATCCGCATATACTTTGAGATGCCGTAGAACGGTAAGATCCGTAATCCATTCATCTCCCACATGGGCAGTTACCCAGTCCGCAAGAAGAGGATTGGCATGTAACAGGAATCTTCTCTGTGTTATACCGTTTGTCTTGTTGTTGAACTTGTCGGGCATAAGCTCATAGAAGTCACGCAGTTCCTGCTTCTTGAGAATCTCGGTATGGAGCCTTGCAACACCGTTAACCGAGTAAGATGCGCAAATCGCCATATGAGCCATCTTGACCTGTCCGTCATAAATAATAGCCATCTTGCGGATCTTCTCTGTATTCCCCGGATATGAAGCTTCTATAAGCAGGCAGAATCTTCTGTTAATCTCCTCAACAATCTGATAGATTCTCGGAAGAAGGTTGGAGAACAGCTCAATAGGCCACTTCTCAAGTGCTTCCGACATGATCGTATGATTGGTGTATGCAACAGTCTTGGTTGTTATTGACCACGCTTCTTCCCATCCGAGTCCGTATTCGTCCATCAGAATACGCATAAGTTCCGGAACTGTGAGAGTAGGGTGTGTATCGTTCATCTGGAACGTAACCTTCTCATACAGTTTATGGATGTCGTCATGCTTACGCATATATTTGTCAACAGCTTCCTGTATGCTTGCAGATACGAAGAAATACTGCTGCTTTAATCTCAGTTCCTTACCTGCATAGTGGTTATCGTTAGGATACAGAACTTCACATATGTTTCTCGCAAGATTTTCCTGCTCAACAGCCAGGCGGTAATCACCCTTATCAAATGAATCAAGCTGGAAACATTCAACAGGCTGGGCATCCCATATCCTGAGTGTATTTACAACACCGTTTCCGTAACCGGGTATGGGAAGGTCATACGGAATAGCCTGTACCGACTGGTAATTCTCCTGAGTGAAGTGATTTTCTCCCTTTTCGTCAACATGAACAGCTACATTTCCGCCAAACTTAACGATCTTGGCATATTCCGGACGACGCAGTTCAAACGGATATCCATCCTTAAGCCAGTTATCGGGAACCTCGACCTGGAATCCGTCTTTGATCTTTTGACGGAACATTCCATATCGATAGCGGATACCGCATCCGTATGCGCTGTATCCGAGAGTAGCAAGAGAGTCGAGGAAGCAGGCCGCAAGTCTGCCAAGACCTCCGTTTCCAAGCGCGGGATCTCTTTCCTCATCTTCTACAAGATTGATATTGATGCCCATTTCGTCAAGCGCTTCCGCAATTTCCTTGTATTCCTTCAGGTTGATCATTGCATTTCCGAGGGCTCTTCCCATAAGGAATTCCATGGACAGATAGTAAACCGTTTTAGGATCCTGCTTCTCGTATGCTTTCTGAGTTTCAAGCCAGTTATCGATAATCGTATCCTTTACCGCATAAGCAACGGCCTGATATATCTGCTGCTCGTTTGCCTCTTCAAGAGTCTTCCTGAAAAGTGCCTTAACATTTTCCTTGACCTGCTTCTTAAAAGATTCCTTGTTAAATGTAACCTTACGTGCTGCCATCAAACAACCTCCTGACTTTTATTTCGTATTTGTTATTGTTTCTTAACTCCGAGGGTAACCGTCTCGCCGTTTATGTTCCATTCTTTTACATATCCGTCCGCTTCCCCGGTCACTATATCGTCAGCCAATACTTCATGAGATATTTCTTCCTTATTCGAAGAAAGAACCTGTGCTATCTTCTCGTTATCCCGTGAATAAACAACTATCCTGTCCATAACCTCGAATCCGGCTTCCTTACGCATCGTCTGGACTTTTGATACGATCTCACGGACAAAACCCTCTTCTATAAGTTCGGGTGTAAGCTTTGTATCTATGACAACAGTAACACTGCCTTCCGTAAGTGACTCGAAACCCTCCTGCTGGGTCATCTCGATAAGAAGATCTTCTTCGGCAAGTTCTACCGCCGTGCCATCGACATCAAACTTTAACGCTCCCGAAGACTTAAGCTCGCCCATAGCGGCATTTCCGTCTATATTTTCAAGGTAACTTCTGATACCGGAAAGCTGCTTGCCGTATTTCGGCCCGACTGTTCGAAGCTGAGGCTTCATAGTGTATGTGGTAAACTCACTGACATCATCCGTAAACACAACTTCCTTTACGTTCAGTTCATCCTCAATTATGTCCTTATAAAACTCATCAAGGGTAAAGTCGGCCTTTACGAACATTTTGGCGATTGGCTGTCTGTTTTTGATGTTTGCGGCATTTCTGCAGGCTCTTCCCATTACCACACTCTTAAGAACGTGGTCCATGTTCGCCTCAAGGTCCTTGTCGATCCACTCACTCTTAACAGACGGAAAATCGCACAGATGCACACTTTCAGGCGCGCTAGGGTCTATCGAACATACGAGATTACGATATATCTGCTCTGTCATGAAAGGAATCATGGGCGCCGCTGCCTTTGAGACTTCGACAAGCGCCGTATAGAGCGTCATATATGCATTTATCTTATCCTGCTCCATACCCTTGGCCCAGAAACGTTCACGGCACCTTCTAACGTACCAGTTGGACAGATCATCCACAAAGTCCTGAAGAGCTCTTGCCGCTTCGGGAATCTGGTACTTATCAAGGCATGAGTCAACGCTTCCTATCGTGGAATACAGTTTGCTGAGTATCCACTTATCCATAACCGGAAGTTTATCGTATTCAAGCGTATACTTTGTTGCATCGAAATTGTCTATATTTGCATACAGAACAAAGAACGCATACGTATTCCAGAGAGTTCCCATGAACTTTCTCTGGCCCTCCATAACAGCCTTGTCATGGAATCTGTTTGGAAGCCACGGTGCCGAATTGATATAGAAATACCAGCGGATAGCGTCGGCTCCCATAGACCGGAGTGCCTCAAAAGGATCAACAGCGTTGCCCTTCGATTTACTCATTTTTTCCCCGTTCTCATCAAGAACAAGTCCGAGAACTATAACATTCTCGTATGGAGCTTTATTGAACAGCAGAGTACTTTCCGCAAGGAGAGAATAGAACCAACCTCTTGTCTGGTCTACAGCCTCGGAAATAAACTGTGCCGGGAATCTCGATTCGAAGACCTCTTTGTTTTCAAACGGATAATGATACTGTGCAAATGGCATAGCACCCGAATCAAACCAGCAGTCTATAACTTCCGGTACACGATGCATCTGTTTGCCGCATTTAGGACACGTAATCGTAAAATCATCGATGTAAGGTCTGTGAAGTTCTACCGTAAGCGCATCCTCACGGCCCGACAGATCGTAAAGTTCCTGCCTGCTTCCGATAGAATGCCTGTGACCGCATTCACATTCCCACACATTAAGAGGTGTTCCCCAATATCTGTTACGCGAAACCGCCCAGTCCTGAATGTTCTCAAGCCAGTTTCCGAAACGTCCCGTTCCGATGGATTCGGGGATCCAGTTGATGGTGTTGTTGTTCCTTATAAGGTCATCCCTGACCTTGGTCATTTCTATATACCAGGATTCCCTCGCATAATAGATAAGCGGAGTCGAACATCTCCAGCAATGGGGATAGTCATGTTCTACCTTCGGGGCACTAAAAAGTATCCCTCTTGCATCAAGCTCTTTGAGGACTTCCGGATCTGCACTTACAGCACCTTCGTCTATTTCCTTCTGGGTTGGCTTGGCACGCATACCCCCGAACGGAGTCTCCGGCTTCATCACACCTTTTTCGTCCACCATCTGGACAAAAGGTGCATCATATTTTCTTCCGACTCTGGCATCATCTTCACCAAACGCGGGAGCAATATGAACTATTCCGGTACCATCCGCCATTGTTACATAGTCATCACAGTACACAAAGAACGCTTTCTTGTTCTGTGCTGCGGCACAATCTGCGGCACATTTGTAAAGAGGCTCATATTCCTTGTATTCGAGATCGCTTCCCTTATACGTTTCCAAAACCTCATATGCAGGAGTTCCCTCTGCCCTTTCAATTCCCGACAGAACCGAATCGGCAAGGGCCTCGGCAAGAATATAAGTATATCCATCCGCAGCCTTAACCTTAACGTATGTATCATTTGGATTGACACAAAGTCCGATATTACTTGCAAGAGTCCAAGGCGTTGTTGTCCACGCAAGGAAATATGCGTCTTCGTCTTTGATCTTAAACCTTACAATTGCCGTTCTTTCTTTTAAGGTTTTATATCCTTGTGCAACCTCGTGAGAAGACAGCGGAGTACCGCATCTGGGGCAGTACGGAACTATCTTGAACCCTTTGTATAACAGTCCCTTGTCCCATATTGTCTTAAGAGCCCACCACTCGGATTCTATAAAATCGTCATGGTATGTTACGTAAGGATCGTTCATATCGGCCCAGAATCCTACCGTTTTAGAAAAATCCTCCCACATGCCCTTGTATTTCCAGACACTTTCCTTACACTTGTCTATAAAAGGAGCAAGGCCGTACTCTTCTATCTGCTCCTTGCCGTCGAGACCAAGGAGTTTTTCAACCTCAAGTTCAACCGGAAGACCGTGAGTATCCCATCCTGCCTTACG
>DEEW01000085.1:42167-51413 GCA_002350465.1 Lachnospiraceae bacterium UBA2868
GATATGGGGCTTGCCGTTTGCAGTCGGCGGTCCGTCATAGAACATGTAAGTATCGCAGCCCTCGCGATTTTTCATACTCTTTTCAAATATATTGTTATCAGACCAGAACTTTTCAACTTCTTTCTCTCTGTCGACGAAGCCCAGATCCGTTGATACCTTGTTATACATCATTTATCTCCTGTTTCTTCTAAATTAACTGTTACCTATATTATCTTCTGTCTCTTCCGTAATCTTACTGCTCTCCTCCACGGATGTCCGGGGTTTGTTCTTCGGAAAGAGCTTATCTTTGTAATCATCAAGTCCGAGAAGAACCGCCATTCCCAGCACTCCGCACGATATGATCTCGCCTGCCCCTACAAGTCCGACGCTTGCCCAGAATGTATGATCATCAAGCCTTAACAATACATTATAGATAAAGGGGATCGTAAATGCGGTTATTACGATCGGAGGGATAGGAACCGCAAATTTGTATTTGCGCAAAAGGTAACTTATCACAGCTGCCACCAGTGTAGCTCCACTCCCTATCAGAACGTCATACATGGGGTTTCCCATCGTATAATTAGCCGCGAGGCATCCTATGAATAATCCGGGGATAGCGGCAGGCGTAAAATACGGCAATACCGTAAGCGCCTCGGATATCCTGACCTGTATTATTCCGTTCGCCATTCCGAACATATTGGCTATATGTGTAAGAATCACATACAATGCAGCTATTACTATTGTCTGTATTACAAAAGCGGTTTTTCCTTTATACATCATCTGTCACCTGCTGTTGATACCTATTGTTTATACCTGCTGCTGTAGCATACCCTGTCGGACACCTGTATGCCGGCAAGCTTTCCTATAACATGAGTGGTATTTGACATTTTACCGCCTACAACTACCGGCTCATATACGATTCCTTTTGTTGCATCATGGTTGCTGTATATCGATATGCTTATTACTCCGCCGTTTGTAACAGCCGAGATGTACAGCGGATATTCATAAGGATTGATGAATTTGTAATCCAGACTGCTCCCCGATATTGTGGCATCAAGTCCCGATGCGATATAGCTGGACCGGTGACTGTGGTTGTGACGCTCGGCAGGAACAACTCCGGCGCGGAGCATGGCAAGGTTGAGCGTTGAGCTAACCTGACAGATTCCTCCGCCCACACCTTTTACATATGTATCTCCGGATATAACATTTCCAAGTCCGTAGCCGTTTGCGGTCGTTCTCGGACCAAAAGCCATCGTACACGAAAACATCTGCCCCGGGAGGATGATCATCCCGTTTATCTTGGAGGCCGCATTTCTGATGTTCTGCGCTCTATCTTCATTGGCACGAAATCTCGTTGACGCTTCCGAGAGCATACAGTCAATCCCGAGAGATGACATACTCGGATTTACCGCAGATGCTGCTGCGGTTGTGGCAGGTGTTGAGGGGCTTGCCGCAGATACTGAAGGGGTTGTGGCAACTTCACCTTCCTTGTATTTTGTGAGATCTATATTGATCCCGGTCTGTCCGGCGTTAATAGCTGCCTTAACAGCGTTTACAACTGCGGATTTATCTACCTTTACTTCTCCGTTTGTCTGAAAAGTCAGGTTGTTAAGCAGTCCTTCGATATCACGAAGGGAATCCGTATTCTCACCCGCCTTGATCCGGTCTGTCTCTACCCCGTAAATCTGCTTGGTATACTTCTTGTCCTGATATGTCATAACAACGCTTGTCACCGAATCGGCACGCACCTGATGGGGGACAAGAGCAGTCAGAACAGCCAGGATCGTAAGTACTGCAGCCAAATACCCTGATATCTTTTTCATAATAATCTCCTTGAAATATCTACAGCACACTATGAGTTAGTATATCACGCAAAATACGATAGGGCAAGCATTCGGAGCATTGAAAAGGCTCTTTAAATGAGAAATGATTTGTTGTAAAATGGAGTGGGTCGGAGCATACCGATCCTGATAAGGAGAGTTAACATGGCAGACAGATTATTTATTATAATTCCGGCATATAATGAGCAGGATAATATCAGACAGGTTATTGAGGACTGGTATACTGTTGTAGATAAATACGGCACTGACTCACGTCTTGTTGTCATTGATGACGGAAGCCGTGACAATACATATGAGATACTTAAAGGCCTTAGTCATGACAGACCGAAGCTTACAGCTCTTACCAAGCCTAACGGTGGACACGGTGCAACGGTTCTGTACGGATATAAATATGCTCTCGATAACGGAGCCGATTATGTATTTCAGACAGATTCCGACGGTCAGACCCTTCCTTCCGAATTTGAGCCGTTTTGGATAGCCAGAGACAAGTACGATATTACGGTCGGATACAGGAATAAGAGAAGAGACGGCCTTATGAGGGTATTTGTTACGAAGGTTCTCCGGCTTGTTGTATATCTTTGCTTCAAAGTTTATGTACTTGATGCCAATACACCTTACAGGCTTATGAGTGCCAACACGCTCCGGGATAATCTCAAATATATACCGGATGATTTTTTCCTTACAAATGTTGCACTTACAGCGATCTACAAGAAAAAGAGGCAGAAGGTACACTTCATTCCGATATCGTTCAGGCCCAGGCAGGGGGGTAAGAATTCCATCAATCTTATCAAGATAATAAAAGTCGGAATCGAATCCATCAGAAGTTTCATCGTAATTAACGACAAAGTGGGCAGCAACTGACTGCCCACTTTTTATTACATCAGATTTTCGGGATTCAGACACTCAAGTTCCGGAATCACGAATCTGCCATCCTTTCTGATCAGAACATCATCAAACCATATCTCTCCTCCGCCGTATTCCGGGGTCATTATAAGTACAAGATCCCAGTGAATTGCCGATTTGTTTCCGTTAGGTGCATCGTCGTAGCACATTCCCGGAGTAAAATGAATACTTCCGCTTATCTTTTCGTCAAACAGTATTTCCTTCATCGGCTTCGTGATATACGGATTGACACCGATGGCAAACTCACCGACATATCTTGCACCTTCATCGGTGTCAAATACACGGTTTATCCTCTCATTATCATTTGCCGTTGCTTTTACTATTTTTCCGTTTTCAAAAGTAAGGCTGACTCCTTCATAAGTGAATCCCTCGTATCTTGAAGGTGCATTATAGGTTATTACACCGTTTACGGAGTCTTTGACCGGAGCCGTGTAAACCTCCCCATCCGGAATATTCATATGACCGTCACACGCAATTGCAGGTATCCCCTTTATTGAAAATGAAAGATCCGTACCCTTCGCCACAAGCCTGACCTTATCTGTCTTATTCATAAGATCCACAAGATTCTGCATAGCTCTTCCCATTTTTTCATAATCGAGGTTGCAGACATTATAATAGAAATCCTCGAACTGCTCGAAGCTTGAATCCATAAGCTGTGCCATGGCATCAGTCGGATATCTGAGCACAACCCATCTGGTTTTCGGCACCCTGATCCCGTGATGAACAGGTGATGAATACAGGCGGTTATATAATGATAGTTTTTCTGCAGGAACATCAGAAAGCTCCGATGCATTATCGGCAGCTCTTACTCCGATGAAACAATCCATCTGTGACATCATCGCACTGTCCGTCTCACACATTATTCGGAGTTGCTCGTCATTGCACCCCATAAGCAATTCCCTGTGAACGCGCTGGCTCTCAAAATGCGGAAAAGGCATCCCTCCCGCAACATATACTTCCTTAACAAGTGCTCTTGCAAGGTCCTCTGTATCTTCTCCAATATAATTGATCCAGACTTTATCACCTTTTTGTACTTTTACGGAATAATTAACAAGATTATTCGCAAGTTTCTGTAATCTCTGATCCATTTTATCTCCTTTTTTCTGCGTTTTATTTAATGTAGGTAACGAATCTGTTTCCTGCCTTCTCAAACAGTTCCTTTGAATCATTCATCCCGAGTTTGTACACTTTCTCTTCCCCGGGATCGTACAAAATCGTATTTTTACTGTCGTAACCTGTGATTATCACTGCTGTTCCCTGCCCGGTCATCGCCATCACCGGATACCCTCTTGAAACATAATAGAGTACATCGGACAATGAAACTCCCGACAAGTCAAGTACATCGGCTTCAAGATTGTCCGACAGAACCCTTGCAAGTGATTTTCTGCGGATTTCCTCTTCACTGCTCTTGTATACTCCTCCCGACTGAAGCATCATATCTATGCACTTTACATAGGAAGAAGTATTATCGGTTTCCGGTGTGTCTTCTTCAGAATCCGCTTTCGGAGTCGTCTTGCTTATCTCAAGACTTGTAATCTTGGTACTTGCTTTCCTGTTACTGCTTTCCCATACATACGCCATTTGCTTGTTTGTTACAACCCCGTACAGATTTCCGGCTATTTCAACCGCCTCGGAGGCCGACGAGTATATTCCCGCTATTTTTCCTTTTGCATATACATAATATCGCTTAAGGGTATCGTCATCCTTGATGGAAACATCCCTGCTGCCCTCAAAGACAACTTCTTTGGGATTTGTGACCTTAACGGATGATTTTTCCCCGTCTCCCCCTTTATACAACACTGTCTGGTAGGTGGTTTCCGTCTTTTCGGTGACTACGCTCGACAATTTGTTCTTAAGCGATGTCTGTGTCTTGTTGTTTACGATCTGGTCATCCTCTATAGGCAAAAGCTCACCGCTATCGGGGTCTCTCGTGGCTCGTGAAAGTATGAGAAGATTATCCGACTTTTCAATGCCAAGGACATATACGCCATCCTGATGATAGTCCTTAAGAGTGTTACCGTTTTGGTCCTGAATCCTGACGGAATACATCGGAATGATCGTTTTCCCGGTGTAATCGGTTGTAACATCTGACACCCTTGCTGCTCCGTAAATGACATCATTGTCCATAAATCCCAGAGGAATGACCACCTCTCCCGCTCCTGATGGTATCGTATAGGGTGTCATGCTGTTAAGTTTGAACAGTTGTATCTGTGTAAAATCAACAACAGAATTTCCTGTCTGCCACGCTATAATGCTTTCATCATCCGAAGAGAAGAACCCCGTTTCGCTTATGCTTGCCTGCATGATCTCGGATTCTCTGGCCGTGATATTGATTGTATACACTCCCCCGTCAAGAAATACATAAAGTCTGTTTCTCGAACTGATATATGCAAGATTGTCAATCTCAACCGAAAGCATTTCATATGACTTGGTATATGGAATAAACAGTTCCTCCTCTATAGTGTTGAGCGCACAATCGTAGTAATACAGTGCAACTCCGACCTTCCCCTCATTTAAGCCCCTGTTCATATACCCGTATACTATAAACCATATATTTCCGACACCGTCGATCATCATAGGCTTAATCGAATGAGCATTGTACCTTGTACGTTCATCGTTATTGTCCTTATCGGCAAAAGCAAAAAGCCTTGCCATGGTATTGGATGATGTATTGTAAGAATAAAGTGCATTCTGCTGGACAAACGCATATATAGTTCCGGCATCGTTTTCAATCCCCACCGGCTTCTCATTAATCATTCCATGGAGGATCTTGCCGTTTACAACTACATTCTTGTCCGCATCAAATACCTGATCCATGATCCTTTCATACTCCATCAGGTACATTCTCTTTCCACGCTGGAGACGGAAAAACTCGGAAACATTATGGGTTTCTGACATTATCTCCACCTGATACTTCAACATAATGGAAGCCGTCGTCTCATCTATTTCAAGGATCTCCATATCCTTGTCCGTAATCAGGGCAGGTTCCAGTTCTCCCCATGTCAGCTGGTTGAAGTTTGAATGGATGTTAACATATGCATAGCTTGAATTATCTCCGTCTGCATTGGTTTCCATATACTTTTTAATGGACTCGGCTGCTTCCTTATCCATTGTCCTGTCGGAAAAATCTCTGACAAATTCCATCTTTTCCGACAGATAAAGCTCCGCTCTGTTGATCACTCTTGCATAATACCTGATCACGCTTCCGCCGGATGTTGTAAGCTTGATAATAAGCATATATTCGGTGTCGTCTTCGATCAGGTCTTTGAGAGTTGCCGTTGCGTAAATGGCGTCGCCTTCATAGGTAAAATCCGATACTTCCGTCTCTTCAATCAGTCTTGACATATCGAGCGGTCTTACTTCGTATGAAACCTTCGCAATGACGGCATCATAAAGATCTGCACGGAATGTCACGGATCTGTTAGCCATGAGAGGTGTTATCGGTCCACGTAGATAATTCCCCTCCATTTCCGTTGTATATCCATGGAGAGGATTGATATATTCGTCATTAACGTTCATATACACGATGGGAAGCGTCGCCTTGGACATCTCCGCAGTCATATCCGTATTACCTCTGTTCAGGACAATATTTGATACAAACAGAGATATCAGAAACAATACAAACGTTACCGAGAGTTTAATTGTTCTTCTTCTGAATTTGTTTTGATCCATAAAATAAAATCGTGACGACGAATGAGTATTCGCCGCCACTTAAAATCATTTTTTTGCTGCTTCGATTCGCGCCGCACTCCTCTTTAGAGCTAACATTGCACGGCCTATGTCCGTTCCGGCGTCTCTTTCCGAAAGACGCCTTTCAGCACGTATCCGCGCCTCTTCGGCACGTTTCACATCGATCTCATCCGGCCATTCACACACTTCCGCAAGAATTGTCATAGAATCCTGAAGTATTTCAATGAATCCACCGTGGATCGCACATACCTTTGGGTCGGCATCGGGTAAATGAATATAGCATGCTCCCGGAGCCAAAACGCTCGTCAGCGGAATATGATTCGGAAGTACCCCAATCTCGCCTTCCGTCGTGTTGATCTCCACCATTGTCACTTCGCCCTCATAGAAAACCCTGTCGGGACTTGTGATCCGAAGATGAAAAGTATCGGCCATGTTAACTCCTTATTTCTGACTCTGGTTGTATTTTTCTATTACGTCCTCAATCGCTCCGGCACTTAAGAAGAAGCTTTCGGGAATATCGTCATATTTACCTGACAGTATTTCGTCAAATCCTCTTATAGTATCGGGTACTGATACATATCTTCCCGGAAGACCGGTAAACTGACCTGCTACGAAGAAAGGCTGTGACAGGAATCTCTGAACCTTTCTTGCACGTGATACGGTAACCTTATCATCTTCCGAAAGCTCATCCATACCGAGGATTGCGATAATATCCTGGAGTTCCTTGTATCTTTGCAGGATCTCCTGAACTCCTCTTGCAACCCTGTAGTGATCTTCGCCGACAATTCTCGGATCAAGGATTCTCGAAGTTGACTCAAGAGGATCAACAGCAGGGTAAATACCAAGTTCAACTATCGAACGAGACAAAACCGTTGTTGCATCAAGATGCGCAAACGTTGTAGCAGGTGCGGGATCGGTAAGGTCATCGGCGGGAACGTAAACAGCCTGTACCGATGTTATTGATCCGTTCTTTGTTGAAGTGATACGCTCCTGGAGGGCACCCATCTCGGTCTGCAGTGTGGGCTGGTAACCAACCGCTGAAGGCATACGGCCAAGAAGAGCTGATACTTCGGATCCTGCCTGCGTAAATCTGAAGATGTTGTCTATAAACAGAAGTACGTCTTTACCGCCTTCGTCTCTGAAGTACTCGGCCATTGTAAGACCTGCAAGTCCGACTCTCATACGGGCTCCGGGGGGCTCATTCATCTGTCCGAATACCATTGTTGTTTTATCGATAACGCCCGAGTCCGTCATTTCATGATAAAGGTCATTACCTTCACGTGTACGTTCTCCTACACCGGTAAATACCGAATATCCTCCGTGCTCGGTTGCGATATTTCTGATAAGCTCCTGTATAAGAACTGTTTTTCCTACTCCGGCACCTCCGAACAGTCCTATCTTACCACCCTTCTGATACGGACACAGAAGATCAACGACTTTGATACCTGTCTCAAGCATTTCAGCCGATGTAGACTGTTCCTCAAAGCTGGGAGCCTTGCGATGTATCGGGTAGCGTTTTTCTACCTCGGGTGCAGGCTTGTTATCTATCGGCTCACCTAACACATTAAATATTCTTCCGAGTGTATTCTCTCCGACAGGAACCGATATCGGCGCTCCCGTAGCGATAGCTTCCATTCCTCTGACAAGTCCGTCTGTAGGTCCCATAGCTATGCAGCGAACCGTGTCGTCACCAAGATGCTGGGCAACTTCAACGACCAGTGTGGTTCCGTCACTGCGCTCCACACGTATAGCATCGTTAATCTCCGGCAAGGTACCTTCCGGAAACTTAACGTCAAGCACCGCTCCGATAATCTGGGTAATCTTACCTGTGTTGTTATCTGCCACTTTTGTATTCTCCTTCTGTAATTAATTGCTACATAATATGTTCAGCCTATTGCCTCAGCGCCACCAATGATCTCTGTAAGCTCCTGCGTGATCGCACCCTGTCTGGCGCGATTATACTGAAGCTCAAGTCCCGATATCATCTTCTCCGCATTGTCCGTTGCAGAGTCCATAGCCTGCATTCTGGCTCCGTTCTCACTTGCAACTGCCTCGATAAGTGCGCCGTAAATAAGGCTTGTAACATACTTGGGGATTATTGCATTCAAAGCCTCGTCCGAATCGGGTTCATATGTCATAAGCGCTCTTTTTGCACTTTCTTCTCCCGCATCGGGCTTAATGGAATCTTCACCTTCTCTGCCTGATACAGATTCGGTAGGAGTACTCTCTTCACCGAGAGGCAACAGTTTCTGAAGCCTTGGTACATGAACTACCGTATTTTTGAAAATCGTATAGGCAATGTATATTTCCCCGATCTTGCCTTCAACATACTTCTCAAGCAGTTCTTTAGCCAGGTCGGAAGCATCGGAATAGATAGGCTCTTCAATCATTTCAGAGTTCTCATACACAACTTCATATCCGGCTCTTTTTACACTGTCACGGCCTTTTTTACCTATAGCATAGATTACCAGTTCATCAGCACTCCAACCGCTCTGTGTTACAAGCTTGGTAATATTGCTGTTGTATCCTCCGGCAAGTCCTCTGTTTGAAGTAATGAGAATAACCGCCTTCTTGTTGCACCCATTAGGCTTCATAAGAGGATGATCGATATATCCCGACTTGTTCATGATCGAAACAATCGTATCATACATTTGCATTGTGTAATTCTTACTCTGCTCCGCACGTGTCTTGGCTCTTTGAAGCTTGACCGTGGAGACAAGTTTCATTGCCTTGGTAATCTGCTGGGTAGACTGTATACCTGTTTTACGTCTTTTGATGTCGCGCATCGACGCCATAATCTACACCCTCCCTGTATTCTTGAGAGCCACGCCAT
>DEEW01000085.1:51442-51828 GCA_002350465.1 Lachnospiraceae bacterium UBA2868
ATAGAAAACTTTACACCACCTAGGGTTTTTAACTCATTTCAGAAAATCAGCCTTGAAATCCTCTATCGCTTTCTTAAGCTTATTTTCCATATCTTCTGACAGTTCTTTCGTGTTCCTGATCGATTCGGGAATCTCAGAATAGCTTGTCTTGATGTACTCAAAGAAAGATTCCTCGAATTCGCCGATCCTGTTAACGGGAACATCCAGCAGAAGTTTTCTCGTTACAACATATATTATAAGAACCTGATATTCAACCGGCATCGGCTTGTACTGGCCTTGTTTGAGTACTTCCTTGATTCGTTCTCCTTGTGCCAGCTTTTCTCTTGTATCTGCATCCAGTTCCGATCCGAACTGCGCAAAAGCAGCAAGCTCTCTGTACTGTGCAA
>DEEW01000085.1:52085-62306 GCA_002350465.1 Lachnospiraceae bacterium UBA2868
CTTGAATGAAGATAGAATACATCTCCGGGATAGGCTTCACGTCCGGGCGGACGACGAAGAAGAAGTGAGAGTGTTCTGTAAGCCGTTGCATGCTTACTTAAATCATCGTATATAACAAGAACGTCTTCTCCGTTTTCCATCCACTCCTCACCTATCGCACATCCGCTATAAGGAGCTATGTATTGGAGAGGTGCCATTTCACTTGCTGTGGAAGCAACTACGGTCGTATATGACATTGCACCGAATTCCTCAAGCGTCTTGACAATCGAAGCAACCGTTGATGCTTTCTGTCCGATAGCAACATATATACACTTAACGTTTTGTCCCTTCTGGTTGATTATTGTATCAATGGCGATAGCGGTCTTACCGGTCTGTCTGTCGCCGATAATAAGTTCTCTCTGCCCGCGTCCGATCGGGATCATGGAGTCAATCGCCTTGATACCGGTCTGCAGAGGCGTATCAACTGATTTTCTCGTAATAACTCCGCTTGCTACACGTTCAATCTTACGATACTTGTCCGTCTGTACCGGTCCCTTACCGTCGATAGGCTGTCCGAGTGCATTAACTACACGTCCGAGCATCGCATCTCCTACAGGAACCTCAACAACCCTTCCTGTTGTTTTAACGGTATCACCTTCGTTGATCGATCCTGCACCAAGCAGAACGGCACCGACATTATCTTCCTCCAGGTTCATGACCATTCCGTACACTTCCCCGGGAAACTCAAGCAGTTCACCCTGCATTGCTTTTTCCAGTCCGTGCACACGCGCAATTCCGTCCGCAACCTGAATAACGGTTCCGACTTCGGATACTTCAAGCTTATCCGCGTATCTTTTGATCTGATCCTTGATTACCGAACTGATCTCTTCTGGTCTTAAATTCATGGATCTTTTACCTTTCTCAAATCGTATTTAACTGAATACGGCGAAGATCTTTCGCCAATTCGTTTAGTTTCGTTGAAATACTGCTGTCAACAACTCTGTCGCCGATCCTTATCTTCATTCCGCCGATAAGGGATTTGTCAATAGAATAGTTCATTTCCATCTTAACATAGCCGGTCGTATCAAGCAGTTTTTGCTCGATGCGCTTCTTCTGCGCATCGGTAAGGTCGGCAGGAGTCTGCACATAAGCAATGCCGATCTTCTTGTATTCCTTAACCATGTTTATGAAGCTTGCAAGGATTCCGTCGATTTCCTCATAACGGTTATTGACCACAACCTGATTGAGAAGTCCGCACACCTCCGGCGAAGCATTGCCCGAAAAAACATTATTAATAACTTCTATCTTCTCGTTCTTGTCCACGCCGGGATGTCTCATAATCCTGGCAAGATCCGGGTTCTCATCAAGAATGGCAATGAGCGCCTCAACCTGTGAGAAGAGCTCATCAACCTTCCCCTCCTCAACAGCCAGTTGAAACAGAGCCTGTGCATAAGTTGTAGTAACTAGCTTTGCCATGTGCTCTCACCTACTTCTTTGAGCGTCTCTTCTATCAGAGAATCCTGAATATTTGTATCTATACCCGCTGCAACCACTTTGCCTGCCATAAGTGAAGCCACATCAATGATCTGCGTCTTAACTTCATCCGCAGCCTTGCGTTTTTCAAGTTCAGCCTCATTGTGAGCCTGACGTATAATACCCGCAGCTTCTTCCTTGGCCTGTGAAATGATCGCATCTTCATTCTTGACAGCCTTCTGTCTTGCTTCGGCAAGTACTGCGTCGGCATCCTTCTGCGCGCCGGCCATCTTTGCTTCATATTCGCTCTTTAACTTAAGAGCCTCATCCTTATCCTCTTTTGCACTGTCAAGATCCGCCTGGATCCTCTCCTGACGCTTACGCAGCAGTTCACGGGTAGGCTTGAACAGCATATAGGATAGGAAAAGAAACAAAACAAAAACGGCAACCGCTGTAATGACCGCATCGTGTAACAGTTGGAAATCAAGGTCAAACAGACGTTCCAATTCTTTGTCTCCTTTCGATTACCGATTTGTAATAATCACGTAAAAGGCTTAACGAATAATAACAGCATTGCGATAAGCAGACCGTACAGACCTGTTGTCTCCGCAACCGCCTGACCGAGAAGCATGGTAGAAGTAACGTCTGACTTTGCACCGGGATTACGTCCCACCGCTGCTGCAGCATGTCCGGCTGCAATACCCTGTCCTACACCGGGACCGATACCTGCTATTACCGCAAGTCCCGCACCGATAGCAGAGCATCCGAAAATGAAATCCTGTCCTGAAATGTTCATAAAACAATCCTCCTATAATTTGTTGTCTATTTTAAATTTCCTATTTTCCTATTCAGCATAAAAATGGAGACTCGCGCATTCAAATCGCCTTCGGCGATGGGCGCTCGTCGTGCAGAACAGGGTCCCACCGCTAAAGCGGTTCCCCCTATTCAGCATTAATAGCATCAGCGACATATGTCATTGTCAGCATACAGAATACGTATGTCTGGATCGCGCCCGAGAACAGGTCGAAATACAAATGTAAAAATCCCGGCCAGCCCCATGCGATCTTGGACAGCAGTCCGTATACAAGGGCCATCATAACCGTTCCCGAAAGAATATTCGCAAACAAACGAAGCGATATCGAAATCGGCACCGCAATATCACCTATAACATTGATCGGAGCCCATATCGGCCACGGATCACACAAACCTTTCAGAAATCCCCCGACTCCCTGATGCTTTATCTTGTTGTAGAAAATCATCCCGAAAGTAATAAGTCCCAGCGGTAAGGTTACTCCGTAATCCGCTGTCGGGGGACGCAGTCCCAAAAGTCCCGAGAAATTGCTGATAAGTATGAAGCAAAACAGAGTGGATATATATCCGAGAAACTTCGAAGCACTCTTTCCCATACAACCCGTTATCATGTTATCAAGCATTTCCACGATCAGTTCCACGATATTCTGGAAAGTTCCGGGCTTGGCATACGGATCCGCGTTAACTATAACATGATGAGCACACAATCCGAATACCGCAAACAATAGAAGCACGATCAAAAGACACACGTGCGTTGTTGTAATCCATACGGTCTGACCGAATATCTGATAAGAGAATATGCCTTTGATCATGAAATTGACATCGGCTGCCAAAAGAACACTATTCACTTATCTCACCTCCTGTTTAACAGTTTATGTATTGAAGGCTGCAAATATGCACCCGCTTTTATCGTAAGAACAGAAATTGTCAGAAATACCGGATCCGCAATTTTAAAATAAAGGCTTAATCCGACAACAACAGCCACAAACAGATATCTGACCAGCATCTGTGTCCGCATTTGCGATATCGCTCCTTTTTCATCAAGGCAAAGAGCGTCATCGACAGTTACAGCCATATGGATCACAAATACAAGTGCACAAACGGTCCCCGTCAATACGGCAATCAATGCCTTGTCCCTGTTGCTTACAAAGGCCGCCACTATCGCAAGAATGATATTTGCGGCAACTATTCCGAGCATCATTTCATGGAGGGTATGATTTTCTTTGAGAATGATCTTAAGTCTATTCATTCATATTATCCCTGTATACCCTGTCCATCTTTTCGGCAAAGTCTTCATCCGGATGTGACGAGACCGATTCGTCGGCATCACTCCCCAAATAGGTTGAGTGTTTGTTCATGTTTCTCGCAAAGATGAAAATATTGCGAAAGCCGGCCAATGCTCCGAGAAAAAACATTATTATTACGATAAATGACGTGGAAAATAATCTGTCCAGAAATATACCGACAAAGGTACACAGCAGTATCGGGACTATCATATTGATGCCGAACTGCAGAACCATTGCAAATCCGCCAAATACATCTTTCTGATACTTCAAAAATTACCCCTTCGCATAAATCGCATCTTTATAATTATAACTGCGAACTTTCAAAAAGTCTACAAAATATGCTTAATTATCGTCACAATCAATAGAAAACGTGATCTCCGATAATAGTTCCGTTAATTTCGGGAATCACAGTCCTGAAATAAAGGCAGTTTCCGACAGGTGTTGCGCCCCTCATAGCTTCATCTGCCGCCTGATAACAGGATGATGTTGCGCCGAGGGCAAGTCTTGTTGCAAGTCTTCCGCTGCCTACAGGTGAAAATTGTCTGTTCTGGTAGATAACCGTTGAAACCGAATTCGGAAACGCGGCAGATCTTACACGATTGATTACTACCGCACCAACCGCCACCTGTCCCACATAGGGCTGGTTTCCGGCCTCACAATATATCAGGCAGGCAAGCAGATCTCTGTCACCCTCCTGGAACTCAACCTCCGAAATATCCCTCCATGACATCTTGGAAGCTTTTGCTATCATTGCCTGTTCCTCGGCCAGCTGCTTTTTTAATTCCGCCAGATTCTCTTCCTGGGCCTTAAGCTCCGCCTCATAGGCTGCCGTCTCAAGTTCTGCTGCTGATATCTGACCATCCGTCTGGGCAATGGAACCGTTGGTTGATGTTACAAGGTTATTAACCTTCATCTCCTCATTCTGTGCCTGTTTTTTGAGGCTCTGCAGCTGTTCCTCTTCCGTTTTAAGGCCGGTTTCCTTATCCTCGATGTCTTTTCTTATCTGAATCAGATTATCATACATCTTCTTATCATAATCTTCTATACGGTCGATGTATTCTGTTTTGTTCAAAAAATCAGCATAACTGTGGGATGAAAAAAAAGTGGTAAGTATTGTTTTGTCCCCGCGCTCATACATGAACTTAATCCTTTTTTTCATAAGTTCATACTGATTTTTCTCTTCTGCACGGGCATTCTCCAATTCAGTCTGTGCTGCTTCTATCTCCACCTGCTTGGCTGTAATCTTATCCTCTATATCATTGATGTTTTCGGTGATCTGAGTCAGATTGTCATTAAGCTCGCTAAGATAACTTTCGAGTTCCTGCTTCTGATCCTTGAGGCCTTCCTTTTTTTGTTCCGTGGCCTCTTTCATTTCCTCGGTTTCTTTTTTCAGCTTTTCGGCATCCTTGATCTTTTGCGATGTACTCTCAACAGATGCAAACACCGGTGTTTGGGCTGACGAAAAAACACAGGTTAACGCAACAGCGGCACTAACCGCACAAGCTATTAAATTATATCTTGTCGCACCCCAATGCAGCATAGACTATACCGTGATAACTATTTCCCTGTTTGTCGGATCGTACTTGTAGTATCTGATTCCCGCAGCATCAAACATCTTCTTAGATGCGATCACTCCGTTTGTTGCCGCATACTTGTCGCAATCGTAAATGACTGTTTTGATGCCGCTCTGAATGATCGCCTTGGCACATTCATTGCAGGGAAACAGTGAAACATAAAGCTTTGCACCTTCAAGGCTTCCGCCTCTGTAGTTAAGTATTGCGTTCAGTTCACTGTGAACCGTATAAACGTATTTGGTCAGCAGCTCATCACCTTCTCTGGCCCACGGAAATTCATCATCCGAGCATCCTCTCGGAAAGCCGTTATATCCCATTGAAAGGATTTTGTTATCCTCGCTGACGATACAGGCTCCCACCTGCGTATTGGGATCCTTTGACCTCATTCCCGCAAGCTTTGCCACAGCCATAAAATACTCATCCCATGAGATGTAATCCTGTCTTTTGTCACTCATCATTTTGTACCGAAAATCCGGTCTCCTGCATCACCGAGTCCGGGAACTATATAACCATGATCATTAAGCTTTTCATCAAGTGCACCGATATATACATCCACATCCGGGTGAGCCTCATGCATGGCGGCTACGCCTTCCGGGGCCGCTATGATGCACATGAAATGAATGTTTTTGCACCCTTTTTCCTTAAGCATCGTAATAGCCGCACATGATGATCCGCCGGTTGCGAGCATCGGATCCACCACGAATACTTCACGGTTTGCACAATCCTCGGGAAGCTTACAATAATACTCAACCGGTTTAAGGGTTTCGGGATCTCTGTACAACCCTATATGACCGACCTTGGCTGCCGGTATAAGCGTAAGCATTCCGTCAACCATTCCTAAGCCGGCACGGAGTATGGGAACGATAGCCATCTTTTTCCCCTTAAGCTCTTTTGCTGTTGTAGAGCATATGGGTGTTTCGATCTTGACCTCAGCCAATTCGAGGTTTCTTGTTGCCTCATAACAGATGAGCATCGCTATCTCACCGATAGTCTGCCTGAAATCCTTTGTTCCGGTTTCAGTCCTTCTGATATAGCCGATCTTGTGCTGTATCAGCGGATGATCCATTACATAAACATTGTCGATTCCGGGATACTGTTTCATTGCTAACCCTCCATAAAGTATTATTTTTCTATCTTGGATATTCTCCGTACATGTTTTTCTTCGTTTGAAAACTCAGTATTCATAAATGTGTCTACTATATCCATCGTAAGATTGGGGCCGATGATACCTGCACCCATCGAAAGCATATTGGCATCATTATGAAGTCTTGTGAGCTTTGCGCTTGTAACATCGGAACAGAGTGCACATCTGATTCCCCTGACCTTGTTTGCAACGATCGAAATTCCGATCCCGGTGGTACACATTACTATTCCTCTGTCATATTCACCGGATACTACAGCTTCCGCTACACTTCTTCCTATTTCCGGATAATCACAGCTTTCCGGAGTGTAGGTTCCGAAATCCTTGACCTCATGTCCTGCCGCCTCAAGGTGTTCAATAACTTCCGCTTTTCTGTCGAATGCACCGTGATCGGCTCCGATTGCTACTTTCATCTTCGTACCACCCTTTACACTTTTATTATATTATGTCCTGCCGCCTTTATCAGACGGTTCATTATTGCAAGTCCCAGATCCGGCGTATCAAACTCTTCAGAATAGATCACGTCTATCTTCTCTTCATCGCACTTCCTCAGCGCATCATACAGTCTTGAAGATATTTCTATCTCATTATCCGCCCGTCCCATATCAAAGACCATGTCGGCTCCGGTATATCGGGAAACATCCTGTGAGCAGGCCAGAACACCTACGCGTTGACCTGAACGTTTTTCCCTGATCTGTTTACTGATATACTCAATAACGTTTTCCGTCCTGCCCGACACTATCGTCATAGTTCCCTTCGGTGCATAGTGACGGTATTTCATCCCCGGTGCCTTTGGACTGCCACCGCTTATTGTATTTCCGAATACCGCGGGATCTTTTGCAACTTCACCGATGACGGAATTTAACATCTTCTCGTTAACATATCCGGGCCTTAGTATCATAGGAACATCGGACGTAAAATCAACGATCGTGGATTCCAGTCCGATATTGCACTCCCCGGAATCAATTATCATCTCTATCCTTCCGTCCATATCTTCAAGGACATGCCTTCCGTAAGTAGGCGACGGCCTTCCGGATATGTTTGCCGAAGGTGCGGCAATGAATCCACCGGATGCTTCAATGAACTTTTGTGCCACCGGATGGGAGGGAAATCTGACCGCAACCGTATCAAGCCCTCCTGTTGTCTCTTTGGGAACAACCGGTTTTTTATCAAATATCATGGTAAGGGGGCCGGGCCAGTATCTGTCCGCCAAAAGCTTTGCTTCAGCACTTACATCACGGACTATATCGTATATGCTGTCAAAATCCGAAATGTGAACTATAAGAGGATTATCCGACGGTCTTCCCTTTGCCCTGTAAATTTTCTCGGATGATTCCGGATTAAGGGCATCTCCCCCAAGTCCGTATACCGTTTCCGTCGGGAAAGCTACAAGTCCGCCGCTGAGGATTATACTTCCCGCTTTATTTATCACCGACATATCTATGTTGTCGGGGTCAACTGTTTCATATATTGTTTTCATTTTGAAAGGTTGCTGCCATTCTCGATCCTGTTGATCATATCCTGAATGCTGCCAAATCCTCCCGAATATATAAGTCCCAGCAGTTTATCAAGGCTTCGAAGTGCCGGAATCATCTCATCCGTTGTAAGTGTTCCGTCTGTAAGCGCATCTGCGATCTCACCGACGTCAACTACTTCGACTCTCCCGTCGGGGTAGATAAGTACATCCGCCAGAAGGTCAGTAAAAACATATGAATTCTCCGGCTCATTAAATGTGTAACTGATAATGTCGCAATACCAGTACATTAATGTGCCGTCCTCCTGATAGAACTTGCTTACTTTGAAACCCTCTTTCAGAAAATAGCATGAACAGCCGTGATGAAGTATTTTTTTTGGCTTGATGGCATTCCATTTCGTAACTATATGCGCCTCGTCCGAATACAGTATTTCATCCTTATCAAGCAATACAATCTCTTCGGGAATAATACGTTTACGATACAAAATCGGCTTATCCATGCAAATCTCCTTAACTCAGTTTTTTGCCTTATTGGCGAACTTGGTCAGATCAGGCAGCCATACGAGCTCCGTAGTTCCGATAGGGCCGTTTCTTTGCTTGGCTATTATTACTTCCGCTATTCCTTTTTTGTCCGTATCGGGGTTGTAGTAATCATCTCTGTACAGGAACATTACCACATCCGCATCCTGCTCAATGGCTCCGGATTCACGAAGATCCGACAGCATCGGTCTGTGATCGTCACGCTTCTCAACCGCACGGGACAGCTGTGAGAGCGCTATAACCGGAACGTTCAGTTCTCTTGCAAGTGATTTTAACGATCTTGATATGTCTGATATTTCCTGCTGTCTGGAATCAGTTCTGCCCGATCCCGACATAAGCTGCAGGTAATCTATGATTATAACCGAAAGGTCTTTATTCTCTGCCTTGTACTTACGGCATTTTGATCTGAGCTCACCGATGCTGATTCCCGGAGTGTCATCAATAATGAGCTTAGACTCTCCTATAGTGGAGGCCGCCTCAATTATTCCCTCCCAGTTCTGCGCGGTAACATTACCGTTTCTTATGGCTTTTGAATCGACATGTGATTCAAGTGACAGGAGACGGTTGACGAGCTGCTCCCTCGACATCTCAAGCGAAAATACCACCGCTCCCTTTTTATCTTTAAAGCATACGTGCTGGGCAATATTGAGAACGAATGCCGTTTTGCCCATAGAAGGTCTGGCAGCAATAAGTATCAGATCGGAAGGCTGGAGACCTGCCGTCTTGTAATCAAGATCCGTAAATCCGGTTGCAACACCCGTAACAACACCATCTGTTTTGGCAGCAATCCCTATCCGTTCAACAGCATCTTTGACTATCTGTCGTATCGGGACATATTCTCCCGTTGAACGGCTGTTGGTAATCTCAAAGATTTTCTTTTCAGCCTCTTCAAGAACATCTTCCGAATCTCCCGAATCGGAATAGCAATTGTTCTCGATAGTCTGGCATTCCCTGATAAGTTTTCGAAGCAGCGATTTTTTCTTGACTATTTCTATATGCTGCTCAATGACGGCCGAGGTCGAGGCCCACATGCACAGATTTCGAAGGAACTCTCCTGATGCTATCTCCGCCGGTGCATTCATTTCGATTAGACGGTTAGATATGATCGTGGGATCAACGGGTGCACCCTCATCGACAACGGACTTTACCGCATCAAAAACATACGCGCATTCCTTCAGATAAAAATCATCGGACGTCAGGGCTCCCATTGCAATAATCGCAGCATCTTTGTCGAGCATCATGGCTCCCACCACACCTCGTTCGGATTCCTTGTGATGGGGAGGCATTTTTTTAAGAAGCGCCTCATCCATTTCTAGCACTCCTCAACTTTTACTTTGAGGTTTGCCGTAACCTGGGGGTGAAGTTTGACAGGAACTTCAAACATACCGAATGACTTGATCGGTTCCGGAAGAACAATCTTCTTTTTATCTATATCCATATCGAACTGGGATTTTGCCTCCTGGGCTATCTCCTTACTTGAAACACTTCCGAATGTTTTACCGCCTTCACCGGCTTTGAGCTTGACTACTATGGTTTTGGTCTCGATCTGCTTGCCGAATGCCTGCGCTGCAGCCAGATTCTCGGCGGCAACCTTTTCGTCATTGGCTTTTTTAAGCTTAAGATCGTTCAGATTTTTGGAATCCGCCTGTATTCCGAGTTTCTTTTTAAATATAAAGTTTTTGGCATATCCGTCGGATACTTCTACAACATCTCCGCTTTTTCCGACTGATTTAACATCCTGCAGCAGTATTACCTTCATTGAAGTTCTCCTTTTTCTTTCATTTCGCCAAGCACTGCTATAAGCGACTTCTTTGCTTCCTCAACCGTAACGCCTTTTATCTGGGTACCGGCTACATTCATATGACCGCCCCCTCCAAGCTTCTCCATAATAACCTGAACATTAATGTCATCTATCGACCTGGCGCTTATAAACACTTCGTCATC
>DEEW01000085.1:62343-63175 GCA_002350465.1 Lachnospiraceae bacterium UBA2868
ATACCGTTGATATTCAAAAGCTCATTTGCCGCTTCGGCACCGATTATCGTCGGACTGTCAACAACCGTATCCGGTGTTACGGCAATAGCAAATGCTTTGTCGTATATCTCAGCGTTGCTGACTATTCCGGCTCTTGCTTTATATGTACCTACATCATCCCTGAACATCTTACGGACTCTTGTAACATCCGCACCGTTTCTACGCAGATATGCCGCTGCTTCAAATGTTCTGACACCGGTCTTGGTAACAAAATTGTTGGTGTCAACCACCATTCCCGCGTACAGGCAGTCTGCCTCATCTGCCATAAGCTTAACCCTGTCGCTGATATACTGCAGAACCTCCGAAACCATTTCCGAAGCACTTGATGCATAGGGCTCGATATAGGAAAGGGTCGCATTTTCTATCTTCTCGGCACCCTGTCTGTGGTGATCGAGTACAACTATGGTGTTGCACAGTTCCAAAAGTTCCGGACAGCCCGTAAAGCTTGGGCGGTTAACATCCACTACAACAAGAGTACATTCCGTATTGGTCGCTATCTCTATGGCGCCTTCTCTTGATACGAATACACTTTCATCGTGTGCACCGTCATGTATCATCATATCCAGCATCGGACGTATGGATGTAGTCACCTCATCTACGACTATATTTACCCGCTTATTAAATGTTTTGGCAACGCGGTAAATACCGATAGATGATCCAAACGCATCAACATCAAGTATCTTGTGTCCCATAATGATGATATTATCGCTGCTTTCTATGATCTCACGCAGGGCATGGGCTTTGACTCTGGCTTTAACCCTCGTGTTTTTGCCTGTTACCTCGCGTCTTCCGC
>DEEW01000085.1:63216-80149 GCA_002350465.1 Lachnospiraceae bacterium UBA2868
AGCTACCTGGTCTCCGCCTCTGCCAAGCGCCAGATCTATGGCTGTTCTGGCATATTCATAATTCTGGTCAAAGGAATCACTGCCGGCTCCGAACCCTATCGATAGTGTAAAGGATACTTCATTACCGATATTTGCATTCTTGACCTCTTCCAGTATTCCGAAACGGCTGTCAACTATATTATCCAGTTCCTTTTTTTTCATTACTACCAGGAACTTATCCTTCTCAAGCTTCTTGACAATTGCATCCACCTTGGAGAAATACTTATTGATCTGTCTCTCGATAAGTGCAACTACAAGCGAACGTCTTGCCTCATCAACGCTTTCGAGTGCCTCATCATAATTGTCCATATATATAAGACCGCACACCATCTTCTGCTCTTCCACCTGACGTGCAAGTGCATTTACCTCGGTAACGTCAAACATATAAAGAGCAATCAGGAAACTGTCATAATCTACGGTCTCCACAGCATCGGACGCTTCCATAAGTGCGGACATTGATACCTTATTCATGCTTGCTCGAAAATCATGTCCGTCAACCGAAACAACACTTTCGGTCTCATGTTCCATCCTGGGGAGTTTTTCCTTTGTGATCTCCGGAATCAGATTTGTGATGTTCTTGCTGTATTTCTTCGTGATATTCATTGTCTGCTCGAAAGCATCGTTAGTCCAGATGACTTTACCCGTCTCATCCAGCAGTGCGTACGGAATCTCCAGATCGCGAAGAAGCTGCTTCTGAACCTGTCCGTATTGGGTTGCAAATGATATAAGATCACGGACAACGCGGCCTCTGTCACGAAAATATAAAAAATATGCAACCGACGCATATACAACGAAGAAAACGGTTGCAAAGACACCCGCTCTTATATTCACGAAATACATCCCTATCGCGAATACGGCGACAAATAATGTCATCCATACGGGCCACAATATATATGTTCGAATCTGACCTTTAAATCTTATCTTGTTACTGCTCATAAGTTTTCATGTAATGTAATAACTGATACAATCGTGGAATATTATACCCCATATGTCAAAAAAAGAAAATGCCGACTATGAATAGCCGGCATTTTCCTCAATGAGTGTCGCTTCGCGATGGGCCCCTCCTATTTTCCTAACCTTCTTCAATAGCACCTACAGGGCACTGTGCTGCGCATGCACCACAGCTTACGCACTTATCCGCATCAATTTCATACTTACCGTCTCCTTCGGAGATAGCACCTACGGGACACTGTCCTGCACATGCTCCGCATGAAATACAGCCGTCTTTGATAACAAATGCCATGACAAATACCTCCTTTACTGTTTTCCTTTTCAACTATCACAAATATGTTTATCCGACGAATATTTTACATCAAAAACCGCCGAAACTCAATATCATCATCCAAAGTAACTGATGATCTCCTCAAGCTCCTTGGCAAGACCCTGAAGCTCGTTTGCAGACTGGGTTATAACCGTAAATGTAGCATTGAGCTCCTGCATTGATGCGTTTGTCTCCTGTGTTGAAGCAGCATTTTCTTCCGAAATAGCGGACAGATCGCTTACTATTCCCACAAGCGTATCCTTGGCTCCTGTAAGTCCTTCGATCTTTTCTGCTATAGCCTGTGCACTCTCTGCAACATTCTCGACTCCGCTTGCCATTGATTCCATGTTGCTTCTTGTAGTTCTCATCTGCTCAGTCTGGCTCTCAAAGCTCTCATTGAGCTTTGCCATAACATCAACAGATTCCGCAGCATCGTGGAGGAGCTTCTCTACAATATGACCGATCTCCTGCGCGCTCTGGTTGGACTGCTCGGCAAGCTGGGCAATCTCTCCTGCAACAACCGCAAATCCACGGCCTGCCTCACCGGCTCTTGCAGCCTCTATTGATGCGTTAAGTGACAGCAGATTGGTCTGGCTGGCAATTGACGTAATAGCATTAACAAATTCATGGATACCGTTTGCGGATTCATTGGTGGAGCGGATTGTATCATCAATATTCTTAACAGATCCGCGAAGTTCACGGGTCTGCTCAACAAGCTTTTCGAGAGCATCCATCGCCTCATTGCACGTAGCTTTCATTTCTCCTGCAAATGTATCAAGCTGCTCTACATTTGAAGCGATCACTTCTATATCGTTTCCGATATCATTTGTATTGCCTGCTGCATTTTCAACGCTTGTAGCCTGAGAAACAGCTCCCTGACTGATCTCATCAACTGCGAGAGTAACCTGTCCTGATGCCTGGGATGCCTGATCGGATGAACTTGCAAGCTCTTCGCCGGCAGATGTTAAGCTTCTTGCCATTTCATTACTCCGGCTCATTATCTCTTTGAGCTTGACTGCCAACATATTGGTAGCACTTTGCATCTGACCTATTTCATCTTTACTTAATTTATCATCATCAACAAGTTCAATATTAAGCTTACCGCTGGCAAGTTCCTTGAGATGATCCGTTGCTGTGGAAATACCGCCTCTTATCTGTCTGATAACTATAACGGCTATTAATATAAGAACAATGATCAGTATACCGAATGCAATGGAAAGTCCTATGATTTTTCCCCTGATTTCATTCTGTATAATTGAATGCTCTTCAATAGCCCACTGTTCGGTAATGTCAGTCATCTCACTGATAACTTCTCTTGCAAGTTCGAACTCTTCCTCATATTTGGCCTCGTCTCCTGCATCTCCGGCAGCAAGAGCAGCCTCATAATGCTGATCAAACTTGCTTATCAGATTGGCTATGCTGTCACTCGTTCCGGCAAGAACATCGTTATACAGTGTTGGTGACTTGGAAGCAACTGAGTCAGCCTCATGTACGCGATCATATGTCTGCTGCATATTATCGTCGAAGTCCTGCTTATCACCCTTGTAATCCGCAACTCTTGCCTGATAAAAATCACGGTCGGCATTGATCAGATTATCCGATACGGTAAACAGTGTATCGTAATAGACACCTGTTACCTCCTCTTCGACACTGTTCATTTCCACTCCCATAACGACACACGCTATAATAAGCGCTATGGAAAGAGGCACTGTAAGTATCAGCAGCTTGACTCTTACACTCAAATTGTTGATAAAACTCATAAATCTTTTCTCCTTTCAATCAGTGACTATCACTATTGCAGTAACTCCTTCAGCTCCTGCATCAGTTTCGCTATCGGAAGGCCCATTACATTGTAGTAATCTCCTTCAATTGATCTGATAAACGCCGCCGCACCGGTCTGAATGCCGTATGCACCCGCTTTATCCATAACATCCTCCGCCGCAACATATTCTTTTATATCATCGTCACTAAGAGGGTAAAAACTTACCTTTGTTTCTTCACAGAATGTATGCTCTCCCACACGTCCATCGCTGCTTATAAAGGCAAACGTCACTCCTGTATAGACAGAGTGCGTGGTTCCCGACAGCTGCTTAAGCATACGGATCGCATCTGCCTCGTTAAGAGGCTTTCCGAAGATTATATCACATTTTGCCACAATTGTATCGGATCCTATGACAATTATATCTGTCGGGGTCACAAGTTCTCTGTGAGATTCATTATACTTTACTATTTGTGAAGCAACATCCAGCGCTTTTTGTCTTGACAATTCCGTACAAACTTTATCGGGCAGGCTGGACGTAACAGACTCATCCACCGATGAAGGCCATACATCAAACTCTATTCCCACAAGTTCAAGTATCTGCTTCCGCCTCGGGGATGCGGATGCAAGAACGATCTTGTAGTCCTCATTAAGCCTTTTTACAAATCTCATGTTCGCTCTCACCGTCATCCCGTCTTCGGTCTCTTATTCCGTCTAAGATCACTTCCTTCTTCGCAATAAGATCCTTCTTGTCCATGGGAGGTGTATCTCCGAGAGGATACTCTATTCCCAGTTTTTCGTACTTGGGCTTTCCCATTGTATGATAGGGTAATGCATCAAGAGCTCTCAGGGTTTTGAGTCCTCCGATAAAATAACCGAGATCATAGAGATATTTGTCATCGTCCGTAAGGTTTGGCACAATCACATGCCTTATCCAAATATCAACACCTTTATCTGACAGATACTGTGCAAATGCAAGTATCCCATCATTGGGCTGGCCGGTTATCTTCTTGTGAAGTGTCGGATCGATATGCTTAATATCAAGCATTACCAGATCCGTAAGAGGCATAAGCTTATCAAGCTTTGCGATAAAATCCGTGTTCTCCGGTCTATAGGCTATTCCAGAAGAATCAATGCACGTGTGAATATTGTGCTGCTTGCACAGCGTAAACAGATCGATCAGAAAATCAACCTGCATAAGGGGCTCTCCGCCCGTCACTGTTAAGCCTCCCCCATTCTTGTAAAACGGTTCGTTATGGAGATACTGCTCAATAATATACTCGGGATCCATCTCTTCCCCGCCCGTCATAGCCCAAGTATCCGGATTATGACAATAAAGGCATCTCATTGGGCATCCCTGTACAAATACTACATATCTTGTTCCCGGTCCGTCTACCGTACCGAAACTTTCAAGTGAATGAATGCGGCCCTTGGTCATTTTGTCCTCCGTAGTTTTTTTTCATAGAAAGCTTTACACTACCGCAACAAGCCCGAAGGATTATACTTCGGGCTTGTATGTTACATTATTACTGTGAGACATGAATTGCTCAACACTTTGTATGCTTATCTCACTTAGATGGATTCGTGGAACGTTCTTGAGATAACGTCTGCCTGCTGCTCCGGTGTAAGCTTGATGAAGTTTACTGCATATCCGCTAACCCTGATCGTAAGCTGGGGATAGTTCTCCGGATGTGCCTGAGCATCAAGAAGAGTTTCTCTGTTAAGTACGTTTACGTTAAGGTGATGGCCGCCTTTTGTTGCATAACCATCCAAAAGATTTACAAGATTATCAATCTGAGCTTTGTTTGCTGCCATAATTTTTTCCTCCTATCAAGAATAATCATCCAGGCCCTGATGAAGCGTCGGAACACTGCACGCGAGCGGCGTTCTCGAACAATCGGTACACCCCATCGTCTCTGTGCTTCTGTTTTCTGTCTGCGTTTCATCGACATCTACGTTCAAATGTCCGACTCCGCTTTCGACAGAACCGTCAAGTAATGCTACGAGATCATCAATCTGATCCATAAATGTCACCTCCTGTCAAATATAAATATTATTTATTAAGATCTAACTCTATATCACCTGCAAATACCTGGTCTTCCTTACCGAGAGCACCGGGGATGATGGTAAATGTATTTGAGATACCATCCTGTGCATCGTTGAACGGAAGCTTTGATACAGATGAAAGTGATGCGATAGCACCATGTGTATCACGTCCGTGCATCGGGTTTGCTCCGGGTGCGAAAGGCTGTCCTGCGCGACGTCCATCAGGTGTGTTACCTGTAGCCTTACCATATGTAACGTTTGATGTGATCGTAAGGATAGACGTTGTAGGAATACCGTTCCTGTATGTATGATGACGTCTTACTGCTGTCATGAACTTATGAACAACTTCCTTGGCGATAAGGTCTACACGGTCATCATCATTACCGTACTTAGGGAAGTCTCCCGTGATCTTGAAGTCTGTAATGATTCCGTCCTCATCTCTGATACACTCAACCTTTGCATACTTCATGGCTGAGAATGAGTCAGCTACGATTGACAGACCTGCGATACCTGTTGCAAAGTATCTCTTTACATCCTTGTCATGAAGAGCCATCTCTGCTCTCTCATAGCAGTATTTGTCATGCATGTAATGAATGATGTTAAGAGTATTAACATAAACATCAGCCTGCCACTCCATCATATCGATGAAGAGCTCCATTACCTTATCATAGTCAAGAACATCTCCGTCATAAGGACGATACTTAGGACCTACCTGCTTCTTGGTCTTCTCATCAATACCGCCGTTAAGAGCGTACAGAAGACACTTGGCGAGGTTAGCACGAGCTCCGAAGAACTGCATTTCCTTACCGATAACCATTGAAGATACGCAGCAAGCGATACCGTAATCATCGCCGTGAACAGGTCTCATAAGGTCATCGTTCTCATACTGGATAGATGATGTTGTAATTGATGTCTTAGCACAGAACTTCTTGAAGTTCTGAGGAAGTCTTGTTGACCAGAGAACCGTAAGGTTGGGCTCGGGAGCTGCACCGAGATTCTCGAGAGTGTGGAGATAACGGAAGCTCATCTTGGTTACCATATGACGTCCGTCAACACCCATACCGCCGATAGACTCTGTTACCCAAACGGGATCGCCGGCGAATATCTGATTGTATTCAGGTGTACGTGCGAACTTAACGCAACGAAGTTTCATGATAAAGTGATCAACGAACTCCTGAATCTGCTCCTCGGTAAATGTGCCGTTCTTGAGGTCACGCTCTGCGTAGCAGTCAATAAATGTTGAAGTACGTCCGAGTGACATTGCGGCACCGTTCTGCTCCTTAACCGCGCAAAGATATCCGAAGTATGTAGCCTGAATTGCTTCCTGAACGTTTGTTGCGGGCTTGCTGATATCGCATCCGTATGAAGCAGCCATTTCCTTCATCATCTTGAGAGCTGTCATCTGCTCTGATAATTCTTCACGAAGACGGATAACATCATCTGTCATAACACGTCCTGTTGAATCCTTCTGAGCCTGCTTGTCCTCGAGAAGAAAATCGATACCGTAAAGAGCAACTCTTCTGTAGTCACCGATGATACGTCCTCTTCCGTATGCATCAGGAAGACCTGTGATGATATGAGATGTACGGCAAGCTCTCATTTCCTGGTTGTATGCATCAAAACAACCTGCATTGTGAGTCTTGCGGTGTGTTGAGAAGAACTCGCTTATCTCGGGATCAACCTCATAACCGTTGTCCGAGCAAGCCTTCTCTGCCATACGGATACCACCATAAGGCTGAAGTGAACGCTTGAAAGGCTTATCTGTCTGGAAACCTACGATAGTCTCTTTGCTCTTATCAAGGTATCCGGGACCATGAGAAGTGATGGTTGAAACAACTTTGGTGTCCATATCAAGAACGCCGCCGTTTTCTCTTTCCTTCTTCTGAAGGT
This sequence comes from Lachnospiraceae bacterium UBA2868, assembly GCA_002350465.1. The sequence goes on from DEEW01000085.1 coordinate 70,212, forward strand.
CAAGAACCATCTTCCACAAGTCTTTTGTGTTCTGTGTAGGTCCTGCAAGGAATGAATCATCTCCGTCATAAGGAGTGTAATTCTTCTGAATGAAGTCACGTACATTGACTTCGCTTTCCCACTTGCCGCCTACGAAACCATTCCATTCTGATCTCATTGTAACGCCTCCTAAAAATTTGTTATAAATAATTTATAAATCCGTCATGCGGACAGTTTCTTTTGGTAATTGTTATTATATTTTCAGATTGTATACACGTCAAGGTGGAGAACTGTATTTTTTTCCGTACATTTTGCCTTATTTTTAGTATATTACCACTTCCTTATGACTGCCTTCTCGCTCCCGGAAAAGTAATCTTTGACCTCTAATGTGATAAATGTTAAAATGAAAACCACCCGGAGCCGTTACAGGCTTCTAAATTCAATTAGCAAAAGGAGGAACGATATGGACAAATATTTTTGCAATCCCTGCGGTTACACTTATGATCCCGAAAAAGGTGATCCCGAACACGGAATAGCTCCCGGAACGGCATTTGAGGACCTCCCTGATGATTGGGTATGCCCTAATTGCGGAATTACCAAAGATATGTTTATGAAAGTTATCGAGTAAGCAAGGTATCATCATGAATATTTCAGAAAGCATTAAATATGTTGGAGTTTCCGACGCAACTATAGATCTGTTCGAAAGCCAGTATGAAATGCAAAGCGGTATGCTCTACAATTCATACATAATATTCGATGATAAGATCGCAATTACAGATACGGTGGATAAACGTGCCGTGGATGAGTGGATCGCAAACGTAAAAAATGTTTTAAAGGATAAGAAACCTTCTTATCTGATCATTCATCATCTTGAGCCCGATCACTCCGCCGGGATACTCAAACTTCACGAATTGTATCCTGAAATGAAGCTGGTAGGTAACGCCAAAACATTCCAGTTGCTTCCCCAGTTTTTCGATGAAGATTTAAGTTCACTGTATGAAACGGTTGCCGACGGTGCCGAATTGTCCCTCGGAGGGCATACGCTTAAGTTCTTCACTGCTCCCATGGTTCACTGGCCCGAAGTAATGCTCAGTTTCGAGACATCGGAAGGTATTCTGTTTTCCGCCGATGCATTCGGAAAATTCGGTATAGAAACTGATACCGATGACTGGGCCTGCGAAGCCAGAAGATATTACTTTAACATAGTCGGAAAATACGGAGCCATGGTACAGGCTCTTTTAAAAAAGCTCACAAATGCCGGGGTAGTCGATAACTGCAAAATCATCTGCCCTCTTCACGGACCTGTGCTTAAGGATAATCTCGAATACTATATCGGATTATACGATACATGGAGCAGTTACAAACCTGAAGATGAAGGTATTCTTATAGCCTGCGCTTCGATTCACGGCAATACCTGGAAGGCTGCCGAGTATCTGCGTGACAAGCTGGAAGAACTCGGAGCTTCGAAAGTTGTTCTTACTGATGTATGCCGCTCGGATGTTGCCGAGATTATAGAAGATGCATTCAGATATGATCGCATGGTTTTGATGTCCTCATCATATGATGCGGGTCTTTTCCCTCCCATGGAAACTTTCCTTCATCATCTTGCCGCCAAGAAATACTGCAACCGTCGCGTAGCTCTCATCCAGAACGGAACATGGGCTCCTTCCGCGGCAAAATGTATGCAGTCAATACTGGAGCCTCTGCAGGGCATCGAATACGTTGGTGATGTTATCACTATAAAAACAACTCTCTCCGAAGAAAACAGGACGCAAATCCATGATCTTGCACAGAAGCTGATCGGGTAGGCTTTAATCTTGACTATCAGTTACAAAAATGCTACCCTTACAACTGTCCGAAAAATCATTCGGTCATGGCTCTCAAGAATAGTTGGAGGTAATATCATGGAAATCACAAAAGATATGACTATAGGCGAGATAATCGTCAATAAACCCGAAGTTGCGCCGATTCTTATGGAAGCCGGAATGCACTGTCTCGGATGTCCTTCCGCCAGAGGCGAATCTCTTGAAGAGGCTGCTATGGTTCATGGAATGGATATTGATGATCTTATGGGTAAAATATCGGCACTCGCTTAAGAAAATCAAAACAAAAAGAGCTGCAGACATAGTCTGCGGCTCTTTTTTGTAACAGGCAATCTATCTACGAAAGAAGTGTCTCTATCGCATTATCGGCAACGATACAGTTATTATGCTCTTCAAAGAATGCTTCCGTTGCAGGTGTTGATCTCTCCATTGTCCCGTATTCGGACAGGACATTACATATCCTGTTGAATTCTTCGGTAGTATGATCACCCTTGGCAAGAGCCAGGACGTAGCAGTCATCATTTTCATCATGGTAAAGAGAGTTCTTCCCTTTGTAAAACTTTGATACCACTCCTGCCGCTTTGATAACATCCGCAAGAGAATCAAACGCAAATGCCCTTGAAAGTTCAACGGCAGCATTAGCCTGCTCTATAAGCTTTTCCTTGGCTTCTTCCAGAAGCTCGGGATTCTTGGTGACTTCCTGAGAAAGTTTCTTGAAAAGATCAAGTACCTCCGGCATATCTTCCGAAACCGAATGGAAAAGTTCGGAAATGGCATCATCCTCTTCATCCCTGATATTAGGAGCAAAATTTGCGAACCTTGTATCAAGTTCGTCCGGATCTTCAACCTTCGTGATTATAAGTATAATAGATTCCGATGACAAAGGGATCGCCTCGATCATAAGCGGAATATCATTAGCTTCAAATCCAAGTTCATAAGAGGCCTGCTGCATCATGTCACGGAACAGGTTCTTCGCCTTTTCCGTCCCATAGGCAAGCTCTGAAAGCTTTAACTGTCTGTCAGCAAGATCTGCTTTTGTAAGAGTACATCTGATCTGGTGGTCATTAACTCGTTCCAGTTTCATGTTGTCACCTCCGTTCCATCAGAATTAATATATTTTATATATCGTCATATGATAAATGTCAAATTATATTTATTTTATACAAAATATTTGTATATTCTGTGAAATAATCACTTCGCTATGATTCGAACTGCCATAATGTACAATATCTAGTACTTGTCATATTGTATTTTATCGTGTACAATCCAACTCAAGATCGCTCCTTCGCAATATGTGGCGAAAGGAGGGTAGCTAAATATCATATTTCTTATCTATATTGTAAGATATATGTCTGTTTTTTTCCAGTAGATTTCCTGTGACGACAGGGGATTTACACATATCAGGAGTTTCTTATCGGGTAATCCCCGAATTAATCGAACAATTAATAATCTTTCGATAACTCCCCGTTTTATAATGTAAATTGGTTGTCCGTAATCAGATTCAAACTTACTTGTGCAACCTAAAAGCAAAAGTATAACCCACACGCGAAGTCCGATCTTGAAATGAAAATTGTATCACAGTACCTGAAAATATTGCGGTACCTTTACCGGCAGCCGGGTATGTGTATTATCAATAAACAGAGTTTCCCGATACCTTTTACACTGCCCGGCTGCCAAAATCATATCATTTATAATACTCGTCTATAATTTGGAAAGCCTCTTCCGTTCCGAATGCCAGCTGCCAAACCGCGGCTCCGCCTATGTCATGGGCCTTCATAACATCAAGCTTTGCCTGAATTGATTTGATATCTTCAAGCCAGATTTTGTTTGTTCCTTCCGGCGTTTTCCATTCAGCATAGTTCTGACCGCTTGCCTCATTCCACTCCGGCACCGCACCTGCCGCCGTTACGGTCTCAAGCCCCTTAGTCATTGTAAGAGTCTGCATATCCAATATATTTTCATTGTCATCAACAATCCAGTATCTGACATAGAAAGGGAGAGCATTTACGATTTTCTCCTTGGGAACCTCTTCAAGAGTCTTTTCTATCCCCTCCATGACAAAATCCAGAGATGCTACCGAACCCGCCTCTTCCGACGCAGCCGTATGTTCATCGTATCCCATTATTATCACATAATCTGCAAATATCCCCTGCTCCTTACGGTTATAATGCATCGAGTATTCCTTGGGAACATAGTTATCCACCGAGACTACAAGGTTTTTGGCATGAGCCTTTAATGAAAATTCTCTTATAAACTGAATATATGACGGTCCCACATCCGAGGGTACCGATTCAAAGTCTATGTTAATGCCGTCAAGATTATACTGTGCCGCATAGTTTAACAGCTGCTCCGTCACATAATCTCTTTTTTCCGGATATGGCAATATCTCACCCAGGCTCACTTCCGGATATGTCAGATTACTCACAAGTCCCCAGACTTTCAATCCTTTTGCGTGACATGTTTCCACATATGACGATGAAGCAATGGATTCCACCGTACCTTCATTATCAGCCAATGCAAACCATGTCGGCGAGATCGTGTTTATATATGGAAGAAATTTTTCATTCTCCTTAAGATACTGTGCTGAGTTCTCATTTGTAACATTATGCCACGCAAGGATCACCGGCTGCGCGTAGTCTGCAACAGTGGTTACAGTTATGGGAGCAACATCGGTTACCGGAGTTTCCGGACGGTCGTACTTCTCCCCCAGGTGCTTCGTTTCAACATATCCTGTAATAAGATCATCAGTTGTGACCTTTACCCATTTTTCGTTTTCCGAAGCTACGATAACAACCGTATTTCCCTTCCGGAGCTTCTTTAATATGTCTCCCTCTTTGTCTGCAACGGTTCTGACAGCTATATCATCCTCTATAACATCCGCTACTACATCGGTTCCCCACTCGGTTTTGACACAGGCACGGTATGGTTCTCCTCCCCCGCCGTACAGCTTATAATCAAAGTTGGTAAATATCCTGACATAGTCAAGACATACCATCAGGGTTTCTCCGTTTTTGTAGCAGATCTGATATCCGGTCTGGGTACCGTTACCGTCAAGTGTATAATAATTGTCCTGAAGCTTGGCAGCATAGACCCCGTCACCCGTTGTGTACAGGAGGCGGTCATCTGTCTGCTCCCAGTAAAAATTCTCATTATACTTCTCAATAACAGTTTCATAGGGAATATACAATTTCCCTTCCCTGACAGTGATCTTATCATCGGTTACCTCTCCGTTTTCCACAACGGAAGCGGTATCATCAGATATTGTCTTGAAATAACCGTTAAGATCAGCCATCTTGCTGGAGTATCCCCAGTCATCAAACAATCCGGTACTCTTTGCTACAAGCAGTATGATCCCGATAAGTACTATCGCTATTACAACCGGCAGAACCGCCTGTAAGATTTTTCTCCTGCGGCGGCGCCTGCGCCTTGACTCTTTTGATCCGTTATATGCCATTATTTATCTCCAATCCCCTATCAGCCTAGGTTCTGGGCCTCTACCAGTCCCTTGCCTCCGTACAGTTCGCGAAGCTTGGGTTTTTCGATCTTACCGGTAGGATTACGTGGAATATCCGCAAAAATAATCTTATGAGGCCTCTTATATCTGGGCAGTGCCATGCAGAATTCATTCATTTCATCTTCGGTTATAACATAATCCTTCTTCAGTTCAATTATCGCACAGCTTACTTCACCGAGCCTCTTATCGGGTATACCGATAACGGCAACATCATGAACAGCCTCATTAGTCCTGATAAAGTCCTCTATCTGCACGGGATATATGTTTTCTCCGCCGCTTATGATCACATCCTTCTTGCGGTCAACAAGCATTATAAATCCATCCTCGTCCTCCATAGCCATATCACCCGTATAAAGCCAACCGTCGGCGAGAACCTCTTTTGTTGCTTTCGGATCATGATAGTAGCACTCCATCACACCCGGACCCTTAACTGCAAGTTCTCCAACTTCCCCCGGTTTTACCGGTTTACGGTCTTCACCTACTATTGCGGTCTCCCAGCCATACCCGGCTTTTCCTATGCAGCCGACCTTATGGATATTCTCAACTCCCAGGTGTACGCAGCCCGGTCCGATAGACTCGGAAAGTCCGTAATTTGTGTCATACTGATGATTCGGGAACAGCTCCTTCCACTTTTTGATAAGACTTCTCGGAACAGGCTGGGCTCCTATATGCATCAGTCTCCACTGTCCAAGCTCATAGTCAGACAGATTGACCTTCCCGCTTTCTATCGCCTCAAGGATGTCCTGTGCCCACGGAACAAGCAGCCATACTATTGTACATTTTTCCTTTGAAACGGCATCAAGTATTATCTCCGGTGCGGTTCCCTGAAGCAGTACGGCTTTTGATGCCGAATACAAGCTTCCGAACCAGTGCATCTTCGCTCCCGTATGGTACAGAGGCGGAATAAGAAGAAATACATCGTCCCTTGTCTGACCGTGATGGTTCTGCTCACATACCGCGGAATGCATCAGTGAACGATGCTTATGCAAAATAGCTTTGGGGAATCCGGTTGTACCCGATGAAAAATAGATAGCCGCATCGTCCTCGTCCGTAAGAGTAATATCAGGTTTTACACTTGAGCAGTTTGCCACAGATTCCTTGTAATCGTCAGCAAATGTAGGACAGTTATCTCCCACATATATCAGAAGCCTCTTCTTTGAAAGTTCATCACATATCTCTTCAATTCTTCCTATGAATTCGGGACCGAATACAAGAACATCTATCTGGGCAAGTTTTGCACAGTACATTATCTCATCGGAAGAATATCTGAAATTAAAAGGAACCGCCAATGCGCCGGTTTTGAGGACACCGAAATATACCGGAAGCCATTCAAGGCAGTTCATCATCAGGATTCCTACCTTTTCTCCCCTTTTTACACCTCTTGAAATCAGATAATTGGCAAAGCGGTTTGCCCACTCATCAAAGACACTCCAGGTTATCTCACGACGATAAGACTCTTTCTTGGTACTTTCTATAAGTTCATATTCCTTCCATGTTACACGTCTGTTTTCCTTGATCTTGGGATTGATCTCAACAAGTGCAACATCATTCGGATACATTGTCGCATTCCGTTCAAGCAGTTCTGTAATAGGCATTAAGTATTCCTCCGATAATCATTTGATCGTTGCGCTTTAACACAACAACGCGTTTAAGCAAACAAGTATAAGTTTATCTTTTTGCCATATAATTGTCAAACGCAAAAGAGACCATATAGAATGGTCTCTTTTACTACGCGGTTTCCCTATCAGCCTAGTCAAGGTCGCTCGGCCATTTTTATTCTCCTTCGGAGACGGGGCCTCGCGGTGCAGTAAGGAATCCTCCCATCTACGATGGGCCCCTCCTTACAGCCTAATCAGCCGTATAGGGCATTAGTGCCACGTGACGTGCACGCTTAACCGCAACGGTAAGTGCTCTCTGATGCCTTGCACAGTTTCCCGTAATTCTTCTCGGAAGGATCTTGCCTCTCTCGGAAACATACTTCTTAAGTGTAGCAACGTCCTTGTAATCAAGTTCCTTCTCTTTACCGCAAAATACACATACCTTTTTACGTCTGTGCATTGTATTTCTTCTTCTTACAGGTGCATCTGCCTTATCAGCGTCACCCTGTGGTTTGCCAAAAGCCATATTACTTTCCTCCTAATTCCATCAATTAAACGGAAGCTCTTCATCTATACCATCCGGAATGTTCATGAATCCGTCACCGCTGTCTGACGGTGCGGATGAAGCCGGAACAAACGCATCTGCTGATCCGCCCTGCGTGGATCCTTTATTTTCCACGAACTCATGACGCTCAACAACCACATCCGTTGTGTACACCTTCTGTCCGTCCTTGTTGGTATAGCTACCCGTCTGAATATGACCCTCAACAAGTATCCTCATACCTTTGCGAAGATACTTCTCTGCGAATTCTCCGTCCCGGCCAAATGCCACTATGTTGATGAAATCAGCCGTCTGCTGATCACCTGCGGCGGAATCTCTTCTGCCTCTTCTGTCAACGGCAAGTGAATACCTTGCTATAGCCATTGCCTGATCACCGGATGAATATCTTACTTCGGGATCACGGGTTAATCTTCCCACCAATATTACTTTATTCATATGTTCTCTCTTTCTATTACGCTTCTGCCTTAACGCAGAGATAACGAAGAACGTTATCCATAATGCGGACACGATTTTCGAGTTCGATCGGTGCCGTAGGTTCTGCATCAAAGTGAACGAAATAGTAGAAGCCTTCTCTCATCTTCTGAACTTCATAAGCAAGTCTCTTCTTGCCCCACTCGTCCACATCCGTTACAGTACCGCCGAAACGATCAATATAATTCTTGATCCTTTCGATGATGGCAGCTCTCTCGTCGTCTTCGATCTTAGCATTAAGAACAACGCATAATTCATATTTGCTCATGCTGGTACCTCCTTTTGGACTTTGGCCTTTACTATACAGTAAAAGCAAGGATAAATTGTATCACGGTTTGCTATGATATCACATAATATCAAGCTTTTCAAGGGGTTTTGCTAACAAAAATCAAACCGTAATTGCGCCTAAAACAGCCCCTATACTGTCATTTATCACAAGATCGGCTCTCGAATCCATCGGCGTTTTGGACTTATTGATCAAAACAAGCTTATGGCCTCTGTAGTAATCAATGAGACCAGCCGCAGGATAAACTGCAAGAGAAGTTCCTCCTATTATAAGGACATCCGCATTTGCTATATAGTTTACCGACTTGCTCATTACATTGCTGTCGAGACCTTCTTCATACAGAACAACATCCGGTTTTATGGGTCCGCCGCATTTGTCGCACTTCGGAACACCCTCGCTGTTTATGATGTAATCCACGTCAAATGATTTTCCGCATGATTCACAATAATTGCGCAGCACGCTTCCGTGGAGTTCGAGAACTTCCCGGCTTCCGGCAGCCTGATGCAGGCCATCGATGTTCTGGGTTACAACCGCTTTCAGCTTCCCCGCTTTTTCAAGCTCTGCCAGCTTCAGATGGGCTTTGTTAGGTTTTGCGGTAGTACAGAGCATCTTGTCTCTGTAGAATCTGTAGAACTCTTCGGGTTTACTCCTGTAAAATGTATGACTCAGTATTGTTTCGGGAGGGTAATCATACTTCTGGTTATAAAGTCCGTCTACACTTCGAAAGTCCGGGATTCCGCTTTCGGTCGAAACTCCCGCTCCCCCGAAAAATACTATATTATCCGACTCTGTTATCCATTGCTGTAACGTTTCTAGTGGTGTCATTTTCTCCTCCTTTTACTGTTTGAGAGCCGTGTCATTAATCGGCGACTCCAACCTGCATTACGGCCTTACAGACCTTATCCCCCTTTTGGTTTCGTATCGAGACCTTAAGCACAATCAGTGAATATACATCATGTTTCTCTTCAACTAAACCTTCTGTCGTAAGCGTATCTCCAATGTATACCGGTTTGGAAAATTTTATCTTAACCTCATGTATAAGGCTGTTTTTCCCCGGAAGATATACACCGGCAAGTGTGGACAGAAGGGATGCCGTAAGCATTCCGTATACTACTCTTCCGGGATGCCCTTTGGATAATGCGTAATCCTCATCGATGTGAAGCGGATTGATATCCCCGGTAACAGCTCGAAACGATGACATCATATCTTCCGTGACCGTAACCGTAAAGCTTTCCTTCTGACCAACCTCTATTTCTTCGTATTTATACTCATTCATATAATTATCCGTACAGATTAGTTCCCTTAATAATTCAAAATCCTGTTATTTGCTACAATTATCCCGAATTTAATTACAGCTTCGATGCGATAAGATCCACCATCTCTCCCACATTTGCAAGCTCATTAACTTCCTTAAGATCAAACTTCAATCCGAATTCCTTCTCCATGGAAACAACGAGGGTAATGTGCTCAAGGGAATCCCAGTCCTCTATATCAGACGAATTAGTCGAGTCTTCGATAACAAGCGTGTCATCATCAAATACCTCTCTGAATATTCTCTGGACTTTTTCCATTATTTCATTATGTGTCATTTTCCGTAACCTTTCTACTACCTTTACTTAACAGCTTCCAGAAGACCTGCTTCCACCATTTTGCGCAACGTAGGCAGCATATCCGCCACACTGTGTCCGATATAATCGCTTAGCTC
>DEEW01000085.1:80268-80897 GCA_002350465.1 Lachnospiraceae bacterium UBA2868
TTATACTTCCTGTTGTTCTCAAGTGCTTCGATGCATTTGAGCAGAACGTCAAGACTCCCACCCAGCCCGTCAGGAGATATGATATCAAGATTGTCTCCGCTCGTATGGTACTCGGGATATATATGATATTTCGATCTGCAAAAACATACAAGCGGAATATCCACTCCGGGGGCCTGGTACTGCCTTTCGTCACTTCCCCTTTCAAGGTATGAATACTCGCAGAAGTTCGGATCATGGCCTTTGAGCACATTCATCATGACTCTGTCCGCAAGAGTATTGGCATACTTGGAATGAACTATGGAATATGCCCTGTCATCGCCTACACAGGTCACATTAAATCCTGCTATTATATTCTTCTTCATCACATCGAGATTACGCGATATATAAGTAATGGCGCCTATCGTCTCGGGCAGCAGAACAAGCCTGTACGAATACCGCCTGTTCGGCATATTCCGTATATATTCGGCAAGCTTCGTCATTACTACCGGACCCGAACATTCATTGTTTGCCATGGATGGATGGCATATATAGGAACTGAAGAAAATCTCTTCATTGCTGTCCCCGGGTATAAGGAGTTCTCCGTAAGTAAGGGAACCGGGTGCCAGATCCGAATCTATGTATGCATGATA
>DEEW01000085.1:80938-85017 GCA_002350465.1 Lachnospiraceae bacterium UBA2868
ATACAGAAGCCCCAGCGCTCCTTGTAATACGATGTGCAGTAAGGGATTAAATCAGGCTGATCCGGAAGGGTATATATATGTTCTCTAAGCTCCGAGAGCGTCATCCATTCATCCACCGGCGTCGAATACCCCATAACATGAAGATTGTTCACCTTCATATCAACTATGCGGTTTCCGCTTTCATCTTCTATATAGGCGTCCCTGATAGTCCACTCATTGGGAACTGTCCAGTCAAATACCTTTGTCCCGGTGGGAACCTCATAGAGCTTCATATCCGGCATATACTTAAGGAGAATGTCAAATGTTTCCCTGACACCCGGCCCCATAATGCTTCTGCATATGGGAAACAGCTCCTGTGCTCTTCTAAACATTTCCTTTCCGTCTTCAAGATACGGATTATCCTGACCGATGTATGAGCAGATCCTGCGGCTCCTGTTGTGCCTCACATCTTCCTGCAGTATCGGATGGGACTTGGCAAGCTCGATCATCTTGTATTCAAGTCCGTTTATATAAAAACGTTTCATTATGCCTTTCTCGATAAATTCATCCTCAAAAGCATAAATAACATTGGTTACATCCTTATCAAGCGCCCGCACATTCATGTCATATGTGCGCCTGGTCATAACTCCGTTTTCATCCGTATAGTCTGCCGTAAAATCCTTGAGATACCTGTAGTTGTCATGAAGATTTCCGACCGACTGTTCCGCATAGTGAACGAACACAAACGAATGCTCAAGATCCTTGTCTATGAAGAGATTTCTGTATCTGTGGCTTACCATATAGGCAAAAGGAGAATCCTCCCCGAATGAGCTCTTGTTATCAAGTCCGCACAGATCATCGGTATCCGCTCCCCAACAGGTAAACGAATATATCGGATGCTTCGTACGGCGAAAATCATCTCTTGCCATCGCTATCTTACACAGAGATCCTGTCTTGGCCGGGGTCTTGTAATAATCAAAGGGTTCGCCGCCGCAAAAGCTCCAGTTAAAGGCGGGAAATACGAGGGAACCTTCCTCGCCTATAATATCAATGATACCGTCAATCAGAATGTTCAGATCGGTGTCGTCATCATGATGCATGCATTCGTATAGAAGTGATTTTACGTCACTTGTAACGTATATCCTGTCACCTTTGTTGATTCCAAGGTGTTTTGCCAAATCTTTCAGTTTGATGTAATCCGGCATATCTGCCTCCACTGCCACTTTTTTAAGAGTATAATAAAATAGTACAGAATACTCTGTACTATTTTACCGCAAAACACTCTTATATAAAACAAAAACTTTACTTGACGGTAGCACCCTCAAGCGCTATATCAACCGCCTTGTTCTTAACTGCGCTCTTATTGGTGTAGCCCTTGCCGTATTTTTCTACCGAGCTGTTATAGTAATCATCGCCGCCATACATTTCCTTGACATTTGCTTCGGAATCGGCTTCGCTTAAAACTATGCCTTCACTTTCAAGAATCGCCTGATACACAAGATCCGACTTGGCAAATTTCTGAGACCTGTCAATGATGTCTGCATTATACTCCTCGTCGGTCATACCGATGAAGTCTTCGAATGTTCCCGACTGCATTCCGTACTGCTGATACATCTGGTTCATATACTCATATGACTGCACATCGGAATACTTAGTGGTTGACTCCACGTTCTTGAGATACTTGCTGGGGAACTTGTTAACCGTCGAATTATCAACCACATAGTTCGTAACGTAATCCTTGAGCGATCCCTCATAATATTCGTCCTTAAGTGTCTGCTCGTACTCGGCAACCGTTGAACCCATATCGGGATAGTTTTCCTTCACGAAATCATCGTTGTATTCGGGATCCGCATAAATTCCGTGTATTGTAACGGCAAACTCCGCCGGTTTTCCTGCGAGATCAGCCTGGCTGTAATCCTCGGGAAATGTTACCTTGACAGTAACGTCTTCTCCGGCCTTATGTCCTATGAGCTGGCTCTCAAATCCTTCTATGAACTGACCGCTTCCGATAGTAAGATCATATCCGTTTCCACCGGAATTTCCGCCTTCAAATTCCACTCCGTCCATTGTTCCTACGTAGTCTATATTAACCTTGTCACCGTCTGCTACCACACCTTCCTCTTTTAGAACCTGATGAGCAGCCAGATTTTGCTCAATAACATCCTTGAACTCTTCGTCGGTATAGGTTACCTCACTTAACGGAACCTCAATGTTCTTGTAGTCACACAGAGTCACATAATCCGTAGCCTTGATCCCCTTGATGTAACCGTTATCATCAAGCTGTGAGGAATACTCTCCGCTTGCTGTTATCGTGTTGGCTTCTTTGATTATCACCCTCACGATTCCGAAAATCGCAAGACCTATAACTGCAACCGCAATAACGATGCCGACTATTTTCAATATAAGAGACTCTCTCTTTTTCTTTGCGGCATTCTGAGCTCTCTCTTCTCTTTTCTGTTTACTCTTACTGACTGTATTTTCCTCCATAATATTACTCCTTTACTTAACTTCTCTGTTGAAAATATCTTTTCCGTCATCAATCACACCGAATCTTTCAGATTCATCCTTGCGTCTCCACAGGAAATGAAAGCGAAGTTCTTCACCGGATCTGATCCTCTCTATATTCTGCCTATGCTTATACAGCATTGCTACAGATGCGACAGCCATTATCGCGGACGGCACCCATGTCTTGTATACGATGCCTATGGTTATCGGAACAATAAATGCCATCGTAATCGGGGCAAAACAGATATAATCGGTAATTATGGCTATAAAAAGAGCTGCTATAAGCAGAATAATAAACATCACGTAATTGATAGCCAGAACCGTTCCGCCAAAGCAAGCCAAGCCCTTTCCGCCCTTAAATCCCATATAAAAGGGAAAAATATGGCCAAGCACCGAACCTACTCCCGCAATGACACCTGCATAATTAATGTCCCCACTAATAGCTTCCGGGAAAACATATTGAGCGATTCGAAAGGCAATAAATGCTTTAAGTATATCAAGGACAGCTATCGTCAGTCCGGCTTTTTTCCCGAGAACTATCACAACATTAGAAGCTCCGGCATTTCCGGATCCGTATTTTCTGATATCAAACCCTTTTAACTTGGAAAGAATATAGGAAAGATTGATGCACCCGAACGCATAGCCGATTATCAGACTTCCCAGAATAATATTTATCATGATCTTCATAGGTGGGATTATACAGCATGTAACATATAGTGTCAAAGCAAATACAGGGAATCCGGATAAATTACAAACTATAATCAAGACGAGACCGTGTATATTTACGGGCACTCCGCAGGCTCGTTACTTGGCGAGGTATTTACGAGCCTAGTAACGTGAGCACCGAGGACAGTGAGCGGGAGCGTCCCGGAAATATACCACGATCTCGTCTGAGAAATTATTAATAAATCTTATTACTTATATGGATTCTCTGTCTTGTAGAGATTTCCTGCCGGTCTGTTGTACTCAAGCTCCTCAGGAAGTACTCCGATATACTTGAATACATCAAAGAGTGCCTTTCCATGGTGTCCGAATGCAACAGCTCCGTGATGAGGGAAATTACCGTCTATAAGAGCATAACGGTAGAATCTTCCCATCTCGGGTATAGCGAATACGCCGATACCGCCGAATGATCTTGTCTCAACAGGAAGAACCTCACCTTCTGCAACATAAGCACGAAGCTTGTTATCAGCAGTAGACTGCAGGCGGTAGAATGTGATATCGCCGGGAGCTATGTCTCCTTCAAGAGTTCCGTTTGTAACCTCGATAGGAAGACTTCTTGCCATGATAGCCTGATACTTCATCTCTGCCTTGCAAAGCTTCTTGGAGCAAGTATTTCCGCAATGGAAGCCCATAAATACGTCCTTGATGGTGTAATCATAATCGAACTTGCCTTTGATCTCCTCATCAAACATATCCTTAGGAACTGAATTGTTGATGTCAAGAAGTGTAACAGCATCGTCACTTACAAGCTGTCCGATGTATTCTGAAAGTGCGCCGTAGATATCAACCTCGCAGGAAACAGGGATGCCTCTTGCGGCAAGACGGCTGTTTACGTAGCAAGGAACGAAACCGAACTGGGTCTGGAATGCAGG
>DEEW01000085.1:85036-117499 GCA_002350465.1 Lachnospiraceae bacterium UBA2868
TCAGCTCATACTGTGCAAGCTTCGGAAGTACTTCGGGCTTCTTGTTACCGACACCGAGTTCTGCTTCCATATCCTTAACAACATCTGCAATACGTGAATCATTGTCATGCTTATGATATGCTTCGAAAAGGTCGAGCTCTGAGTTCTCTTCAATCTCAACGCCAAGATTGTACAGCTGCTTGATAGGCGCGTTACAAGCAAGGAAGTTAAGAGGTCTGGGACCGAATGAGAAGATCTTGAGATTCTTGAGTGCATATACGGCTCTTGCAACGGGAAGGAATGTATGGATCATATCCGCACAATCCTCAGCATCGCCTACCGGATACTCGGGAATGTAAGCCTTTACTCCGCGAAGAGCAAGGTTGTAGCTGGCATTAAGCATACCGCAGTAAGCATCGCCACGTCCGCTTGTAGTAACAGATTCGTAATCTTCTTCTGCTGCCGCACAGAACATTACAGGTCCGTTAAACTGCTGTGCA
Organism: Lachnospiraceae bacterium UBA2868; assembly: GCA_002350465.1. The sequence goes on from DEEW01000085.1 coordinate 85,516, forward strand.
AGCATTGTCTCGGATATTTCAGGACCGAAGTTTCCGAGGTAAACGCAAAGAGCGTTACAACCCTTGTCATTAATGTCCTTAAGAGCGTTCTGCATATCGATCTCGCTCTCAATGATAGTAACGGGACACTCATAGATGTCAGCTGCATCATATTTTGCTGCATATGCATCTACAAGGGCCTTTCTTCTTCTGATAGTGAGCTCTGCCGGGAAACAGTCACGGGAAACGCCCACGATACCGATTTTCATTTTGGGTGTGTTATTCATTTGTAATCCTCCTGACTTTCTGACTGAACATATCATGTTCGAATATGGGTTCATCTAAGAAATTGATACCCTCTGAAATATAATTGTATTGCAATTCCTGCCGATTGTAAAATGAAAAATCGCCCTTAATCGGTTAAGATTTTTCCTATTACGGTTCAGATATCTCCGGCTATATCGATATTTACCCCGGTAAGTCCGACATAAGCGCCATCTTTGGCCTCCGATGCCTCAGCATGTGCAAGAAGCCACTTGTTGCATGCCGTCATCCATTTATCCTCTTCACACTTTGCCGAGATTGCAGGAACCGGACCGTTTGTTCCCTTCGGAAGTACAACGATAACCTTGAAGCCGTCCCCTGCCTTGGCACTGCAAGGTGCATAGTGAAGTGTTGTGGCATATACTTCCACAGCAACACCGGCGGGAACAAGAAATGCTTTTACTTTGGAAGTGTCAAACTTTCCGTTCTCAATCTCTCCTTCCTTACCAAGAAGAAGTATAAAATCCTTTGTTCCCATATTGATCTCGCTGTCACGATGATACTCGAGACAGTTAAGTTTCGTGTTGTGACCGTTGCAATATCCGATCTGAATGGGCATTCCTCCGTAAACGTTGTTCTGAAGTACTCCGAATGCATCGGTATACTCAAGATCCGGACAGCTTCCGACATATACCGTTCCTTCCGGGCACGGTGTCTTATCTTCAAGTGCCTTAATCAGTCCCTTAAAATCATAACCCTCAAGTACTTTGCCGTAGTCCGCAAATTCAGGATCCGTAACTTTTCTGATCTCCATAATAATCCTCTCCTTTTCAGTTGTCTGTTAGAATAAGCACTTAACCGTCGGATAAAGCTTCTTAAACTGCTGATATTTAGTTTCATATTTCTCCGTAAGGTCTTTATCCGGTTCAACGGTATCTATTACTTTTACAAGCTTCTCTGTTGCATCATGAACCGATGCAAACTCGCCGCAGCCTACTGCCGCAAGTATAGCGCCGCCGTATCCGGGTCCTTCCTCCGATTCAATAACCTGAACTTCTATTCCGAGAACATTAGCGATTATCTTCTTCCAGAGTGGACTCTTGGCTCCTCCGCCGCATATCTTCGTCTTTTTGATATCGATTCCGAGAGACTTTGCTACCTCAAAGGAATCTCTTATTCCGAAAGCAACCCCTTCAAGTATGGCCTGTGTCATGTCTGCTCTTGTGGTATCCATGCTCATGCCTATAAACATCGCCCTTGCATCCGGGTTGTTGTGAGGGCTTCTCTCTCCCATAAGGTAGGGAAGGAAGAATACATTATTATCACCAAGCTTTGTGATATCCTTCTGTTCAGCGCCGTAATCAGTCGTATTAAGAATATCCTCCATCCACCATTTGTTACAACTTGCAGCCGAGAGCATACATCCCATAAGATGGTAATTTCCGTCCGCATGCGCAAAAGCATGGAGTGCATTGTTCTCATCAACGCAGAATTCCTTACTGGAAATAAAGATCGTACCGCTTGTTCCGAGAGATATGTTACATCTGCCGTTACCTACAGTTCCTGTTCCTATTGCTGCGGCAGCGTTATCTCCAGCTCCGGCTATAACCTTGACTGTCTCAGGGAATCCGAGCTCTTTGGCAACATCACTCTTAATGTTTCCGACAACTTCGTAGCTTTCGAATATCTTTGCCAGCTGGTCTTCTCTTACATCACATATTTCCATCATTTCCTTGGACCAGCATTTGTTCTTAACATCAAAGAGAAGCATTCCCGATGCATCAGACACATCTGTACAGTGAACACCGGATAACTTATATGCAATATAGTCTTTGGGAAGCATGATCTTGTCGATCTTCGCAAAAAGCTCAGGCTCATGCTCTTTCATCCAGAGTATCTTGGGCGCGGTAAACCCGGCAAAAGCAATATTTGCTGTATACTTGGAAAGTTTGTCCTTGCCGATCACATTATTGAGATATTCAGTCTCTTTCGTAGTACGTCCGTCATTCCACAGGATCGCAGGTCTTATTACGTTGTCGTCCTTGTCAAGAACAACCAGTCCGTGCATCTGACCTCCGAAACTGATTCCGGCGATTTTATCCCTGTCGGCATACTCTGTAAGCTCTTTGAGTCCCGCTACAGTCTGGTTCCACCAGTCATCGGGATTCTGCTGTGACCATCCGGGATACGGAAACTCCAGCGGATACTCCTTTGATACGATTTTCTCGATTCCGCCGTTCTCGTTCATAAGCAAGAGCTTAACGGCGGACGTTCCCAAATCTACGCCTATATAAAGCATTTTGTAACCCTCCTGTTTCCTCTATTTATATGGATCGATGGTAACTATCGTTCCGTCATCATTATACACGAGTTCGGTATATTTTACACACCTTCTGTGGTTGATTCCATCGGACATCTCGGCATCGTGATAGAAAATGTACCATTTGCCGTGATATTCAATGATGGAATGATGTGTAGTCCATCCGATAACAGGCTCCATTATCCTTCCTTGGTATGTAAAAGGTCCGAAGGGAGAGTCGCTCGTCGCATATACGATGTAATGGGTCGTACCAGTAGAATATGAAAGGTAGTACTTCCCGTTATACTTGTGCATCCACGGACCTTCAAAGTATCTTCTGTCCTCATCCCCCGCCTTAAGCGGATTGCCGTTCTCATCAAGTATTTTAAGCATAACCGGCTTTTCGGCAAAGGACTTCATATCATCACTCATTACGGCGCACATAGGACCTAGTGCATCCGCTTCAGGGTCGGGTTCAGGAGAAAACGGAGCATCCGGATCGAATTTTCCGCTCTTCCATTTTTCAAGCTGTCCGCCCCACAGTCCGCCGTAATAGACTATTACCTTGCCGTCATCATCAACAAGAACCGCCGGATCGATGCTGTAGCTTCCTTCTATATAATTTTCCTCCGGATCAAAGGGTCCTGTAGGAGAGTCTGACGAAGCTACTCCGAGCCTGAAATTGCCGTCCTTGTCTCTTGCCGGAAACACAAGATAGTATTTGCCGTTAACATACGCCGCATCCGGAGCCCACAGCTGTGAACTTACCCAGGGAACATCCCCGTCTGACAATGCCAGTCCGTTATCTATACATTCGCTATCAAGACTGTCCATTGACAGAATATGGTAATCCCTCATCTGATATTCGTCACCGTTATCGTTATCTTCCCCTCCGTGAGGTATATCATGGGAAGGATAAATATATATCTTATCGTTAAACACATGTGCCGACGGATCTGCGGTATACATGTGCCTGACCAGTGGTTTTCTTTGCTCGCTCATTATTTCTCCTATTCTGGCTACCTTCGACAGGTTCCTCCTATCCACCTATCCCTTTACAGCGCCTGCGGTAAGACCTTCTACTATCTGGTTTGCAAATGCCACATACGCAATGATCGTAGGAATGATCGCGATCATGATGGCCGCAAACATCTGACAGTAATTCGTATGATAAGGACCAACGAATTTGGTCAGTGAAACAGGGAGAGTCTTTTTGGCTTCCTTGGAAATAAATACCATAGCAACCAGCAGCTCGTTCCAGTTTGAGACAAAGGACATAAGTCCCGTTACCATGAATCCTGTCTTGGCAAGAGGAATAGCTACCGTACCGAACATCTTGTAAACAGAGCATCCGTCTATGCATGCAGCTTCAAACAATTCGTTAGGTATTCCCTCGAAGAATCCGACCATTATATATATGGTTATAGGAAGCGAAAATGTAATGTAAGGAATGATTATACCCATTAGAGTATTGCTCATACCCCATCCCGAGAACTGAACAAACAGCGGAATCAGGATCGTATGGATAGGGATCATCATACCGATCAGGAAATAGTACATCGTAAGCTTGGACAGTTTCCAGCGAAGTTTCGCTATGGCAAAAGCAGCCATGGAGCCGAAAACCATTGAGATAACAAGTGTTGATCCGCAGACGATTAGCGAATTGAGCATCGCGGTTCCAAGGTGTCCTTTCGTCCATGCAAATTCATAGTTGCTCCATTCAAGCTTTGCAGGCATAGCCCACGGAGAAAGCATTAGAGTGCTGTCATTTTTAAGAGACGTAATAAGTACCCACAGAAGAGGTACGATATATATGATGGCGAGCAGTATAAGGAACACGTATATAAGTGTCGATGCGATTTTCGCCTGTTTTTTCTCTTTACTTATAGTCATTGTATTAGCCATTTTCTTCTCCTCCTTACATATCGTAGCTCTCTGTCTTGACGAACTTGTTGATAATGACTGTCATGACAAGGCAAAGTGCGAGGAGAATTACACCGATTGCCGAGCCGTAACCGAGCTTACTGAACTTAAATGCCTGAGTATAAAGGTGTGTAGCAATTACATCAGCCTTGTGGCTTAAGAATCCTTCGGGGATCATATTATAGATCAGATCAAAGAACTTAAGCGAACCTATAGCATTAAGGCTCATTGCCGTTGCCACCATCGGCTTGATGAGAGGAAGCGTAATATAGAAGAACGACTGTTTCTTGCTGCATCCGTCTATATATGAAGCTTCATAAATGTCGGAACTGATTCCTGAGATCTGTGCCATATACAACATCATCGACTGACCGACATACTGCCATAATGCCACAAAAGAGATAACCCAGATCGGAAGTATTATGTACCCTTCGGTACTGAACAGCCACTGTGGACCTAATGTACAATCCCCATTAAAGAAACCCATGGATGCAAGCATCTGGTTGATACCGAGTCTCGGCATGAACACGAACATCCACAGAAGACCAAGTGCCGCAGATGACAGAACACAGGGAAGATAATAAATATTTTTGAAAAAGTTTCGTCCCTTCTTGATATTGGTAAGAAGTGCCGCAAGTATCAGTCCGAAGACAAGCTGGGTCACAATAGAGAAGATCATAAAGAACATCGAATTTCTGAATGCAATCTTCATCGTCTTGTCCTTGGTAAAAAGCATCACATAATTCTTGATGCCGATATACTTGGGCTGATAATTGATCTTGTAATTGCAAAGCGAATAGTAAATTGCCTTGCATACAGGAATGAACAGCACTGCCGTAAACATTATCAGCGCCGGTGCGATAAAGAGGATTATCGCCTTCTTATTTCTCATTAACTTGTCCATAAATAACCTCCCTGAAACAACGGTCAGCACCCAAAACAGGGTGCTGACCAATTGTGATATAACGCCTGTTTATCGCATTCTATCGATTATTCCCAAACGTTCATCTCATAGTAATCTTCGATGGGATCAAGAGCTGTTGCGGGATCCTCACCCTTGAAGATCTCTACGAAGCAGTTATCAAATGTTGAACCTGCCTCTGTATCTGCAAGAGACTCGTTGTAGAATCCGAATGTAGAAGAAGCGCTCTTGAATACATCCATAACATAGCTAAGCTCGGGAGGAGCAACTGTCTCGTCATACTGTACATTTGTAACAGGAATCTTACCACCGACTTCTGCTGTATACTTCTGAGCTGTATCATCCGTGAAGTACTTCATAAGCTGAACTGCTGCTTCGGGATGCTGTGTGTTAGCACTCATAGCAAGAGAGTCTGACTTAGCGATTACTCTGTTAGGATCTGCTGAAGAACCGTCAACTGCAGGGAATGCGAATACGCCTACCTTATCAGCGAAGCCTTCTGCGCAAGAACCATTGATCTGACCGATTGCCCATGAACCCTGGATAAGGATTGCAGCCTCTCCGTTGTAAAATGCTGCTGTAGCTACATCATTGTCATCGCCTGCTGCTGTCTTCTGGAAATACTTGGAAAGTTCCTGGATCTGCTTACCAGCGTTGATAACCTTCTCATCCTTCCAGTCTGTCTTGTGAGTCTTGATATCGTCAAGGTTGAGACCGTTTCTGTCGCAAAGGTAGCCGGCAACCATTGACAGGCACCAAGCTGTTCCTGCTGAAATTGTGATAGGTGTGTAACCCTTATCCTGAAGCTTCTGGCAAGCATCGAGGAGTTCTGAGAAAGTCTTGGGAACTTCTGCGCCTGCATCAGCAAACATCTCTGTGTTATAGAATACACATGCTGCTGCGATGTTAAGAGGAACTGCGTAGATACCTGCGCCGTCGCCGCCCTCATCACCGTATGTGCCGCCTGCGAATACAGCATCTGATGTGAAAGTATCTTTCCATCCGTCTGCAAGGTAATCATCAAGCTTAGCAGCTACGCCTGTCATAGCATAGTCGTTAAGGTTTGCTCCGGGAGATACGATAAATACATCGGGTGTCTCGCCTGCTGCTACAAGAGCGTTAAGCTTGTCATAGTACTCTTCAAGGTTTGTTGTGATAGGTGTGCAGTGATACTTACCCTCGAAATCCTTGTTGAATCTGTCGATAGAATCTTTGTAACCTTTTGTGATAAGGTCTTCTGATGCCTCAAGATCATCCCATACCATAAAGCTGATCTCCTCAACATCTCCTGTTGCAGCTTCTTCTGCTGCGGGTTCTTCTGCTGCGGGCTCATCAGCCGGAGCTGCTTCTTCTGTTGCTGCGGGTGCTGCATCAGCTGCGGGAGCTGCTGCGCCGCCACAAGCGGAAAGAAGGCTCATTGTCATTGCTGCAGAAAGACAAATTGCCAAAAACTTTTTCATTTTCATTTGTTTTCCTCCTTTTGAAAATGTAGTTTAAAAACTTGGTAATTCCACTCTAATTCCGTTAGCTATTTTTAACTACACAATTATTGCTTTTTGATTATCAAAAATTGCTATTTATTATAACCGTCTTTTCTACGAAAACGTTTAAGTTGTAAGTTTTCTACTTATTATTGTTCCTATTTTTGTACATATTACCTAAATTTCAATTGTTTCTTTACAGAGCATTCTAATTTATTGTATGATTTTCTTGCAATTTTTCGGAACTAAATACATGTTAAATAATTATCAAATTTTGGATAAGGTGTAGCAAGAATTGATAAAGATACTTGATGGAGTAAAGGAAACGGTCAGTTTTGAGTATGAATCTACCCTTTTGCTCTACAATAACACGGATTATGAAGAATACCCCAACCACTGGCATCCGGCCGTAGAGATCGTAATGCCTCTCGAGGGTGAGTATACCATGGAGTGTAACGACATTCCTTTTAATCTGCGTGTTGATGACATTATAATAATATGTCCCGGAGTACTCCATCATCTGTATGCCCACAAGGGCAGAAGGATCATTTTTCAGGTCGACCTGTCAATGATCCAGTCTTTCAATGAATACAATTCCATTTTTTCTATAATGCAGCCTGCCATAGTCATAACACCCGAGGATTTTCCGGAGATTCATGATAAATGCGTAAATCTTATGAAGGGTATATACGATGAATATTTCGGAAATGCCCCTTTAAAAAACGTATCGATCGTGGAAAAATTCCTGCAGATGCTCGTTATGGTTGCCAGATACTATACCGCAAGCCCTGACCGGTTTGCCGGGATCAAGCCCAATAAGCAGCAGGAATATACCGAGAAATTCCTGTCAATATGTAATTATCTGAACGAGCACTGCACAGAAGACCTTACTCTTGAGGAAGTTGCCGATATGGCCGGATTCTCAAAATACCATTTTTCCAGACTCTTCAAGGAATTTGCCGGAATGCCGTTTTACAAATATCTGAACACAAGGCGGATAGCCTATTCGGAAAAGCTGTTGCTAGATCCGGAGATCAACGTGACCGAAGTAGCTATAAGAAGTGGATTTAACAGTATATCTGCTTTCATGCGTATGTTTAAGATAGTGCGAAACTGTACTCCGACCCAGTTCAGAAATTTAAACAACGCATATTCCAAAAGATTTTGACAATTTTTGACAAAACTGCCGTTTCTTGGTAATATCTCTGTTAGTTAAGAAAATGATTATTACTCTTGTTTTTGATCGGAGAATAAACTATGGATGCAGGAATGCTGATATTTGCCGGTATAGTCGGACTGGTTATAATCGTTGCGGTAGTTGTTTCCGCAGTTACAAGCGTGATATCCGCCGTAGCCGGAGAAGTGGAAGACAAAGAAGACTGACGTAATACGTCAGTCTTTTTTATTTCCATATCATTGCTTCATGTTTTTTCAGTTTAAATAAAATGCTAAGCGCCTCGGTCACGGACTTGAACTTCAGCGAGGAATCACCGCCGATATAATGGATCGGAACCTCAATGCAGTTAAGGTTTCTGCAATAATATCTCATCTCTGTCTGATACATATGACCCGTGGAGAGAAAATTATTAAGGTTCATTCCCTGAAGCACTTCTGCCTTAAAGCCCTCAAACCCGCTTGTCATATCCTTGAGCTTTGTCCCGAGTACCAGATTTGCAAGTATTGTTCCGCCTGAACTTAGGATCTTCCTGTACAACGGCTGATGACTCATTTCACCTCCGGCTGTAAATCTCGAACCCCATACACAATCATATCCTTCTTCGAGCTTTTCAACAAACTGCGGTATCTCCTCAGGCTGATGACTTCCGCCGCCGTCCATTTCAAGAACACAATCGGCTCCGTCGGCAAGCGCCCGACGATATCCTTCCAGATAACACGAGATCACACCCTTTGATTCTTTGTAGAATATGCACTTAACTCTTCCGGTAGATTCATAACTGCGTATGATCTCTTCCGTTCTGTCCTTGGAATATGAATCCACAACGGGATACAGATAGAGATTGTCGTACGGAAGTGCCAATATTTTGTCTATCACCTGTCCCATTGTAGCCTCTTCGTTGGCAACAGGCATAACAATGATTATTTTCTTCATGAATCTTTCTTATCCGACATAACCTTTTTGAACCATTTCGCTGTGTCGGAATATTCCTCATCTTTCCAACAGGAAAGCCTTCTTACTTCCGGGCGGATCAGAGAAGAACTCTCATTTTTGTTGCTGAGATTCCATACAATATATGAAATATCATTCTCATCGGCAAAATCAATCCATCTCTTTCCCATCTCGTAATCTATAACGCCATCTCCGGATGCATCACAGATGCTGCATTCGCTTATAAACAGAGGAACATTACCCGAAAGGGCCTTCTTAGCTTTTTCAAGGTATTTATCCTTATGTGTTGAAGCATAAAAATGCAGTGCATACATAACGTTTTCGTCGGAACACTTTTGACCAATCACATCATCAACATCCTGGGACCAGTTGTTAGTTCCGACAATTATCATCGAGTCTTTATCATGCTTTCTGATAACAGGAATGATCTCTTCCGCGTAAGGTCTTATGACTTCACCGAACGGGGATTCCTGCGGCTCATTGCATATCTCGTAGATAACGTTTGTATGATCAGCCAGCCTCTCTGATATTTCATCGAAAAATCGACAAGCTTCATCCTTATACAGCATCGGCGTCTTGTCATGCAGAATGTGCCAGTCAACAATGACATACATATCGAGGCCGGTAGCAATTTCAACACCTTTAAGCATAATCTCCTTAAGCTCTTCCTTGTTTCCGTCAGTACAGTATCCTCCGGACTCATCGGTGTACATAGCCAGTCTGATAGTGTTGGCTCCCCACTCATCCCTGAAAGTTTCAAATGACTCTCTTGTGATATATTCGGGATAACGAAGTCCGAGCGTACTGATACCGCGAAGCTGTACGGCTTCACCAGTCTCATCCGTAAGTTTAATCCCTTTTACCTTAAGTTTTGATAAACTCATATATCAATTCTCCGATCTGACCGACAAATCTTCAGTAATATCTTCTGATTGTAATTATCGATCTGTAAAATGCACTGCTTATCTTGATACCGGTTGCGGCAGTGCTCGCATGTACGATCATATTGTTTCCGATATATATTCCCACATGTCCGCCGTAGTATATGATGTCGCCTGCCTGTGCCTGATCAAAGGAAACTTCATCTCCTCCCGCAGACTGGGCATATGAGCTTCTCGGAATACTAATCCCGAAGTGAGAATACACCCCCTGTGTAAATCCCGAACAGTCACATCCGTTTGTAAGCGATGTTCCTCCGGCTACATACGGGCATCCCACAAACTGCAGTGCATAATTAGCTATATCAGCTCCTGTACCCGAACCGCTAGCCCTGACACTTGTGCCGCTTGGCCTGCTCTCCGAATGGGATCCGCTGTCACTGTCCGAGTCATCGGAATCATCCGAATCATCTGACGATTCACTTTCTTCGCTATTTCTCGACTCTTCCTGAGCCTTTTTCTTCGCTGCAGCCTCTTCGGCCTTTCTTTTAGCTTCTTCTTCAGCCTTCTTTTTAGCCTCCTCGGCTATTTTTTCGACTTCTGCCTGATTAAGCTTCTTCAGATTGGCAGACTGCTGTGATATCTGGTTTTTGTATTCACTGGCTTTCGATTTTGCCTTTGACAGCTGGGCGGCAAAATTATCGGCAGTTTCCTGCTTCTCGGCTATCAGCGCATTAAGCTCATCCTTCTGGGAATTAAGATCTTCTTTGATTTCCTCAAGTTCATGCAGTTCTTCTTCGAGCTGAGCCTCCTTGTCCTCCACTTCAGACCTGGCAAGTCTGTATTTCTCAAGCATCAGTCTGTCGTATTTGTAAAGCTTCTCGGAGTATTCGGACTTGTTTACAGCCTCCGCCATGCTCTTGGACTCAAGAAACAATTCAAGATAGGTAGAACTGCCACGCTCATACATGAACTTGATCCGTCTTGCCATTGCTGCCTCCTGAGCGGCCACTCTTGCTTTGGCTTCCTCAAGTTCCTCTTTTGTCCTCTCTATGTCCAGCTCTTTATTTCCGATATCGGATTCAAGAAGGTCTACCGACAGCAGAAGATCCACAAGCTCCGCATCCAGTTCCTCAAGCTCGGCTTCCACTGCCTCCTGTTCTTCGGAAATACTCTCTATATCCTTGTTAACGTTTTTTAGATTGCTTTCGGCCTCGCTTTTTTTGTTTTGTGCCTCCTGCTTCTCGTCCCTGATCTCTTGCAGAGTTGCAGCACTGACACTAAATGTACTGCCTGTAATGATCAGACACGCCGCAAGAAGAGCCGCATTCCCCTTTAATGCAAATCTCCCCATATTATCATCCCCTTATTACTATCAAAGTGACTCGCGCACAAGAAATCCGCGCAATTACAGTTCCGCTGTTCCTACAGTTCTCGGGAAAGGAAGCACATCCCTTATATTGCCCATTCCCGTCAGATACATGACACATCTCTCAAATCCGAGCCCGAATCCCGCATGCCTTGCGGATCCGTACTTACGAAGATCAAGGTAAAAATCATAATCTTCTTTTTTAAGGCCCAGTTCATTCATTCTTGCAAGAAGAGTATCATAATCATCTTCTCTCTGACTGCCGCCGATTATCTCGCCTATCCCCGGTACGAGACAATCCATTGCGGCAACTGTCTTGCCGTCTTCGTTGAGCTTCATATAAAAGGCCTTGATCTCCTTCGGATAATCCGTTACAAACACAGGCCTCTTGAATTCTTTTTCCGTAAGGAATCTCTCATGTTCCGTCTGAAGATCACATCCCCAGCTTACCTTATACTCGAATTCATCATTATGCTTTTCAAGTATCTTCACGGCATCAGTGTATGTCACCCGGCCGAAATCCGATGAAGCAACATGCTGAAGCCTCTCAATAAGACCCTTGTCGATAAAATTATTGAAGAACTGCATCTCTTCCGGAGCATTTTCCAGTACATAATTAATGATGTACTTTATCATGCTCTCTGCAAGAGCCATGTCATCATCAAGATCCGCAAACGCCATTTCGGGCTCAATCATCCAAAACTCTGCCGCATGTCTCGTAGTATTGGAATTCTCAGCCCTGAATGTAGGCCCGAATGTATATATGTTCTTGAAGGCCATTGCAAATGTTTCTCCGTTAAGCTGTCCGCTTACGGTAAGGTTGGTCTCTTTGCCGAAGAAATCCTTCGAAAAATCAACGCTGCCGTCAGGAAGTCTTGGAGGATCAGAAGGATCAAGTGTTGTTACCCTGAACATTTCACCGGCTCCTTCACAGTCGGATCCTGTAATAAGCGGAGTGTGCACATACACAAAATCCCTTTCCTGGAAAAACTTGTGTATGGCATATGCTATAAGAGAACGCACTCTGAAAACCGCCGAAAATGTGTTGGTTCTCGCACGTAGATGCGTTATTGTACGCAGATACTCCATTGTATGACGCTTTTTCTGAAGCGGATAGTCGGGCGTCGACGCACCTTCGATGCAAATATCCTTTGCCTGTATCTCAAAGGGCTGTTTAGCGGAAGGTGTTGCCACCAAAGTTCCCTTAACTATAAGAGCCGCTCCCACGTTTGTCTTGCTTATCTCGGCAAAATTAGGAAGCGCATCGGAGTACACCACCTGAATCGGTTCAAAAAAAGTACCGTCATTAAGCACTATGAAGCCGAATGTTTTGGAATCGCGGATGCTTCTTACCCATCCACCGATACTGACTTCTTTGTCAAGATATTCTTCCCTGTTCCTAAATAATTCTCTGACTGTTGTTAACTGCTCCATTTTTTCTTCTTCCTGTTATATGTATTATTCCTTATCGGCATTTTGGACCAGAAAATCCTGAACCTTTGAGGTAAGGATGTACTCTTTAAGCTCTTCCATCCTCTCTTCGCCCTCCTGCCTGAAGGCTTCCTCGGATTCAAAAGCACCCAGATCGACATATTCCTTTATTGCTTTTTCTATATCCTCATCCGATACGGTAATGTTCTCTGCCTTGGCTATTGCAGCGAGTACCATGCTCTCCTTCGCAGCTACCTTTGCATATTCTATTGCCTGAGAGTTGAACTCCTCTACGGTGAGCCCCATCTTCTCATTCACAAAGTCCTCAAATGTCATGTTGAGGCTTTGTGCGTATTTGCGTGCGGATATGATCGATCTCTCCGTCTTCTTCTGAAGATATTCGGGCGGAAAATCCCTAATAACCGTTGCGTTATCCACTGCCTTGTTCCAAATATCCTCGTAATACTGAAGTTCGTAGAACTCTTCGTATTCCGATTTCATCTCATCCTCAAGCGCTGCCGTATATGCAGCCATATCCTTGTAATGACCTCCGGATATCTCTCTTATAAAATCATCCGTCAGCTCGGGGATGGTTCCGTCAGGTTCGGCATATGCATTTGCAAGCATATCAAGCTCTTGTGCAAGTTCTTCCTCGGTCACTTCATATGACGCCCTGTCAACTTTTAAGCCCTTATACTGCCCCAGTTTTACATAGTCATCGGGATCAAGTTCACCTGCTCCGGAGCATCCTGAAAGCGAAAGAATCACTATCAGGCACAAAAAGATTTTATTTAACAGGTTTTGCTCCTGCTTTTTCCTGCATTCTTTCAACAAACTGTTTAAACTTGCCCTTTTTCTTGCCGCCGCCACTTTGAGTTATCGGTCCGTGTATACCCTTTACGCTTGTAATATATATACCGCTGACAGTTGCTTTAACTTCCTTTTTAACGGGTACATTATCAAATATCTTGTCATCGCATACAAGCGACATTACCTGCGGTCCGACTTTTGCCTTGACAATAGGGAGCTTTGTCCATCTCATCATCTTGGGAGTCTGGTCAATCACCGCCTGCGGAAGCCCGGACTCCTTGATTTTCATCCGTTTCTTATCTATTATCAGCATAGAAACAGTCTGCTTCATTGCATCGATCTGCTCCTGCTGCTGGGCTTCCCTCTTCTGTGCCTTTTTCCCGAGAAAATACAAAAGTATAACGATTCCGACAAGAACAGCAAGTACTACCAGCATTACTATCGTTGCTGTCGAGATCAATAAAATACCGTTCATCTACACAACTCTCCTTATATAATCATCTTTGGAACAATCCAGATGATTTTATCACATACCTTCGCCCATTGAAACCGAATTTTTAATCTCCATCTTTATTTTACAGTTTGCTAGATGTTCATAGTTAATATCCAGCGCGTAATCTATATCAATATTGATGGAGTCTTTGTTTTCCCTTATATCTATATTGTCTGTATCTATGCCAACAAGCAGAGTACCATAGGGAGTGACATAGTTTGTCATATTACGCTTATTCTTCTCGAAGATCATCTCCACATTTGTAAATCCTGACTTGCTGATCGAAAACATATCCCCGTCGAACCTGACAACGTTTTTGGTAACCTCGTCCGCGTTTTCCCCTATCTCATCATAGAGTACATAGTGGTGATTTTTTTTCTTGTAATAACTTCCCGGAGTCAGAATTTCTATTTTTTCTCCTTCGGGATTGCTGCCGAACTGCAATCCGGCAACAGATACCCATACATCTTTATCCATATCCGTCTTCCTGTAATTTCTAAAGGTCAAGAGATTTGAGCATATCATTTTCCTGATTCACTATGTGTATCTCAGCCGCTATACACGCACTGCCCTCATCCCCTTTAATAACACAATCCGTAATCTTGGCATGTTCCTCGATCAGTCTGGCGTGATTGGCGGCATCCTTGATATATTCAAGCCTATATCTGTATATCCTTTCGGCAAGATTATTGACCATCTGAACGAGTCGTTTATTGTGGGATGCGGCAAGTATCACATCATGAAAACGTACATCTGCCTGTGCTATCAGAGTAACATCGCCCGTTCCCGTTGCTTCCTCAAATGCCTTCTGTGCTATCTTAAGCTCCTCTGCCTGCTCGCTTGTAATCCTCTTGCAGGCAAGCTTCGTTGCAAGGGAATCAAGTGCCAGCCTAACTTCCAGAACATCTCTTATATCCTGTTTGCTGATCCTCGCAACCTCTGCACCCCTCCTGGGTATCATCGTTACAAGCCCTTCGAGCTCCAGCATCCTTATTGCTTCTCTTATCGGGGATCTCGAAACCCCAAGTCTGTCTGCGAGATGGATTTCCATAAGCCGCTCGCCCGGCTTGAGAACTCCGGTGAGTATCCCCTGTCGCAATGTATTGAATACAACATCGCGAAGAGGCAGATATTCATCCACATTCATCTGAAGCTTTAATTCGTCCATGAATACTCCTTAATTCTACGGATAGTAAAAATCAGTCATATACAATTCCCGGGCATATCCCGAAGCTTCAACGCTTCCGTATGCTCCGTTAATCTCATCTTCCGGGCAATTGCAATCAAAGAGGCCGTAAACCGTAGGTCCGCTTCCGCTCATCATAGCCTTAAGATTTCCGGGACAGCCGGTCATTATACGTTCTATATTACCTATTGCGGAAACCTCTGAAGCAGTAACGGTCTCAAGTACGTTCCCCATGTTGCGGACAACCTTCCCGACATCACCGCCCGCAAGCCCGTCTGTTATTGCATCAATATCCGGATGGACCATATGACCGAAGTTAAGATGTTCATACACATACTTCGTGGACACACTCTCGGAAGGCTTTGCGAGAAGTACCTTGAAATTAACATGCGATTCTATCGGTGTAAGTATTTCACCTATCCCTTCCGCCATGGCACAGCCCCCCATAATGCAAAAGGGTACGTCCGCACCTATGCGCACCCCCAGTTTCATGAGTTCTTCCCGCGAAAGTCCAAGGTCATACAGCCTGTTAATTGCAATCAGTGTTGCGGCCGCATCCGTGCTTCCGCCCGCAAGTCCGGCAGCAATGGGGATATTCTTTTGAAGATCTACCCTTACCCCGCCAGTCAGGTCATACTCATCCATCAGAAGCTTTGCAGCCTTATAAATAAGATTATCCTCTCCGGGGGATAATTCTTCTTTGCCGGTCGTGATTCGGATCCCCGGAACATCTTCTCTGTCAATATACAGAACATCATGAAGCCCTATCTGCTGCATTATCATGCGGACTTCATGATATCCGTCGGGCCTTCGTCTTACGACATCCAGCCCGATATTAATTTTTGCATACGCATTAATTTCCATTGCAGTGTTTACTGAATGATAACTTTAAGAGATCCATCCTCGGGATTGAGTATCTGATCGATGATCTCGCTTCTGCCGTTT
This sequence comes from Lachnospiraceae bacterium UBA2868, assembly GCA_002350465.1. The sequence continues at coordinate 101,624 of DEEW01000085.1, forward strand.
TGCGCGGCGATGTTAACCGCATCCTCTTCGATCTCAAGACTCCTTTCACCGGCTGCAAGCATGTTCATTCCATTCTCAAGCCTGCTGATGTTATCGTCCTCTTCCTCATTCTGTGTATTGACACGGTTCTCGTCTTCTTCACCGTTTTGTACACCGATGCCCTCAGTCTCCTTGTCCTTGTTCCCGGCATTCTGCATCTCTTCAAGTCGCTCTTTTGCGGCTTCCTTTGCTTTTTCCTCAGCCTCTTTTCTCTGCTTTTCGATCATCTCGGCATTGGTCTTGGCCGCTGCGGATTCCTCATCCTTTTCCATTATTTCATCACGTCTGGCGATCTCACGTTCATACTCATTATTGGTAATGTCACCGCGGTCAAGCATTGTTGTCAGCTGATCACGACTCCACTCCATAAGGTTACCTTCCCTCTCATCCTTCTGGAACACCATTCCGGTTTCAAGGGCTTCAATGGCATCCTGCTTAACACGGGTTGTATCACCGTCAGACGAGCGACCTACTACATCGCCATACATCGCCTTCTCGGCCTCATCCGTACTTCCATTATCTTTGCCGGTCTGTACTTTTGTATCCTCGATGACTTTCCTGTCATCATTCTGAAGTTGAACCTTCTTTTCTTCCTGTTCGTAATCCGAAGGCAGTTTTACCTGCTTTAATACAAGATTATCGACTCCGCCTATCTGCATCATAGTAAAACCCTCCCGCTTATTGCTATCTAACACATCCTATAAGTTCCGTTATGTCCGATACCTTGTTGTCTGCCATATATTGTCCGATACCTTCTATGACCTTTTCGGTCGTGTACGGATCCCTGAAATTTGCGGCTCCCACGGCGACAGCCGTAGCCCCTGCCATAATAAACTCAAGTGCATCCTCCGCGGATGCTATACCTCCCATTCCGATTACCGGTATCTTCACAGCCGAAGCTGCCTGATATACCATCCTGACCGCAATCGGTTTAATTGCCGGTCCCGAAAGACCTCCCGTTTTATTGGCGAGAACAAATCTGCGTCTGTTTACGTCAATCTTCATTCCCGTTATCGTATTTATCATAGAAACGGCATCAGCCCCGGCATCCTCGCAAACCTTCGCCATAAGTGCTATGTCCGTAACATTAGGAGACAGCTTCATGATCACCGGCTGTTTAGCCTTCTTTTTGATCTGTCTTGTTATGTCAGCAAGGGCTTTGGGATCCTGTCCGAAAGCGATAGCGCCTTCCTTAACATTAGGGCAGCTAACATTTATCTCAAGCATGTCCGCGTTTGTATCAGCCAGGCGTTCGACCACTTCGACATACTCCCCGGTTGTCTTGCCGCAAACATTGACTATTATCCTTGTGTCGTACTTTGACAAAAAAGCAAGATCACGCTCAATAAACGTATCTATTCCGGGGTTCTGCAATCCTATTGCATTTAACATACCGCCGTAGGTTTCCGCTACTCTCGGTGTAGGATTGCCGCTCCACGGTGTGAGGCTGACACCTTTTGTAACAACAGCTCCAAGTTTATTAAGATCGACAAATTCGGAGTACTCCATTCCCGATCCGAATGTACCCGATGCAGTCATCACCGGATTTTTAAATGTAATACCCGCAATGCTAACAGAAGTGTTCAAAGTTCCACCTCCGATGCATTAAATACAGGCCCATCCACACATACGCGCTTATTGTTGACTTTGGAATGATCATCAATATGAGTGGATTCACACACGCAACCGAGACACGCACCTACTCCGCAGGCCATCCGCTCTTCCATTGAAATATATGCCGGAATACCCATGTCCTCAGCCAGATCTTTTATGCCCTTCAGCATGGGTTTCGGGCCGCAGGCAAAAATCATATCCGCCTTGATCTGTTCAGCCCTGATGGCGTCTATAACGGTACCTTTTGTTCCGAAACTTCCGTTGTCTGTTGCAACGATTAGTCTGCCGGCATCCTCCAGCTCTTTTGTGAGAAACATTTCCTTATCGCTTCTGTATCCGGCAACTGCCGTAACATTACACTGCAGGCTCTTTGCCAACTCAAGCATCGGAGGAATTCCTATACCTCCTCCGACAAGAAGCGCGACCGTTTCCGGCGTTATTCTTTCCGTAACCGGAGCCAAAAATCCGTTCCCAAGCGGCCCCAATATATCCAGCCTGTCACCTGCTGTCATATGTGAGAATTCATCTGTTCCCGCTCCGGCAACTCTGTATACCAAACGTAACCTTCCCGGATTTATTGTATTGTCAATCTCGCATATACTGATCGGCCTCGGAAGCAGCCTTGCATCACTGTTTGAATATAACGATATGAACTGCCCGGCAGATGCATATTCTGCGGCATTTGTTTCGATCCACATCGAGTATATGCCATTACATAGGCACTCCTGCGAAATAACAGTTGCTGTTTCCTTAATCTTCATGGTTCTCTTACTGATACATACAATTTCCCACTTTGTCTAAAGTATATGTGATTTTCGTGGGTTTTTCAAGGGATATAACCGGCCCGGCCTCTGCGCCGATCATTTCCTTCCTGCATATAGTAATCGCTCTTTTGGGCGTACATCCTCTTTTCGGCTTCTCGTCTCATGTCATGAAGCGACATACCGGGTATCTCTTTAGTGCACACATAACCCATTGAAATGGACAATCCGCTTACGGAAGTACCTTTCCATTTCTCAAAACTATCACGCAACTTTCCTATAAGAGCCGCCCTTTCACTCCCGGGCACATTTATAATAGCGGCAAACTCATCTCCTCCTGTTCTGTATATGCTGCCGTAGGAACCCAGAACTTCTCTCATACATTTTGCTGCGCCTATTATAAGTTCGTCTCCTGCCTCATGACCGTAGTTGTCATTAGTTTCCTTGAGATTATTAAGATCAAACGAGAAGAACACCAGATCATCCGGTACTTCTTTGTCTTCATTCGTATCCATGTATTCATCAAATGTCCTTCTGTTGTTGACGTTAGTCATATTATCTATGTGTGCCATAGAGAACAGAAGGTTCTTGGTCTTCTCCTCCTCGATTATCGAATCAATATTTCGGAATCCGCAAACGAATCTGACTACACCGTTTTCATCCGTGACTCTTGCAATGCAGAGCTGAATGTAATTTCTCTCCCCGTTTGGGTTGACCCTGTAATAATTAATATGGTATATCTCATCCTCTTTGGTATTTCTCATAAGGTTGCTGATATCGGCCATGGAATATACCCTTTCACGGTCTTCGGGTACGACATATTTTTCTATATAGTTACCGAGAATGCTTTCGTACGCGCCCTCATAATCCCTGTTCATAATATTTGCAATATCGGACTTCATATTACTTCGGATCAGTTTTGCGTGATGAAGGGTAGCATCCACCAGCCAGACAGATTCATATTCACATGATAATCCGGCAAGTAATGTCATCTGAGTCTCATACTGGGTTTTGCGTACAAGTTTCTCACGTATCTGATCATCAAAGTGCTCAAAACCGTATACAAGCTTTCTTCCGTTATCGAACGGTATTATCTTGAGCCTGTAGTAAACTATTTTCCCCTCCCTTACCGTGCGGTACGTATGATAAAGAGGGTTATTCTCCTCAAGCGCCTTTATTACATAATCGAAGTCACCGAACTTAAGTACACCCTTCATATCATCCCGGTATACAAGTGCATTAACATAGACATCCATAACATGACGAAGATGGGGATCTCTGCGGCATTCTTCCTCCAGCGGTTTTCCGTGCTTGTTGAGTCGGACATATTCAACCGTGAGGTCGTCGGTATTTACATACAGTACGGAAGTATAGCTTCTGGCGATCGCATCATCAATCTCCGCATTTAACCTGTCACGCTCGGCAATCTCCTTCTCTTCATCCTTGAACAAAAAACGTCTTGACCTGTCCGATATCTCATCATACCGGATTATGCTGTATCTTCTTCCGTCTTTTGTGTATTCGTGCTCGCCTATCCCGTGGATGGTTATGAGTTTTCTGCTTTTTCCGACATATTCGTGAAAAACCACGTTATAACTTGCATCGTTCTGTGAAAAATCACTTATAGCCCGGATCATCTCTTCTTTTTCCACTATATTATCCAAAGGGTCATCGCCATTGAGCCTCTCAAGCATCTCTTCGGCTGTGGATTCATACATTTTGCATGCTCCTTCGGATACAAGGTACGCAAAAAACCTTCCGCCATCGGTATAATAAATCGCTAGCGGTATTGAACTGTGTTCATATAGTACGTGAATGTCAGGTGAAAAGAGGGGCTCCATATTATTCTCCTTTTCTTTGCTTGTCTATGTACAGGTTCTTGTCCGCACGTTTCAGACACTCGTTTGCATCATCGTCACTACCCCTTATTAAATCGTAACCTATGCTTACATTCAAATCATATGGCAGCTGATTTTCCGTTTTCTTTTGAGTAAGAATACTGCGGATCATGGAAACCAGCTGTTCCGGCATTATATCTTCTTCCGGATTCTTGATAACGATAGTAAACTCATCCCCTCCGTATCTGCCAAGAAATACCGATGCTTTTATCTGCTCACAGGTCTGCCTGAGTGCTTCCGACACGATCACAAGTGCCCGATCTCCCTCCGCATGACCGTATGTGTCATTGATCGTCTTGAACTTATTGATATCAATCATCATGATAATGACTCTGATATCCTTATTGTAATGAATCTGCTCCAGATAACGGTTTATCTGTCCTCTGTTATTCAAATGTGTCAGATCATCCACAGAGATCATGGTCTGCATATTCTCAAGATAATAGAACAGCCACATCACAGTACATCCAAAGCAGAATGTTGGGGCATTAAGCGCAACAACCTGAATCATTCCGAACGCCATTACAATCACGGGAATGCTTCCAATAGCAAGGAATCGCCGCTTATCCATCTTGGATACTGATTTTAATGCATATCTGACAGACAGACCAAAGCCGGCCCAAAGATAGATTGAAGGAACCGCGATCATTAACGGAAAGTACAGGTTGTTAAGTTCGTTCTGTTCGTTGACCCAGAATAAAGGGGTTTTCACATAAGCGATTGAAATTGCAAGCGTGGAAATAATTACAGGGAGAAAGATAAGCCGTCTTATCCTTGCATCTTTACGGAATGGCATTTTTTCGGATGCGGCTATGAACATAAATAACCCGTATGCCATCAGACCCAGAAGAATATAGTTTGACAGGTTAACAAGCACAACGTAAGAACGTTTTACCGTAAACTCTCCGCTGAGCATTGCTGCCCAGAAGGCATCGGAAATAAAATACAGCATAAACGAAACAATAGCCCGTCTAAACCATACCTGTTTTTCCTGCTTTGTGTTGTACATCCTGTCGGCTACCAGAATCGTTGACAGTATTATCACACAGATCAGACTTGCTTCAGTATAGAATACAAAATAATCAAATCCCATAATCTCTCCATAAGATGGTGGTCATATTATATCATGCGCTAAAGGTTGTGGCTCTATGCGATGTAGCTCTCGGGAAATCTTGCGCGGATCATATCCGCAAATGTCTCAACCTCTTCATCAGTTCTATCAAACAGAGCTACTACATTAAGGCGCTCGTTGTAACGTATATTTATATCATGCTCAGTTATACTCTCGGTAACAATGGATGTAATCTTCCTTCTTGCGGATGCAACTTCACTTTCATTCTTTTGGGGATTATCATCCACACCGATAAACATGACCGTGTATTGCTTGTCCTTTTTCTCCATAAGTTTGATCATGTAGCACAGCATTCTGACATGTGAAGGGTGAATGATTTTCTCTCCGGCCTGAAGGTCGCTCTGAAGCCGTCCTTCAAGCTTTGCCGACTCAAGAACCTCTCCCATGCTTCCTGCCGCCAGTCCGTCAATCGTAACTTCTGAAATCTTACCGCTTTCAAGAAGGCTTATAAAAATATCCGCAAGCTTCGGATCAAACTGTGTACCTGAGCATTTCCTCAATTCACCTATAACTTCTTCTCTTGTAAGCCTCTTTCTGTACACCCTGTTTGAAGTCATGGCATCATAACTGTCAGCAAGACAGAGTATCCTTGCGATAAGTGGGATATCTTCTCCTGACAGCCCGTCAGGATAGCCCCTGCCGTCAAACCTCTCATGATGGTATCGTATACCATCCAGTGCCCCCTCTATTTCTTCCCCAAGAGAACTCATGATCTCATATCCGATCTCCGAATGCTTCTTCATGAGAGAGAATTCCTCGTCCGAAAGTTTTCCGGCCTTATTAAGCACACTGTCCGCCACACCGATCTTTCCCATATCGTGAATCAGTCCGATATAATGTATTCTTAAGATATCCTCTTCGTTAAAATCATATTCTTCAGCCATCTGACGGGCCAGAGCCTGGGCGTACAGCCCTACTCTCTCGGAATGTCCTCCGGTGTACTCATCCCTTGCATCAATTGCACCGGCTATAGTTTCTATTGTTCGCCCCGTCATGTCCATCCGGATCTTCTCTTTTTCACGAAACATGGTAAGAACATCCATAATCATCTGAATTACCGTGAATATTAAAAGTGCCAGCAGGCCGGAACAAATAAATACTCCGAAATGATTCCGAAACTTTGACGCATAGAAAAATATAAGTTCGCATACCGAAAAGCCTACAAACACCAAAGCACCTATTGCACTCATCCTGTAGCTTGCGATCCTGCCATATTTTGCATCTGTAACCAGATTTACTATAACAAGCACTGCACACGCCGCCTCTAAAACGTGAGTAAATGCAAGTGTCTGGTAGAATTCAGCTATCCCGGTTATGTGAAGTATGATGTTTATAAGTATTTGGAGAAGAACCATAGCTTCTGCTATCACATATCTTTTGTGATATATCCCGTGCTGCACTGCGTCAAAATACATGCAGGCCAGGGCTCCGATAAGCTCAAGCGTCATATATGAGAAATACTGAGACATGGACGGTCTTGTAAATATGAGCTGGCGCAGAGTTGACTCGCTAAGCATCCAGAGGGACACATCCATCATCAGGAGTCCCAAGTATCCCGTAGCCTGCGTCCTATACTTCTTTCCAAGAGCATATGCCGAAAGCGATGCCAATGTGCCGCTAATCAGTTCTATCACTGCAAGTATGTTCACCCACAGCCCGTTCCTGATAACGGGAAACCACACGTTATTACCGTGACCGTAGCTGATGGCATTTATGCTTCCTTTGTTCTTGACGGTAATATGTATGGTAATATCCTTACCTGCATCCCTACCATTGAGTTCAGTAACAACATACGCGCTTGGCAAAAACTGACTCATGTCGAAAGTGGAATTGGACGAATACTCTTCTCTGAGCCTTCCGTCAATATAAATGACCACATCCTGCATCGATGCCCTTACCATCAGACTCATTCCGTTTGAAATATTTGATGGAAGAGTATTGTTGATTATGATCTCATCGCCCAGGGAAGAATCAACGAAAGCCGGAAGTGATACGGTACTTGTAATATCGTTTTGTGTAAGCACCCAACCCTCATTAAAATCTTTCGTACCAAAGGATCCTATGGAGGCTTCTCCCTTGGTGTTACCGTCAACTGTTGCAATAAACATCATCAGAATCGTTATTACAAGCATCAGGATGAGACCGACCTTGACCCATGCGGTTAATAAATCTTCATTTTGACTTTTGCTCATATTAACCCTCATTGCTGAAATTGAGTATAGTTATGTAAATTATACTATATTCACAGGTAAAATAGTACACAAAAATGAAAATTATATTGTATAATGATTACCATCGAAGGTAAGGGATACATAACAAATGAGAATAGAAAACATAAGGATTATAGATCCCGCAAATGCGCGGGATGAAATCGGAAATATTTATATCGTTAACAACCGGATTGTGTCGCAACCGGAATATGCTCAATCGAACTTAGATAACAATGAAGATACCGTCATAGACGGAAGCGGTCTCATAGCCGGACCCGGTCTTGTTGACGTTCATGTTCACTTCCGCGACCCGGGACAGACTCACAAGGAAGATATCCATACAGGTTCTCTTGCCGCAGCTGCCGGAGGTGTTACATCGGTTGTTATGATGGCAAACACAACCCCTCCGATAGACAGTCCCGAGCTGGTGCGGGAAGTGCTTTTACGCGCCTCAAAAGAGGACATTCATATATATACCTGTGCCACCGTTACTAAGGGAATGGAAGGTCGGAAGCTCAATGATTTTGCGGCTCTTAAGAATGCCGGAGCCGTGGGCTTTACGGATGACGGAAAGCCGATAGAAGATGCCGCTCTATTGACGGAAGCATTCAGGGAAATATCAAAGCTTAACGTTCCGGTATCCCTTCATGAAGAAGACCCGGCATATATCAGTGAAAACGGTGTCAATTCAGGTACGGCCGCTAAGCTCATCGGCCTTACAGGCTCGGATCCTGAGGCGGAAATATCAATGATAAAGCGGGATCTTAAGATCGCGTCCGCAACCGGTGTCATACTTGATATACAGCATATCAGTACAGCCGGAGGTGTTGATGCCGTAAGACTTGCGAAACTGACCAACCCGAACATCCACGCGGAGGCTACACCCCATCACTTTACACTTACGGATTCGGCTGTACAGCAGTACAATACAAACGCCAAGATGAACCCGCCGCTTCGTGGAACCGATGATCGCGAAGCCATATGGGAGGGGCTTGCCGACGGAACGATAGATATGATAGCAACAGATCATGCTCCTCACTCACCTGAGGAAAAATCACGGGATTTCGTATCGGCTCCAAGCGGTATTATCGGCCTTGAAACTTCGTTTTTACTTGCATATGAAATTCTCGTCAAAAGGGACATAATTGATATGACCAGGCTCTTTGAACTGATGAGTCGTAACCCGGCGAAACTCTACGGACTTGATGCCGGAACTTTGTCTGTGGGTGCTCCGGCGGATATAATGATCTTCTCTCCGGATGAAGAAACTACATACACCTCATCCCTTTCAAAATCTTCCAACTCTCCGTTTCTCGGAAGAACTTTTTCGGGCAGAATAAAGTATACGATTGCCGACGGCAGGATCATTTACAGATCATAATTTTTCGTAATTAGCATCTCTTGCAGCTTCAATACGCTCTTTGCACAGCTTTCCGAGATGCTTCTGCTCTGTTTTATCGAAATCTTCGGGGTATATGGGATCCAGCATCTCAACGATTACCGGAACACCTCTGACCTTCGGAAAATGGTTTTCGAACACTTCCGCAGTATTGGTTATTGCCACCGGAACGATGGGACAGCCGCTTTTCGTGGCAATCTTCATGCTGCCTTCCTTGAATTCATTCATATTTCCGTCACGGCTCCTGGTGCCTTCCGGAAAAATGAAAACCGACATTCCTCCCTTGATGCGTTCTATCGCTTCAAGAATTGTTTTCAGCCCTTCTTTAACGTTATCCCTGTCGATAAAAAGAGTATTGTACAGATCAAGCCCCTGATAGAATATGGGGATTTTTTTGAACTGCTTCTTGGCAACAAAGCAGACAAGCCCCGGAAGCTTCGTTATTGTAAGTATGACATCAAAAAAACTCTGATGATTTGCAACATATAATACCGCCCGGTCCTGCGGTATCTTCTCCATTCCGATAAACTTAACCTTTGCGCCCGACAGGAACTGAAGCACCGATAAAACAACAGTCATCAGCACTTTCATATATGCATTTCTGGCCTTCATGGAGAACAGACCAATCGCGTATCCTATTATCTCAAACGGAATGATAACGATAAAATCGATAATCACAACAAGCACAAGAAGAACAAATCTTATCAAAAATATCTACCTCTTTAATCTTAAGAATTCATTCGCCATCAAAATGCCCTGACATCGTCCGCGCCCTTAAAATACAGTCCAAGCATTCCGGGACCAACATGGGAACCCGTAGTCGGCTCGTGTGCCACAAGCCAGATCTTCTTCGGCTGTGCTATCTTTGAAATAAGGTTGGCAAGATGCACCGCATCCTCACGTTTTCCGCCGTATGATATACCGACTGTCTGTTCCTCGGCATTAACAACAAGATCCCTGTATTTTTCCGCAAGGGCTTTTATGGCCTGTTTACGGCCTCTTGCTTTGCATTCCACAACTATCTTGCCCTCGGTGTTTCCCTTCAGTATGGGCTTGATATCCATCATCGTACCAAGAGACGCAAGTGCACCGCTGATACGGCCCGTTCTCTTAAGGTGCTTTAAGTCATCAACAACAAACACCTGATACATACAGTATTTCTGGAATTCTATTCTGTCTGCAGTCTCTTCGAGAGTCATTCCCTTTTCACGGCATTCCGCCGCCTCGGTAACAAGTATCCCCTCTCCCAGAGATGCGCCGAGTGAATCTACAACAACTATCCTTCGATCCGGGAAGTCCTCCATAAGATCCGAAGCGGCTATTTTGGCGGAGTTGATTGTTCCTGTAATTCCTCCCGACAAACCGATGTACAGAATATCATCACCCTTTTCAAGCACCGGCTCAAATGCTTCCATAAACTGATTGGGATTGATCTGTGAAGTCGAAACCTTGAGCCCGTCCTTCAGCTTTTCATAATAATCTTCATAGTCAAAACCCTCCGAACTTGTAAACTGAAATTCTTCACCGTCCATTACCAGTGTGAGGGATATGATCCTGATATCGTAGTGATCCCTTACCTTATCTGTGATATTTGCACCACTGTCCGTAAAAATAGTAAATGCCATGATTTTCTCCTTATCTGTTTAAAAAGTCTACTATTTCGGAAAATCCCATTCCATGAGATGCTTTAACGAGTATTGTGTCATCCTGTCTTAATATATCTTTCGAGGTATCCGAAAGTGCTCCGATAAGCAGCTCTTTGTTTGGATAATACCTTATTTCCACATCTTCGTGAAGCCTTGCCCGCTCATACATATACTTAGCCGACGCTCCGATAAATATGAGCGAATCCACTCCGGCAGCTGCGGCATATTCCCCGACCTCACCGTGAAGTTTATCAGATTCTTCTCCGAGCTCAAACATATCTCCCAGGATCGCGACTTTTCTTCCGAGAGCGTATCCGAGGGTATCTATCGCTGCGCACATTGACTTGGGGTTGGCGTTGTAGCAGTCATCGACTATCGTGTATTTCTCCGAGTGTATAATATGCCCTCTTCCCGAAAGCGGTTGTGCTCCCGATAATCCCCGTCTTATTTCTTCAAGGTTCTGTCCCATCAGAAATCCTACCGCACAGGCTGCAATTGCATTATCAACCATATGATAGCCCGGAAGGGGAACTGTCATTTCATAATGGCTCTCATCCGGGAAATTTGCGGTAAATCTCGATCCGTCCAGTCCCAGGTTTTCTATATTCGAGGCATAAACATCATCTCTTTTTGATTCTTTGCCGTATCTTATGATCTTACGCCCCTGCGCCATGGTCTCATCAATCTGTGCAAGTCTTTCATCCTGGCCGTTAAGGACCAGCGTTCCCGATGCCGACATATGTGGGATTATCTCTGTTTTTGCACGAAGAACCCCGTCAAGATCACCCAAAAACTCCAGATGGCAGGGACCGATGTTTGTAAACAAAACTATATCAGGGCGGACAATCGCACCGAGTCTGTCCATTTCCCCGAAGTTATTAATCCCCATTTCAATAACAGCGACCTCATGTGCGTCCCTTATCTTAAAGATCGTAAGAGGAACACCTACCTCGTTGTTATAGTTTCCTTCGGTACGCAGAACCTCAAAACGCGAAGAAAGAACAGAGGCAACTATTTCCTTTGTACTTGTCTTGCCTACACTTCCTACGATCCCCACTATTTTAAGGGACAACTGGTCACGGTAATACTTTGCCAGTTTCTTAAGTGCCGCAAAACTGTCCTCCACAATTATGCAAGGTCCGGCTGCCTTTCCCGGAAGCTTCTCACATATTACCCCAAGTGCTCCCTTTGTAAAGACCTGTCCGATAAAATCATGTCCGTCGACGCGCTGCCCCTTTGTGGCAACAAAAATTCCGCCCTCTTCAATGAGTCTGGAATCTATGACCACGCATGTTGCTTCCTTCGACAGATCGCATTTCCCCGTATTTACAAGTTTTCCTTCGACAGCCTCTGCTATCGCTTCCAGTGTCATATTACGCATTTTTACGCCCACTTTTGCAATGATACTCTGATAATCCACTCACACAGATCGTTATAACTTACTCCTGCGGCAGCTGCCTCCTGCGGAATCAGGCTCGTAGGTGTCATCCCGGGGAGCGTGTTTGCCTCCAGGCAGAATATTTCATTTTTATCGTTCATCAGAAAATCCATTCTGGCATATGTTTTGATCCCCAGGGCATTATAAGCTTTTACCGCCTCCTCCTGAATCCTGGCGGTAGTTGCCTCGTCAATATTTGCCGGACAGGTTTCTATTGTAGATCCGGCCTGATATTTGTTTTTGTAATCATAAAATCCCGTTTTAGGTTCTATCTCAACTATCGGAAGTGCTTTACCCTCGATGACGCAGCATGTAAACTCCCGTCCCTTGATGTACTCCTCGACCATGACTCTCGATTCGTATTTGAAAGCATCCTTTACGGCACTCTTATACTCGCTTTCGTTATTTGCTATATAAACCCCGACGGATGATCCGCCGTTACAGATCTTGACTACACAGGGAAACTGAGGTCTGTAATCATCATCTGCACCCTTAAGCATATAATTATCGGGTGTCGGGACACCGTACATCTTAAACATCTGCTTTGAAATTGCCTTATCCATGGCAAGTGAAGACGAAAAAGAGTCTGTTCCGGTATACTTTACTCCCATAAGATCAAAAGCCGCCTGTACCTTGCCGTTTTCACCGCAGTCTCCGTGAAGAGCCATAAATACGATATCCGCGGCCTGGCATATCTTTATGACGTTAGGCCCGAAGTATTCCTTATTATCCTTACCCCTTAATACCTTGACCTCTTCAATATCAGGTGCCGCCTCAGATATAGGAGCTACCTGTAAAGCCCAGTCAATATCTGCGTCAAATACCTCATCAGGTCCCATATCACATCCGAGATAAGCATCAAGCAAAATTGCTTTGTGTCCGTTTTCTCTAAGTGCCTTGTACACTTCACGTCCCGTGACAAGGGATACATCCCTTTCCGTACTGGTGCCACCGGCCAAAACCGCTATCTTCATACTCCCTCCTTAACAAGCCCTGTCAGCACAAACAGCTTCGGAAAATCACAAAGAGACTGATCCTCTCCCGTAAAATCAATGCCCGAAAGATTTGCACCGTATATATAATTCAGTCTGTTCTGAACAAAGCCTTTGTATTCAACACTTACACTCACATAGTCCGTCATGGTAACGAGGAATGCTTCTTCGAGCATTCTCATCGCTGTCTTTTCGTCATTCGCCATCGTCTTGTCGTCTATTCTTGTGTCTGCAAATTCTTCATCTATCGGTATTTTAATCAGCTCATTTGCTTCAAGAAATACCTCATTCATCATATTTGTACATACATTATAATTCGTCGGGTGCGGTGCCATAAGATAAGCAAACAACCCGAAGTATCCGGGTTCTTCAAAGGTAAACCCCTCCGGTACCACATCCATTGCAATCGCATCAACTACCGACCTGTATGTTTTCTGGCCTGTCAGTCTGTAAAGCTCAGCCGCAGCCCAAAGACGGGCTGCAACAGGTTCCCCTTCATCTGCCTGTTCGGTTTCTGCCTCCTTGAAGAATCGTTCGGCTTTTTCCTTCGCTATATCCGCACTTTCCCAGTCTTCAAGTATATATGCAGTCTTTGCAAGCACAGCGGCATAATCATATTTCTCCAATATGTCGGAAATATTGTTCTCCGGTATATTAACTATATCATCAGCCAGCTGTCCTGACAGTTCCGTAATCCCAAACCTGTCAGCCTTATCCGGAAATACCTCCATACATAGAAGGGCATCCGTCTCACATATGATACGATCTTTTAAACTGTCGGTCCTGTAATTGGCAAGAACCTTTTGGACATCCTCCCTCAAAAGTTCATCATACAATCCGGCTGTGACCGGAATTTCCTCTTCCGTTATCCCGGCAGCCTCTTCAAGGGATATCACCCTTATAACCTGCTCACCCGTCGATTCGTCCACAAGCACGGCATATGATTTTCCGTCCTTATCATATCCTTTTTGGCTGAAGTGAACATTGACAAGGCTCTTGCTGTCTATCTCATCCTCGGAATCTTCATCCCCGTTCTTGTCCTTAAGATAATCTATTACCGCATCGGGATCACTGTATCCGGATGACTGTGTGACGTTTTGGATATTTATTGTGCTGCACGCGCACAGGTTCGATGCGCATAGGGCAAAGACAAGAATACACGCGATCCTGCCGAGATTGGCACCTGCTGCCACCGCACGCAATTTCAGTTTTTTCTTGTACTTGTTCCGAAGATACCATATATCAAATATCAACAGCATAAACACTATCGAAATAATGGCAGAAATATACTGAATTATTGTTCCTTTGTAGTTTACGGTAAGCACTCCTTCGGCTCCGTTCAAATAAACCCTGCACAGGCCGTTGTCTCCTTCTCCCGTTACCTCAAGCTTTGTTTTATCTCCCTTACTGTCGGTGATTGTTGCCCCGTACCCCTTATAGTACAAAAAAGGCACATCTGCATATTCGTGATCTCCATCAATTGTGGCGATCACTTTTCCGCCCTTTCTTTCAAAATCTCCACGGGTTCCGTCATCAAATACCAATTCTTCGCTTTGATCTACAAGTCTCTCGTGATCCTCCACCGTTAACGGGAGCCATTCTCCGGCGATTACGTTAACGGTAAAGGGTTTATAGCTGTAATAGTCATCACTGTAATCATAGTAACCCATTGAACCTTTGTTATGGTGAGTGATGGCTGACTGTGCGGTGACCACAAGCAATACAGTCATAACCAGCTCTTTTGCAATGCCCCTTTTATCCTCTCCGATCCTGTTGATAAAAAGCTTGATAATTATTGCATCTGCCATGGCAAGGAGGGTCGACGTCATAATAAAGAATCTCCACGGAAATTGCAAAAATCCGAACATCCACGCTACTCTTTCCCAGGGCATTATATTTGTTGCAGCTACCGCAAATACAAGAGCTGCCGCTATCATGAGGTCAACATATTCAAGTATGGGATAGTCCTTTCTCGATATAAAGATTCTCGGAACAAGCAGTCCCAGCAAAACTGCTCCTACACAGGGAAAATCCGATCCCGCTATTTCGGTAAAACCAACCGATTTATCAAGAAGATCCGTCCAGTTATTTGAAACATAAAACTGCGCATTCGAGAACTGCTCCAGCATAGGCATCCACTGATAAGAAGTAACAAGAAGAGCCAGAACAGTCACTATACACATTTTTATAAATACCGACGGTTGTCTGATCAGTTTTCGCACATTGATCAGGAGCATAACAACTCCTGTACCCACCATTACGACAAAGGTAGCGGGATGGGTAACTATAAGTCCTGCAAAACCCAGCCCAAACACCCACGGCTTGTCCATTTCTTCATACAAAACATTGAATATTCCGTATATTGCAAAGGGAAGGAAGATAAATGCGGCATTTTCACCGCAGGCTGTTCGTACAACCATATCATCCATATGATAAGGACACAGCGTCAGCAGCATCGCGGCAACGGATCCGGCAAATTTAGACAGGCTCATCTTCCAGACACAATAGAATGTGGAAAGATAGCAAAGCACAAAAATCATGGCGGTATAGATGTGGAAACTCTTTCCTATACTTACACCCAATACGCGAAGTAATGCCGGGATGTGCATAAACAGATCGGAATAAAACATGGAGCTTGCATATCCGGCTCCTCCGAAAAACAAAGTGTTAACCTTTGAAAAAGGATGTCCTATAAGGATTCCTTCTTTGAGACTTTCTATCCGAAGCAGATGATAATCAAGATCATG
>DEEW01000085.1:117584-120145 GCA_002350465.1 Lachnospiraceae bacterium UBA2868
GTTATTTGATTTTCCCGTTTTTTTAATCTGTTTCTCATAAAATTGCTCTTATTCACTGACAAGCTCCGAGAACGAGAGGGTAACATCCCTGTCATCATCCGAAACCGCTATCGTATAACTCTTGGTAACACGCCCGTTCTGAGAGAGAGTTATAACGTGTGAACCCTTTTCCGGTTTTGCAAAGGATACCGGAACAATTCCCGTGTATATTCCGTCTATATAAACCTCCGCTCCCTCAGGGGATTCCACATACATCTTTCTGGTGTCACTGATCACATCCGTAGATCCCGTACTTCCCGTTGTAGCCGTACTTGAGGTAGCCGCAGTAGTTCTGTCAGGTATCAACGGACTGGGTACTGTCCCCGAAAAATGCGGTATGGTATATCCTGTACTTGATGCCTGAGCAGGAGTAGGCGTAGGTGTCGGTGTAGGTGTTAATGTGGCGGTAGCAGAAAACTTGTCTGTTGCGGTTTTGTTTGTTCCGGATGTTGTTGAATCCTCACCCTCTTCTTCAAGAGCAATATCAACGTTAGCGAATTTATCCGATATCCTTATGTTTGTATCTACACTCTCGTAGCCCGCAAGTTCAACGTGAATACGATGTACGCCGTATTCAAGGGTGACTCCTTCTTCAAAATCCGTCATTTGTCCGTCAACAAACAACTGGGCATAGTCCGGAACGATTGTGAAAGTGACATGCCCTATGGCAACTTCCTTGATATCGACCTTGGATAGATCGATCTCGGATTCCTTATCTCTTTCTATAACTACATCTTCTTCTGCTGCATACCCTCTGTTTGTAAGTCTAACGTGATAGTTTCCCTCCGGCACGGGAATCAGCATATCTTCCGTTACGGTCTTGATGATCTCCTGTCCGATCTCTATCCATCCGCCTTCGAAATATGAATCATTCAGAAGACGGAGATACCCGTGACCCCTGTCAACGATTATCGAACAGACTTTGCGCCCGTAGCCTTTAACAGTAAGAGTATCAACATTCGTTACATCCATAAATGTTGCCAGTTCATCCCCGTAGGATACGATTGCTGTTTTGGGAAGCTTATACGTGCTTCCCGCTATATCCATCCTGCCCTCTTCGGGAACTATCTCAAATCTGGTAACATCGGTAAATGTCCATGCCTCACTGCTTATACGGACTTCTATAAGCTCCTTGCTATGGATGCTGTAAGTAACATCAAGTATCTCGCCCAGGGGTATCTGGGAAAGTGTAAGTGAATTGCCGTGTTTTCCGAGAAAAGGGGTTTTGCTTTTGTACTCCAGCTCAAAAAGCTTGTCGCCTTCTATTGTAATGAACTTGAGCCTATTCTCTTCCTCGCCTTTTCCCACAAGCATCGCAACAGTCTCATACACCAGCTCATCACTGTCTACCGGATTCTCTTCTTCCTGTGCCTGAAGCTCCTCCTGTATCTGTGCGGCTTTTTTCTGCGCCTGCTGCTTTTCGTATTCTCTTGAAATGTAGTATATTCCCAGCACTGTAACAAGCATTATGATAATAACGGGAATTACTACTTTTTCGATATTTTTCATCAGATCATACCGCTTATCGCTTCCGTCAGCTTCTCATGATCATTCATTTTCGGATCATCAAGCACTGTCTCAAACAGCCTTTGGAGAATTTCACCCATTGCGGGACCCGGTTTGATCCCGTACTCTATCAGGTCATCTCCTCTTATTTGCATATCCCTGATCGCCAAACAGTCCTTATCTTCGATTATCTTCCGGTACATCCTGTCGAGTTCATTCATACGGCTGAACTTCTCATCCCATTTATACTTTGTATGAGCGTACAGATCAGCCTCCTTAAGACGCATGAGATTATCCATGTTTGATACTTCAACTTCAACCATGAACCGCCTGACTCCCGGATAAGTAAGGGTCGGCATATCATCATGATATCTTACCAGCTTTTTTACCTTTGAGATGGTACTGTTATCATACTTAAGTCTTCGCAGTACTATCTCAGCCATCTTGGACCCTTCCTCGGGATGTCCCATAAAGTGATCCGCTCCGTCATCCCCCCTGAACTTTTTCACCGGTTTGGCAATATCATGAAGCAGTAATGCCAGCCTCAGTATCCGGTTATCCTCTTGGGAAATATCACTGAAATTATTGACAGCATACTCCATGGCTGCGATCGTATGATCTCCGACATCGGTAAAGTGATGCGGCGTGATCTGATCGCACTCCATCATCCTGTCCCACTCAGGTAAAAAAACAGAGGTGATACCAAGCTCATATGCCCACCGCATTCTGTCCGGGTTGTGGGAACAGATCAGTTTTTCCATCTCTTCCCTGATCCTTTCCGCGCTGATCTTGGAGAGGGTTGGGGCAAGCTTTACTATGGCTTTTTTAGTATCCTCTTCTATTTCATATCCGAATCTTGCTGAAAATCGCAGAGCCCTAAGCATTCTGAGGGCATCCTCCGAGAATCTTTCTTCGGCATTTCCCACGGCACGGATTATGCCTGCCTCAAGGTCATCCACTCCTCCGAACAGATCAACCATTCCCGTTTTGTCGCTGTATGCCATTGCATTTATCGT
>DEEW01000085.1:120364-120560 GCA_002350465.1 Lachnospiraceae bacterium UBA2868
GTCGTAATATCCCAGTCGTTGGGAAGGATTCCCAGATAAGAATCCCTTACACATCCTCCCACCGCATATGCCTCATAGCCATTATCCTGTAATGTATCTATGACCGTCTTAACGCTTTTTGGAGGATTTATTTGCATAACGCAACCGTCTGTCTTGCTATGGACATCTCTTCGTCAGTCGGTATCACAAGCAGGGT
>DEEW01000085.1:120850-121657 GCA_002350465.1 Lachnospiraceae bacterium UBA2868
CACACCGGACTTCTTATTCAGAACATTAAGCATTTCTTTGATCGAGAGATTTTCTTTGCCGGCGATAAACTCCAGAATGGCCGGATCAAGGTCACCGCTTCGCGTTCCCATAATGAGTCCTTCAAGAGGTGTCAGGCCCATTGAAGTATCTACGCACTTTCCGCCGTTAACTGCGCTTACGGATGCACCGTTTCCGAGGTGGCACACGATGATCTTCATATCCTTGATATCTTTTCCGAGAAACTCTGCCGTTTTGTTGGCAACATATTCGTGGCTCGTACCGTGGAAACCGTAACGGCGCACTTTGTATTTCCTGTAATACTCGTAAGGTATTCCGTACAGATATGCTTTTTCGGGCATAGTCTGATGAAATGCCGTATCAAACACAGCAACCATAGGGACATTTGGCATAAGCTTTTTGCAGGAGTTCACCCCTATCAGGTTGGCCGGATTGTGGAGCGGTGCCAGGTCATTACACTCCTCAATAGCCTTGATCACATCATCGTCTATAAGAACCGATTTGGAGAATTTCTCTCCCCCGTGGACTATACGGTGTCCTACAGCATCTATTTCCGAAAGATCCGCTATAACTCCAGAAGTCTTATCCGTAAGTGCATCAAGCACAAGCTGAACCGCCTTTGTGTGATCCGGCATATCGATCTGTGTCTTTATCTTGTCAGAACCTTTAGGCTGATATGTATGCATTCCTCCGTCAATACCGATACGCTCACACAGTCCCTTTGCAAGAACCTCCTCAGTATCCGCATTGATCAGCTGATATTTAAGAGAACTGCTGCCGCAGTTGAT
>DEEW01000085.1:121815-122769 GCA_002350465.1 Lachnospiraceae bacterium UBA2868
TACGCCCTCCCCCAGTAAACCAGTTTCTTGGCCGGCCTGCCACAGCATACGCATGTATCCGCTATTTTCTCCTGCTCAAAAGGCATGCAGCGGCTCGTAACCGACATCTCTTCCTTAATCTTATTTTCACATTCCACATCACCGCACCACATTGCTTTGACAAATCCGGATTTTTCGGCAAAAAGCTTGTCGAATTCCTCTTTTGTCTTCGCAGTATATGTCTGTGAATCCCTGCGCTCTCTTGCCTTCTCCAGCATATCCTTCTGGATCGTATCAAGAAGTTTTTCGATAGTCTCAGGGAGCGCCTCTATAGCACATTCTGTCTTCTCGCCCGTATCCCTGCGCGCCAGAACGGCTTTGCCTGCTTCTATATCCTTAGGTCCGATCTCAACTCTGACGGGAATGCCGCGCATTTCGGCCTCAGCAAATTTCCATCCAGGACTCTTGTCCGTATCGTCGATCTTAACTCTCATACCTTTCCCCGCAAGTGCTCCCTTGATTTCATTTGCCTTGTCAAGTACACCTTCCTGCTGCTGTCTGATAGGTACGATAACAACCTGAACCGGGGCAACCCTAGGAGGAAGAACGAGTCCGTTGTCATCACCGTGAACCATAATAATGGCTCCGATCAGTCTTGTCGTCGAACCCCATGATGTCTGGAAAGGATATTTAAGTTTATTGTCTTTGTCCGTAAACTGTATATCAAAAGCTCTGGCAAACCCGTCACCGAAATTGTGGCTGGTTCCGGACTGAAGCGCCTTGCCATCATGCATAAGAGCCTCTATCGTATAGGTTGCTTCGGCACCGGCAAATTTTTCCTTATCTGTCTTGCGTCCCTTGATCACGGGAATTGCAAGAACCTCCTCGCAAAAGTCGGCATAGAGGTTAAGCATCTGTATTGTTCTCTCTTCGGCCTCTTCAAACGTGGCATGTATCGTATGACCCTCCTGCCAT
>DEEW01000085.1:122801-124728 GCA_002350465.1 Lachnospiraceae bacterium UBA2868
GGTCTTGTCTCCTTCTCCCAGCGCACAACCGAGCACCACTGGTTATAGACCTTCGGAAGATCCCTGTACGAATGAACTTCGTTCTTGTAAAAATCGCAGAACAGTGTTTCCGATGTGGGCCTTACGCACATTCTCTCCTGAAGCGGCTGCAAGCCCCCCTGAGTTACCCATGCTACTTCGGGCGCA
The DNA here is from genome assembly GCA_002350465.1 of Lachnospiraceae bacterium UBA2868. The sequence continues at coordinate 122,988 of DEEW01000085.1, forward strand.
AACCCCTCCACATGGTCTTTTTCCTTCTCAAGCAGACTTTCCGGAATGAACATGGGAAGATAAACGTTCTCAACTCCCGTTGCCTTGAACCTCTCATCCATCTGCTTCTGAATAAGCTCCCATATGGCATAACCCGCGGGTTTGAACACCATGCATCCCTTAACGCTGGTGTAATCGATCAGGTCAGCTTTTTTGACAACATCCGTGTACCACTGTGCAAAATCCACTTCCATGGAAGTGATCTGCTCAACCATCTTTTTGTCCTGCATATCACATACTCCTCAATTGAAAATCAAATTAACTCTTATATTTTACGCTTTTTTGCATTACTATTCCATATGTTTTACTCTTTTTGTTCGGCTCTTTCATTAAAATAGGCTTTTATTTCCCCGGATGTACCGGATGTGCTTCCGAAAACCATGATATCACTTCCTCCGCCTCTTCCGTGACAGGCCCTGTTAAAATCATCCGCAAAGGCTTTCAGCCCCGCAGTTTTTGCCCTGTTTTTGCTAACAGCAAATATATACCTGTATCCTTCATTATCATTTCCCGAAAATGCACATACTATCCCTTCATATTTTCCGGTGCACTCGTTGATAAGGTTTCGAAGTCCTGTTTCATCAAGCCTGCTCTCCCATATAATCTCCGGTCCGTGGTCTGTTAAACCTCTGCCCCTGATCCCTTCGATAATGTTTTCTGCAACAGCACTTGTAAGCTCCGATTTAAGGGTCCCGTTTTCCTCTTTCAGCAGCATCTGTCTGTTTGCAAAATCTCTGACAAATTCTGCGGTCTTATCACGCTTTGCCGACAGTATTTCCATAATCTTGGCGTTTGCATCGTGAAGATATACATAATCGTTATATGCATCCATTCCCGCTATCATAAACAGTCTGGCTCCTCCGCGATGGGGCATATGATACAGTATCTTGATGACACCCAGCTGTCCCGTGAACGCAACATGGGGCGCACAGCAGGCACAGACATCATATCCTTCGATCGTAACAAGCCTGATATCCTCAAATGTATCAAGCTTGCTTCTGTATTTGGTATGTTTTGCTTCTTCTGACGTGGGAAAGCTTACAGTTACCGGAACATTTTTAAACACCGCCTCATTTGCCATCCTTTCGATGTTACGGATATCCTCCTCGGTAAGCGGCCCGTCCACATCAAAGGTTACTCCTTCATCCGACATATGAAATCCTACATTTTCATATCCAAAGCGGCTGTGGATCAATCCGCACAGAAGATGCTCCGCCCCATGATTTTGCATACGAGAAAACCTAATGGGGGCATCTATCTTTCCGGTTATCTTGTCATTCTCCGACAAAGTACCGTCAATATAATGCCTGACAGATCCATCCACGCTCTGAACATCATATACCCCGACACTTTTACCATCTCCGGTTATTATCACACCTGTGTCGGACTGCTGTCCTCCGCCTTCCGGGAAAAAGGCCGTCCGGTCAAGTATTACATAATCTCGGTCACTGTCAGGATCATGTAAATACTCTGTAACAACGGCTTCAAATTCCGTTATCATTCCGTCGGTTTCATACAAAAGCTCGGTTTTATCGCTTTTAATTCTTTCATTCTTCATAATGTCATATTATACCACGTCTGCTGATAGCGGCAAAAATAAAGAGAGCGGAATCCGCTCTCTTGTAAACCTACAGGTTATGTTCAATTATCCGAAGTATCTGTCATACAGACCCTTAAATGCCTTGCCGTGTCTTGCCTCATC
>DEEW01000085.1:124743-126218 GCA_002350465.1 Lachnospiraceae bacterium UBA2868
CTTGCCATTTCATGAACCGTGTCATGTATAGCATCGAGATTTGCTGCCTTGGCACGCTTAGCGAGATCTGTCTTGCCGGCTGTTGCTCCGTTCTCTGCCTCTATTCTGAGTTCAAGATTTCTCTTGGTAGAGTCGGTAACAACTTCTCCGAGAAGTTCGGCAAACTTTGCAGCATGCTCCGCTTCTTCGTAAGCAGCCTTCTCATAATACATTCCAACCTCGGGATATCCCTCGCGGAAGGCCACCCTTGCCATGGCAAGATACATACCTACTTCCGAACATTCGCCATTGAAATTGGATCTGAGATCCTCAATAATATCCTCCGAAACCCCTTTGGCTACACCGACAACGTGCTCTGCTGCCCATGTCATTTCACCTTCCTGCTTTGTAAACTTTGAAGCAGGCGCCTTACACTGAGGACATGCCTCGGGAGGCTCATCACCTTCATGTACATAACCGCATACCTGACAAACCCATTTCATAGTCGTATTCTCCTTTTCAAACTTCAAGCTACCACTTACTGCAAAAAGAATTATACCATACTATGCGTTGCTTTTCATATAGGTTTTAATCCCTCTGAAAGTCGATGCGCTGATTATGTGTTCGATGCGGCACGCATCTGCTTCGGCAATCTTAGCCGAAACACCGGCTGTCTTCTGAAGAAACGCCGTTAAGGTCTTGTGCCTGTCATATACTTCAACGGCTTTTTTGCGGCCTTTTTCGGTCAGATTAATCTCCTTGCTGACCTCATCCATAGTAATGTATTCCTCTTCCCGGAGGATGCTCATTGCACGGGAAACACTGGGTCTTGAAAACCCGAGTTCTCTGGCCACATCAATTGAATATACAACACCGTTCTTTTTCTTCAATCTGTAGATTGTCTCGATATAATCCTCACCGGACTCAAGCATTGCCATGATAAAACCCTCGACTACATTTATCTCAACAGATAAACTCTAACATCTAATGAGAATTATTGTCAAGTAGGCCTTCTCTGGAAGATTTTTGTGCGGTACAGCCACCACAGCATCCGCAGTTGTGGGAACATCCTGCGCATCCTCCGCCGGAAAGTTCACCCTTTATTGATCCGATGACACTTTTAGCGCAGAAGAATACGATAACAGCCAATATTGCTATTACTATTATATTTCCCATCACAGCCGACATTATGCACGAGCCTCCACCGATGTAAGTGATGCTTTTCCTTCTTCCGGAACATAACCCTTTCTTACAAGCATGTAGATGATTAATGCTATAAGAGCTATGCCGAGAACAGCACCTATTCCGAATGTAACATCTCCGGTAAAGAGTCCTCCGACATTATAGGCGATGAACGCAAGCACATATGCCCAAAGGGTCATATAACCGATTGCGGCCCATGTCCATTTAGCATTGTTCATCTCCCTCTTGATCGCACCTATTGCTGCAAAGCAGGGAGCGCACAGAAGGTTGAATACCATGAAGGCAAATGCTGC
>DEEW01000085.1:126301-130772 GCA_002350465.1 Lachnospiraceae bacterium UBA2868
CCGTCATCATAATTGTACAGTACGCCGAAGGTTCCTACAACTTCTTCCTTGGCTACAAGTCCTGTGATGGTTGCCACGGTGGGCTTCCAGTTTCCGAATCCCAGAGGTTTGAAGATGAACGACAGTCCGTTTCCGACTTTCGCAAGGATAGAAGCATCCATTGCGTTAACGTCCTCCTCCGGAACATCCATCTGTGCCGCAAGATCGGCAACATACTCGTCCGTTACTATTGTCTCGTCTCCGAACAGATTATCAACAAGTCCGAAATGTCCGTTTACGCTTCCGAAAGAGGAAAGGAACCAGATGATTATCGAAGAAATCACGATGACAGAACCGGCTCTTTTAATAAACGACCAGCCTCTCTCCCATGTAGCACGAAGAACACCTACCAACGAAGGAATATGGTATGCGGGAAGCTCCATAACGAAAGGAGCAGGCTCTCCGGCAAATGCTTTAAGCTTTTTAAGGATTATACCCGAAAGGATAATTGATCCGATCCCGATAAAGTATGCACTTGCTGCGATCCACGGAGATCCTCCGAAGATGGCACCGGCAATCAGTCCGATAATCGGAAGCTTCGCTCCGCAGGGCATAAATGTTGTTGTCATGACAGTAAGCTTTCTATCTCTGTCGTTTTCTATCGTACGTGAAGCCATTATCCCCGGAACGCCGCACCCTGTTGCAACAAGGCAGGGGATAAATGACTTGCCCGATAATCCGAACTGACGGAAAATCCTGTCCATTACAAACGCAACTCTTGCCATATAACCGATATCTTCAAGGATGGCAAGCAGGAGGAAGAGAACGAGCATCTGGGGTACAAAACCGATAACAGCACCGACACCCGCAACGATACCATCCTGAATAAGTCCGTACAGCACAGTTCCCTCTTCTATGGAAAGCGCGCCGAGAATCGTATCAAATAATCCGGGAACCCACTCACCGAAGATCACATCATTGGTAAAATCGGTTGCCGCGGTTCCTATTGAAACAGACCAGCCTCCCATGGCAATAGCGTAGATAAGGAACATTACTACCGCAAAAATAGGAAGACCGAGTATTCTGTTTGTCACGATCTTGTCGATCTTGTCGGACATTGACATATCGTGTGCCTTGCCCTGCTTCTTGACCGACTTTGCCATTACATTATGAATATATGAGTAACGCTCATTTACAATAATGCTCTCTGAATCATCATCAAGTTCTTTTTCGCAGTCAGCTATATGCTCCTCTATATGTTTCTTCAGGTCAGCACTTAAGTTTAGCTGCTCGATTACCTTGCTGTCGCGCTCAAACAGTTTTACCGCATACCAGCGAAGGTAATTCCTGTCTACTACATTTTCTATTGACTCTTCTATATGAGCAATGGCGTGCTCAACGCTTCCCGTAAACACATGGGGAAGGGGCTGCTTCTGAGCCTTCTTGGCTGCAGCAACCGCTTCTTTTGCCGCACGGTCACTTCCATCACCTTTAAGAGCGCTCATTTCAACAACGGTACAGCCCAGGTCCTCGGCAAGCTTCTTCATGTCAATGGTCTGACCGTTCTTCCTGACAAGGTCCATCATGTTAACGGCAACTACAACAGGAAGACCAAGTTCAAGGAGCTGTGTCGTAAGATACAGATTTCTTTCAATGTTTGTTCCATCAATAATATTGAGGATCGCATCCGGACGTTCCTTTACCAGATAATCTCTTGTTACAACCTCTTCAAGTGTGTAAGGGGAAAGGGAATAAATACCGGGAAGGTCCTGAATGGTTACATTATCTTCACCTTTTAACTTTCCTTCTTTTTTTTCAACAGTAACTCCGGGCCAGTTTCCGACGTACTGCCTGGAACCTGTCAGGGCATTAAACAATGTGGTTTTCCCGCTGTTGGGGTTACCGGCTAATGCAATCTTGATATCCATCGGTTTACCTTCTTTCTTCTTTTGATCTCTGACTAATGCTTTCTTATTCGACCTCTATCATTTCGGCGTCAGCTTTTCTGACTGACAATTCGTATCCTCGCAGATTAAGCTCCATAGGATCGCCGAGGGGTGCCACTTTACGCACCTGAATCTCAACTCCCTTTGTGATACCCATGTCCATAATCCGACGCTTTACCGGCCCCTCTCCTCGAAGGCTTTTCACTACTACCGTCTCACCTACTCCTACGTCTTTTAACGTACGCATTGATTCTCCTCTCCTTTCCAATAAGCTAAGAAACCATAATACGGGCAGCCATGCTCTTATCGAGTGCCACCCTGGAATCCATTACGGTTATTATCAGATTTCCGTCAATGGAATTGACCACCGTAACGGTTGCTCCCACCACAAATCCGAGCTCGGCAAGATGACTTCTTACTTCGTCTTTTCCGGTTATTCCCGTAATCGTTACCGTTTCACCCGTATTTACCATAGTTAATGGCATATAACTCACCTCACAACTTCTATTCTTTCAATCCTTCGGATCACATTCATTTCTTCAAGCTGATTGATCATTCGGTATACAGTTGCCATTCCGATAGTCGGATCCTCTTTAATGACCCTGTAATATATTTCCTTGCAGGAAGTAAACTCATTGTTCATGATGATATCAACTATCAGTTTCCGCTGTTTCGTAATGCGGCAGCCTTTTTTTCTCATTTCCTCAATGACCTGTGAACCAGTCATGCCGAAAAACTCCTTTGGATCCATTAGTTTGTGTTTTATATAGCTAACGTATATGTTACCCTCCGCTAACTCACTATATCACTTTGAAAATGATTGTCAAGAATTTATTTTATTTTTACAAAAAAAGGAACCTGTTCAACAGGTTCCTTGCATAACCGGTCAATATACAGATGCCGTACCCATCCGTCAGCCGATTGAAATAAACTTGTAATCCTTATCCTCAATTGCTTGTTTGATAAGATCATCATCAACATCTTTGGACAACTCTATGACTGCGGTTCCGGACTCATGGCTTACAACGGCACTTTCTATACCGTCCAGCGCCTCCAGCGCCTTCTTGACGTTTGCCTCGCAGTGGGCACACATCATTCCCTCGATATTAACTGTTTTCGTCATGGTGTTTCCTCCTTCATTCTCTTCACTGTGTTCAGTTATATTTATGATCTCACCACCCATTTTATCACGGGATGTATCATATACGTTGAACAAATTAAGTCTTAGCGCATTTGTTACCACGAACAGGCTCGACATACTCATTGCCGCCGCTCCCCACATAGGATTCATCGTAAGTCCCCAATGTGCATATACTCCACACGCAAGAGGGATCAAAAGCACATTATATATGAGAGCCCAGAACAGATTTTCCTTGATATTTACAAGAGTCTTTCTCGACAGCCTGACCGCCGCAGCGGCATCCGTAAGATTGGATTTCATAAGCACAACATCCGCTGCATCTATCGCAACGTCACTTCCCGCGCCTATAGCTATGCCGATATCGGCTCTTGTAAGGGCGGGAGCATCATTTATACCGTCACCTATCATTGCTGTTTTTCCGTATTTCTGAAGCCTCTTAATAACCGATTCCTTTTGTCCGGGCAGGACCCCTGCTATAACTTCATCAACTCCGGCAAGTTTTCCTATAGCCTCTGCCGTTCTCCTGTTATCACCCGTCAGCATTACCACATGAATTCCCATGTTCTTAAGCTCTCTGATCGCTCTTTCGGAATCGTCCTTTATCATGTCCGCCACAGCAATAAGTCCCAGTATCCTGTCATCTTCCGCGAACATTACCGGAGTTTTTCCTTCATCTGACATCTTGTCGGCCAGACCCTGAATATCGGACAGAACCGGCAGCTTTGACGATATAAAACCGACACTTCCTCCTAAAATACGCTTCCCGTCCAGCTTTGCCTCCAGTCCGTTACCGGGCAGAGCCTGGAATTCTTCAACCTCGTCTGCTTTATACCCTTTATCTTCCGCATACCCGGTAATTGCCTTTGCAAGCGGATGTTCGGATCTTATTTCTATTGAAAATGCCTTTCGGATCAGCTCTTCATCGGATACTCCCGCTTGTGCACAGATATCCGTTACCTGGGGCAATCCCTTTGTAATGGTTCCTGTTTTATCAAGAGCGGCAATCTTAACGGAGCCTGTCTCCTGCAGAGCTTCAGCGGTTTTGTATAATATTCCGCTCTTTGCACCGACACCGTTTCCTACCATAATTGCCACTGGAGTCGCAAGGCCAAGCGCACACGGACATGATACGACCAGGACCGATATTCCTCTTGCAAGAGCATATCCCACAGTCTGTCCCATTAAGAGCCACACAACAATCACAATAGCAGCTATTGCTATAACGACAGGCACAAACACTCCCGATATTCTGTCAGCTATCTTGGCAACAGGGGCCTTGGTTGCTGCGGCATCGCTTACCATTGATATGATCTGTGAAAGCGTCGTGTCCTCTCCCACACGGGTGGCACGGCATTTTAGGAACCCAGACTGATTAAGGGTTGCCGTACTGACTCTGCTTCCCTCT
>DEEW01000189.1:0-3805 GCA_002350465.1 Lachnospiraceae bacterium UBA2868
GCCTCATCTTCCATCTGTACATATATTTTGGTATCGTCATCCCTAAGGTATTGGTCTTCACTCCTGAGGATAGCCTTTCCCGCGGATGCATTCGTATGAAGCAGGTGATATCCATACACTGAGTTTTGAATGAAGAAATAAAAATACATAAAGAATACAAAAGAGAGACCGGTCCACACCGTAAGATGGGACATCATGAACGAATCCCGCCCAAACAGCCGGTATACTGCGATAACTATAAACAATAGAAATGGTAGAAACAGTTCATTTACACGATTTATATTGGCATATTCAACCACAAGCATAAAAATAGTACCGCCAAACCAGAAGAACAATAATAAGGGAGAGGCTGAAAACTCTTTTTTCTTAATTGATTCCACAGTATCTTTTATGCATATCATGAACCCTATCAGAACAAAAGGTAACAGAAACATGTAAATAGTCCCGAACTCAATGAATGAATTGTATGTAAGCGGCTCACCTCCGAGGAACAGTTCTTTGAAGTAAGCGAGATTCCCCGGTATATTTGCAAGACTCATCTCCTCTCCCCTCTGATTCGTAAGAGGCACATAGTCAGAGCCTAAAAAATACAGCGGTTCGATAAAATGGAAATTAACAAGTTGATAAAGAATCAGCGGAAACGCCAGTATCGCAAGAGGTATCGCAAATATAACAACCTGCTTTATATTGATCTTTCCGATACAGATCAGATATATTCCTGCAAGCACAAGGAAAAGCGGCCATACCATGTACGATACAGCATATGTATACAATGACAATCCGATAAAAGTTCCGGCAAGAAGCGAATCATACCACTTTTCGTATTTGATCATTTTAATTATAAAATACATGCCAACAGTCGCTACCGGTAAGTAAATATAGGCCTCAAGTGCCCATCTTTCGGACATTATATACATCGGAAGGGTTGTAACAAGCACGGGTCCCATAAGTGCATAACCTTTACTTCCTGTAATCTCATAACAGATCCCGAACATTGCAAATAAACAAGCCGCTCCCCATATAACCGCCTGTACTCTGAGCGTAAATATCGTACTCGGGGCAAACTTCAGAAGAAGTGCCTCAATATAAACATACAGGGCATTTTGCCCGTTGCCGTAATCAAAAAAGTATACGGGATAGCGAAAACCATTACGATCCACTCCGTTTAAGAGAATGCTCTTGGCATCAACGGCGACCGCAATCTCATCAACGTGAAGTCCATTGGGAAAAGAGTCTAGTTTTAGCAGTCTTGACATAAGAAATGCCGCAAATATCAACAGCAAAAATACCAAATAGTACTTATCAATAAAAGAGCCCACCCGGCAAATATAATCCGGATTGTTTACGGTACCTTTCCGGTTACGCCAATACGACATGGCCGCGAAACCAATCGTTATTATCAGACCGGTAACAGCAAATACCTGATAAATCATTCCTCTATCCCCCCTAATTTATTCTAATTATCACTTCAACTATATTCTCGCACATATAATCAATCATCTCATCTGTCATTCCGGGATAGACTCCTACCCAGAACGAGCGCTCCATTATCTCATCTGTGTTATGAAGGTCTCCGGCAATCCTGAATCCCTTGCCAGTTCTTCTCATCTCATCAAAGCACGGATGCTTTGTGAGGTTTCCGGCAAACAGGGCACGTGTCTGGATGCCCGCCTTTTCGATCTTCTCTACGATCTCCTTGCGGCCAACTCCGTCACGGCATGTCATCATGAATCCGAACCAGCTCGGATCAGAGTGTTCACTTGCCTTGGGAAGAATCAACTTATCTTCTAGATCAAATCCCTTGTCAGCAGATTGTTTCTTCAGTCCGTCATACAGGTGCTTAAAGTTATTCTTTCGCCTCTCGACAAATGACGGGAATTTCTCCAACTGGGCGCAGCCAACAGCTGCCTGCATGTCGGTCGCTTTTAAGTTATAGCCGAAATGTGAATATACATACTTGTGATCATATCCGAACGGAAGCTCACCATACTGTCTGTCGAATCTGTGTCCACACAGATTATCCTTGCCCGAAGGGCAGACACAATCCCTTCCCCAATCGCGAAGGCTTCTCGCAATTTTGTTAAGGCGTGGATCATTTGTATATACAGCGCCGCCCTCGCCCATTGTCATATGATGAGGCGGATAAAAACTTGATGTTCCGATATCACCGACAGTTCCCGTAAAGTGCCATCCGTCATCCATCTCATAGCGGCTTCCGGGTGCATCGCAGTTATCCTCGATCAGCCACAGGCCGTGCTTGTCGCAAAATGCCTTAACCGCTCTCAGATCAAAGGGATTACCAAGGGTATGGGCAACCATAACGGCGCGTGTCTTATCAGAAAGTGCATCTTCGAGTTTTGAAACGTCTATATTATATTCCGGAATCGTAACATCCACGAACACCGGGATCGCACCATACTGGATGATCGGAGCAACCGTAGTCGGGAAGCCCGCTGCCACGGTTATTATTTCGTCCCCGGGAAGCACTCTTTTTTTGGATCCTTTTCCATTGCTTCTGTCCCTATCACTTTCTTCTCCGTCTTTTTTCCCCTTCTCATCAAGCAGTGGGGAAGTTAACGTCATAAAAGCAAGAAGATTTGCACTCGATCCTGAATTAACAAGAGAGCAAAACCGCACGCCAAGATAGTTCGCAAATGATTTTTCAAACTGCTCGGTATAATGTCCGGCTGTCAGCCAGAACTCAAGTGCCGAATCGACAAGATTAGTCATTTCCGTCCTGTCATAGACGCGTGAAGCGTATGTTATCCTATCTCCCGGCTCGAATTCCTTCTTCCTGTTATGATATTTGTCGCAATACTCGCCGACACATTCAAGTATCTGACGTCTTGCTTCTTCCTCAGTCATGTTTTCGTACATATTTCGTCTCTTTTCCTCTTTTTCCGCACACATTTTATTGTCTTTTGCAGTAATTTATCGTACTCTGTATACCCTTGCGGAATTCAACTTCCGGGGCAAAACCCGTATCCGCACGAAGTTTCGAAATATCCGCACACAGATGCATGACCTGTTTGTCGGAATACGGCACTTCTCCGAAACCAAGGGGCAGCTTGGGATCAATCTCATCCCTTATTATCTCAATATATTCACGCAGAGGCCTTGCATTTCCCGAGCCTATCGGGTAAATACATCCGTCATGTCCGTGTTCGGCGAGTAGTAACAACGCTTTTGCCGCATCAGAGCAGTACAGGTAATCCCACATCTGCTCTCCTGCCGTAAGAGAGGGTTTCTCTCCTGCCAGCAGTTTATTAATTACTGACATTATCATTGTTCCTTCGCCGTCATAAGGACCGTATATGCTCAGAATTCTTGTCCAAATATGCCTGATACCAAATTCCCGGCACAACTTGCGGGTTTCTTCCGATGCGCGCAGTTTTGCCCTGCCGTATTCATTTTCGGGATTACATGGAGTCTCCGGCGTAAGGACACCGGATATTCTCCCATACTCTGCCTGCGAGCCGGCTCCCACAAAAGCGGAACACCCAAGCTGTTTAGCCAGTCCTACCGCATCAAGAGCATATGATATGTTCTTGTCCTGTAACTCCTTGTTGTTACGGGAATCACCGAATGTGCCACCCCACGCAAGATGAAGGAAAGCATCCGCAAATATCCCGTTCCCGGGTTCTGTTTCCTTAATCCCCAGACTATTTACGCTTGCTGAATCCAAATCATCAAGTCCGCATTTTATAACCCGAACAAGCGGATTACCGGGAATTCTGGCAAGGCGTCTGCTGTTAGGATTAACAAGCGCAATTACTTCAAGATTTGACTCTATGCATTTATTAAT
>DEEW01000189.1:3892-4030 GCA_002350465.1 Lachnospiraceae bacterium UBA2868
CCGGGTGGCATCTCGCACTTCGTGCAAGATAACTCGCGGTTCCCCTCCCATCTGCATTTACCATACCTTCCACGGCGCTTTGCCCGAGTCCCACATTTCCTCAAGCATATCATGCTCGCGCTTTGTATCCATGCACTG
>DEEW01000183.1:0-3475 GCA_002350465.1 Lachnospiraceae bacterium UBA2868
ATGGAGCTCTACGGTGCCAACTTGTATGACATAATCAGGGATCATGAAGAGGACGAGCAGTCCTCTTCTGCCATTTATATAGAAATAAAAAAGGCAGCTTAAACAAGTATAGCTGTTATAAAATAATCAACCACATTATGAAGACTCTATTCGGAAGGAAATCAATATTACATCGACATCCTTCCGAATAATGTTTATACTGTAGGAATGCTTTGTTAATTCAAAAGGACAGCTCTGCCGGAAGGTGGTATAGCGAAGAAAACAATAAAAGGCAAAGACTATTATTTTCCGATTATAAACCTATCATTCCTCCGATTTAAAAACCCATATTCTTCCGATTAATAATTGTTTTTTCTTCCGATTTGAGGTAGAATACTTTTTGAAAAGAGAGGAGCAGACACCTGAATGAGTGAGAAAGAGTACATCAGCAGAATATTTGACGGGATTGTAGAGTTTACCCTTAAGAGCAAAGGCGCTCTGGTGATAGTTGGGCCTAAATGGTGCGGAAAATCAACTACTGCAAAGAGATATGCCAGGACGGTCATCGACCTGATGCCGCTTGAGTCAAGGAATGAATACATAGAACTGGCGAAGATATCGCCGGAAAACTTTTTAAACTATGGCCCGAAGCCGATTCTGGTCGACGAGTGGCAGCATGTATCATTTATCTGGGATCAGGTAAAATACGAGGTTGATAAAACCGGAGATTTCGGACAGTATATCCTTACTGGAAGTGTGACGGATAAGAGCAGAACCGAATTGGATGATGAAAGCAGCAGACATACCGGCAATGGGAGGATCATACGAAAGATGATGCGCACCATGTCTCTTTACGAAACGGGAGACAGCAACGGTACTGTGTCACTGTTGGATCTTAAAAACGGTAAATTTACTAAAGCAATGTCAAAGAAAGACATAAATGATTATGCTTATTATGTCTGTAGAGGGGGATGGCCGGTCGCGATAGGCAAGGACAGGGATGTGTCTCTGGCGCAGGCAAGAGATTATTACGAAGTTGTCGTTACGGATGATATTTTTTCTTTGAAAGACATTCCACTGAAGAAAGACGAACAGAAAGCAAGGAAACTTATGCGCTCTTACGCCAGAAATGTTTCCATAGCTGCGGCTGATACAACGCTTCTTGCGGATTGTGTCGGAAGTGATGATACATTTGATAAGGATGTTTTTGCGAAATACCTGAATGCCCTAAGAAACCTGTATGTAATTGAGGAACTTCCTGCGTGGAATCCGAACCTCAGAAGTCAGACGTCCATCAGAACGAAAGAGACAAGGCATTTTACGGATCCTTCCATAGGTGCTGCAGCTTTAGGCATAACCCCGGAGGGGATATTTAGAGATATAACGACATTTGGATTGCTGTTTGAATCACTGGTAGTACATGACCTCAGAGTATATGCTGATGCGATGGGAGCACACGTTTATAAGTACCGTGATGCAAAAAAACGTGAGGCAGATGCTGTGCTCCAGTTTGCGGATGGTTCCTGGGCACTTATTGAGGTGAAACTCGGTGGAGAAGATGATATCAGGAAAGCGGCCGATAATCTGATGAAGATTGCCGATGATATCGATCGTGAACGGACGGGAAGGCCGGCATTTCTTATGGTTGTTACAAAAAATAAGGTAGCATATCAGATGGAGAATGGAGTTTATGTTGTTCCGCTGTGCTGTCTTAAAGATTAAAAATTGAATTTTACATTTAAGGATTCTTTTCAGCCTTGGTAAGATGTATGCCGGTGGCGGAGAATTCACAGAGAGCATTAATAAGATGGGCGGGGAGGGTACTGCTGATTTACTTATAAGGCTATCAAGCATTTTTGTAGGTGATTTTCAACCAACAATAAGCTTACGCTATCCTTTTTAAGGAATAGTTGGTTGATGACATATTAAACCGGAGGAAAAATCATATGAATACAGTAATAATCGGAATGGGAGCTTTGGGGCTTTTGTTTGGGGATATGATAAGCAGTAATGCCGACAGGGAAAACACTGTTTTTCTTATGGATAAGGATCGGTATGAAAGGCACAGCAAGGATACATACAGGATCAACGGTAAGGAAAAGACGTTCAGGCTCGCAAGTGCTGATATCCCCGGCTNNGAGACGGCTGATTTGGTTATTATAGCTACCAAGTATAACGGCCTTGATGATGCCGTTTCCATGATGAAACCATATACGGATGACGATACTGTCATAATATCGCTGCTTAACGGGATCATAAGCGAAGATATAATATCCCAAACCTATAACAGGGACAATATCATTGATTGTGTTCCAATAGGCATGGATGCTATGAGAGACGGATGTAGCGTGAACTATACCAAGGAAGGCAGACTTCAGATAGNNGATAGGCGTCAGGCAACAATCACAGCGAAAAGCTTTTGACAGATTGTGCGCTTTCTTTGACAAGGCCCACGTTCCGTATGAAGCCGTGGACGATATCAGGCATGCCATGTGGAATAAGTTTATGATCAATGTCGGGATTAATCAGACCTGTATGGTATATGAGACTACATATGCCGGTGCGTTAAGTGATCCGGAAGCATTTTCCTCACTTAAAGAAGCCATGTATGAGGTCATCAGGCTCGCCTCCTGTGAGGGTGTCATGCTTACAAATGAAGATTATGAGAATGACCTTAAAATACTTGGCGGACTAAAACCGGATGGTTATCCTTCAATGCGACAGGATGCGGTAGCAAAAAGATATTCCGAGGTGGAGCTTTTTGCCGGAACAGTATTGAAACTTGCAGCAAAACACGGTATAGATACACCCACCAATAAAAGGTATTATGAGGAGGTCAAGAGGATAGAGAGCGGTTACTGATAATTATTCATCCCGGTGGTCGAATACACGTTTCGTCTTCTTTTCGGATCTCGGAAGTGTATTAATCGAAACTATCGATACTTTAGGAGTGACATTTAATCTGGACTTAAAGAGTCTTTTGATTTCTTCCGCTGTTGCGGCAAAATCAACTCTTCCCTCTGCCTCGGCGGTCACCATGATTATATCCTTGTTTTTACTTTCATCATGTGCGATATCAATCTTATATTCGCTCGATACTCCGTCAACAAGACCGAGGATCTCTTCGACCTGACTCGGAAACATATTGACCCCATGAACCTTGAACATATCATCACTTCTTCCGATGATCGTATCAAGTCTGGGAAAGTGTCTTCCGCAACCGCATTCTCCGGGGATGATTTTCGACAGATCGTGAGTACGGAATCTGATCAGCGGAGCACCCTCCTTAACAAGAGTGGTAATAACGATCTCGCCTTCCTCTCCGTCCGGAAGAACTTCTCCCGTAACAGGATCGATAATCTCGGTATACAGAAAATCATCGAATATATGCATTCCTGTCTGATTCGGACAGTTTATTCCTATACCCGGACCGTATATTTCGGTAAGTCCGTATATATCATACAGTTCTATGCCCAGTTCGTTTGCAATGTACCTT
>DEEW01000183.1:3501-4780 GCA_002350465.1 Lachnospiraceae bacterium UBA2868
ACTCCCTTCTTGAGCTTGATCTTATCTTTAAGCCCACGTTTATTGATCTCCTCAGCCAGAAGCAGTGCATATGAAGATGTTGCGCATATAACGGTGGATTCGAGATCTATCATCATCTGAATCTGCTTGTCGGTATTACCGGGCCCCATAGGTATCGCCATGGCCCCGAGTTTCTCACAACCGGCCTGAAAACCTATACCCGCGGTCCACAAGCCATATCCCGGAGTTATCTGTATCCTGTCTTTGGAGGTTATCCCTGCGATCTCATAGCATCTGGAAAACATAGTTGCCCAATCCTCAACATCCTTGGCGGTATAGGGTATGATCACGGGCTTGCCGGTAGTTCCCGAAGATGAATGAATGCGAACCACTTCTTCATCGGGAACGGCCTGAATCCCGAGAGGATATGCGTTTCTTAAATCCGCTTTGTCGGTAAAAGGAATCTTCTCGAACTCTTCGGGTGATGATACTCCGGTGATACCTGCCTTCTTGTACACTTCGCTGTAGTAATTGCCGCTTGCAATTATACGCTTTATCTGTTTGTCCACCAGTTCAAGCTGTTTTTCACTAATTTTCATCTTACACCTCGTCTCACTATTTAATCTGTTCACTGTCGGATACACGACCTATTTCAAATCCGGTCAGAAAAGCACTCTTATTGATGTCAGCGTATGCCTTTGGAACTCTTTTTTCTATCTGCTGCAGGAGAACATCCGAAGACAGGCCGAGTTTACCGCTTCCTGCCGCAATTCCCAAAATGATGATATTAAAAAATCTGGATGACCCGAACTGTTTGCAGACTTCATCGGAATTGACAAATATACATTCGCATTTTTTCTTCATGTACTCAACCATATTGCTGCCGTCATATCCCGTGTCTTTGAGGGATTCGGTCACAGGCTTGGTGGCGGCAACGTTTACTATGGCAACCCCGGTACTTCTGAGATATTTCAGATTTCTGACTGCTTCCGCAGGTTCAAAAGCAAGAAGCAGATCTGCACTTCCAAAAGGGATAAGCGGAGAATGAGCAGCTTCTCCTATCCGAACATGGCTTGTTACGGAGCCTCCCCGCTGCGCCATACCTATAGTCTCGGCAGAATGGATGACATCGCCCTGGGCTGATGCGGCAGCAGCTAATATCTTGGATGCGAGCACGGTTCCCTGTCCGCCGACTCCGCATATTAGGATATCTTTATTCATCGCTTTTCCCCCCTCCGATCCGTACCACCTATCGCGCATACCGGACAGACCTGACTGCACAGTCCGCATCCCGTACACA
>DEEW01000183.1:4842-5265 GCA_002350465.1 Lachnospiraceae bacterium UBA2868
TGCGGGACACCCTATCTCTTTTATACACTTTTTACAGTTGATACATTTATCCGTATCTACGCTGCATTTGCCCTGAGGCTTTGAAATAGCAATGCAGGGAGATTTAAAGATTATTGCTTTGACACCTTTTAATCCGGCAGCCTGCTTAATTGCTTCTGTCGATTGCGTGAGGTTAAGCGGATCGACGGTTACAACGCTCTTTAATCCGATTCCGAAAAGAACCTCGGCAATATCGATTTTGTCCACAATATTGCCCATCATATTCCGTCCGGTTCCCGGATGCGGCTGATGTCCTGTCATGGCTGTTGTGGAATTATCAAGCACGCACAGGATCATATTTGCTTCGTTATACACGGCGTTTACTACACCTGTCATACCGGATGCAAAAAAGGTTGAATCCCCGACAAAAGCGAAGCATACCGC
>DEEW01000183.1:5447-6751 GCA_002350465.1 Lachnospiraceae bacterium UBA2868
GCCCTGTGGGGACATCCCGCACACAGTACGGGAGGTCTCGGCGGAAGCTCAGGCATATCCGAAGTGTCAATACTTGATTTTTTCAAATCCGTGTTCAGATACTTACCCAGTATTACCGAAACAAGTTCGGTACTCATTTCACCGTTATGAGGCACGGTACCGTCAAGCTTTCCGTACACATTAATATTCAGTTTTCTGCGCCCGGCGATTTTAAGTATCTGCTCTTCAATGTAAGGGCTTAGTTCCTCGATACACAGAATGTCATCTGCATTATCAAGCGCATCTGCAATAAAATCTTCGGGAAACGGAAATGCCGTGGAAATCTTTATAAGTTTCACATCCTGCCTGTTTCCGATACACTCTTTGACATAGGCATAGCTTACTCCTGATGTGACCACTGCCCGGGTTCCGCTGCCCGTAACGGTATTAAAACGGTACCCGGAAAAATCCTGTCCGATACGGACATTTCTCTCTTCGATCATACCATGATTCATATATGAAAGCCTTGGGAAGATCACCCATTTATGCGAGTCTTTGATAAAGCCCTCATATTCCTTCGGACTGTAGGAGTCCGGCACATCTATGGATGCATAGGCATGACACACTCTGGTCGTAGGTCTGAATATAACCGGCGTACAGTACTTCTCCGAATACTCGAACGCATCTTTAATCATTGCATATGCTTCTTCGGGAGTTGAAGGATCAAACACGGGTATCCTGCAAAAATCAGCAAATCGTCTTGTATCCTGCTCGGTTTGCGATGATATGGGACCTGGATCGTCTGCACTGACTACGACGAGTCCGCCCTTGATGCCTACATAAGCAAGAGACATAAGCGGATCGGAGGCCACATTTAATCCTACCTGCTTCATTGTTACAAGGGCACGGGCTCCGCTGTATGCAGCTGCTGCGGCAACCTCAAGGGCCGCTTTTTCATTAACCGACCATTCCAGATGTACACCGTCATGCGGATACTTGGAAACCGTTTCTATAATCTCTGAAGACGGAGTTCCGGGATATCCGGCAACCAGATTTACACCGGAAGATAATGCACCCAGTGCTATAGTACCGTTACCCATTACATACTCTTTCATCTGTTACCTCTCAAATATTGTTAAAATCACAGAAAATATCATATCACAACTGATAAACCAAAATAAATACCCCTTCAAAACGGTAGCGAATATAATGCATTTATCGGCCCGATAGGATATAATCTTATCGGGCTTTGATTTTATGTAACACTCTTGGAAAGGATTCAGTATGGTAAGAATAGTTAACAATACATTCGTAATCGATACGGA
>DEEW01000019.1:0-307 GCA_002350465.1 Lachnospiraceae bacterium UBA2868
TGAGGGCTTCAACAAGTGCTTTGATCTTCGGAAGATTCTCGTTACCTTCCTTAACCGCGATGACATTCACATACGTCTTTGCTGCTTCGGAATCCGATGATTCGTATGCAATTGAATCCTTACCTACGGAAAATCCTGCCTCAAGTGCGTAGTTTCCGTTTAATACCACAAATGCAACCTCATCTTTTACGCGTGCTACCTGAGCTGCCTCAAGTTCCTCAAAATCAATGTTATTGGGATTCTCTGTTATATCATTTACGGTAGCTGTAAGACCTACTCCGTCCTTTAACTTGATAATGCCGTTGTC
>DEEW01000019.1:472-8516 GCA_002350465.1 Lachnospiraceae bacterium UBA2868
TCCCTGCTCCTCATTGAAGGAATCAAGATACGGAATATGCTGAAAATAGTTTGCATCAAACTCACCCGACTCTACAACATTGTTGGGCTGTACATAATCGGAAAACTCTGTTACTTCGAGTGTGTAACCCTGTCCTGCAAGTATATCCTTGACCTGGGCTAAGATTTCCGCATGAGGTACGCTCGTTGCCGCAACCTTTATCGTTGTGTCTCCGTCAGCAGGTGCTGTAGCATCTCCTTCATCTGCTGCTGCCGTCTGATCTGCCGCAGGAGCTGCCGGTCCGGCTGCAGGTGCGCATCCGGCAAGTGTTGCTGCTGCAACAACTCCGGTAAGTAGTATCGTAAGTAATCTTTTCTTCATAATAAACTCCTCCTTTTCATAAACATTTTCCGTAGATTTACGAAATATGCTTCCTGTGGTCCAGTTTCGATGAGCATTTCATTCCGACATTCTGGAATATCTGAAACAGTATTATAAGCAGTACAACGGTAACTATCATTATATCCGTCTGCCAGCGGTAGTATCCGTACCTTACGGCGATATCTCCGAGTCCGCCTCCTCCTACGGTTCCCGACATAGCAGAGTAGCCCAGGATCGTTCCGGTACAGATCGTCGCTCCGACGATAAGTGAAGGCCTTGCCTCTACAAGCAGAACCTTCCATATGATCTGCCAGTTTGTGGCTCCCATGGCACGGGCAGCTTCAACAACCCCTCCGTCCACTTCTTTTAATGAAGACTCAACCATTCTTCCTATATAAGGAGCGGCACAGACAACAAGCGGTACTATTGTTGCGGTCGAGCCGTAACTCTTTCCCACAAGCGCCCTTGTAAACGGAATAAGCAGTATCAAAAGTATCAGGAAAGGAATGCTCCTTATAATATTTGAGATAACGTCCAGTATCTTGTAAACAATCGCATTCGGCCTGATTCCGTCTTTATCGGTAACCGCCAGCAATACTCCCATAGGAAGTCCCACCGCATAACCGAGTATCGTTGATACTATCGTCATGTAAAGCGTATCCCTTATTCCTTCAACGAGCATTGAAATCACACTACTGTCCCACATTTGCACTCACCCCGCTTATCTTGATCTCTGCCACATCTTCGTCAGGAAGTTCGTTCAGTATCAGCTTCTTGGCCGCCTTCGTTTTCGGATTGGCGAATATTTCCTGAACCTCTCCGTTCTCAACAATGTAACCGTCTTCTACAATCGCAACCTTATTACATATCTCCTTGATGACCGACATTGCATGAGTGATAATCACGATCGTGATCCCCAGATCTGCGTTGATACCCTTCAGCAGTCTTAAGATCGATGCTGTTGTCTGCGGATCAAGTGCGCTCGTCGCTTCGTCGCACAGCAGTATCTTCGGATCTGTAGCAAGTGCCCTTGCTATCGCGACTCTTTGCTGCTGTCCTCCGGAAAGCTGTGAAGGATATGATTTTTCCTTGTCAGCTATGCCCACTCTCTCAAGAAGTACCCTTGCTTTCTTGTGCGCTTCCTGCTTACTTATCCCTTCAAGGTAGAGCGGAAAACACACATTCTCAAGTGCGTTCTTCTGTTGCAGCAGATTGAAATGCTGGAAGATCATTCCGATGTTCCTGCGTTTTTTCAAAAGTTCGTCTTCGCTGAGTGTCAGCAGGTTCTGCCCTTCAATATAGACCTCACCCTCCGTCGGCTTCTCCAACAGATTGAGGCATCTTACCAATGTGCTCTTTCCCGCACCCGACATACCGATGACTCCGTATATATCGCCTTCTTCAATCTCAAGATTGATGTCGTTAAGTGCGTTTACCGTTTCATTCCCCTGCTCAAAAATCTTAGTCAGATGTTGCGTTTTGATTTCTATCATGTTCTTGCTCCCGAAACAGGTTGAGTCAATAATACCCGTTCAATAATGTATCCTGCAAATACTGTTATACTATCACACGTTATAGTTTTTGCCTATTGTAAATATTGTGGATTTTTGATATTGACAATCTCTCTCATAATGATAGAATGACTGTTAGCAATAACTAACTTAAACATTTAAGTATTCTTCATATAAGGAGTTTCAAATGAATATCAAAAGATTGATAGCTGGAATTACCGGTGTCACAGTTCTTACGGGATCTGCCCTGATCTTGACAGCCTTTCTGGGGAAGGCCGACAGCTACAGTACAGACACAGCAGGATACAGAAGCATATCGGAAGATGTTGAAGCAACGGGGGACGTGCACGGAGTAGACAGTATGACTTATTACTCTACGGTTACAGCCCCCGTTGACTATTATGAACTCAAGACAGGGGATGTAGTAACAGCGGGAGAAAGAGTTGTGGGGTATGATCTTGAAGATCTCCTAAACATACGCGATCAGGCTGTTCTAACTGCGAAATCCGCCGAGAACACAATGAACGGTCAGGTTCAGGCCAGCAACAATAACCAGGCCAAATTCAACAAAGCTGCATCCGATATAGAGGTGTACCGGACGACTTATGCCCTGTTCCGTCAGGCAAACGATTACGTCAATCAGGGACAGTATCAGGAAAACTGGGATGTAAACTGCATAGCGGACGGAATCAGGAAAGATCTTGCCAAAAAGCAGGCTGAACTTGCCACAAAAACTGCCGAAATGCAGGAAAAGCAGGCATTACTTGACCAGGCCGGAGTCAAAGAGGCGTTTGAAAGTATAGAAAAACTAAACAAAGACATTGCGGATCTTAATGCAGATCTGGCAGGACTTCCTCCTACAACACTCTCTCCCGAGGGATATGCACAAACAGTTCTCAACGGAAACTGGATGTCGGATATAATGAGAAACTGGACAGAAGCGTCCACTCTAAAGAACACGTATGAGAATCAGATATTGAATTCCTATCAGAAAGAACAGCTTCGCAACTCTTATGATCTGTCGGAGCTTGGTGTCAACTCTGCCGAAGAAAACCTGACTCGCGCAACCGAGGGTGTATATATCGACTACGACGGTATCGTCACGGCAAGTTTTGTGGAAAGCGGAAGTGTGGTAACAAAAGGTTCTCCGTTGTTTACCGTAGAAAGCAGCAACAATATCAAAGTTGATGTCGGCATATCAAAGTACGATATAGGTAAGATCGAAGTCGGACAAAAAGCCGACATCACCATCGCCGGCAATGAATATACCGGAACCGTGTATGAGATCAAGAGGCTCGCTGAGGCAACCGATTCCGACAAAGCAAAAGTAACCGTATCGGTCAGGTTTGATCAGCCCGATGACAAAGTCTATATAGGGCTTGAAGCTGATGTTAAAATCCACACAAGTGTGAAGGAAGGCATTCTTACCATCCCCACTGAAGCTTACTATGCGGATGATAATGGCGATTACTGCTATTTGATAAAAGGTGGTGAGGTTGTCAAGCAGTATGTAACCGTGGGTTCCCAGACTCCGGACTACATAGAGATAACAGCAGGACTTAATAACGGCGATATCGTCATAACCGACGACATAACCGACGAGAATATCGGACAGAAGGCCGAAAGCAGGTAAATGTACATGTTCGGAAAGAAAAAACCGGAAGAAACCAATCTTGAAATAATAGACCTTAATGAAGATTCCGCCTTAAGCAGTGATAAAGATCCCAAGGTTCTGATCGAATTCAAAGATGTATGCAAGAAGTACTCCCAGGGTGAGCATGATTTCTATGCGTTAAAAGATGCAAACCTGACTATTAACGAAGGGGAAATGGTCGTGATTCTCGGTCCATCAGGCGCCGGAAAAAGCACACTTCTGAATCTTCTCGGCGGGATGGATTCGGCATCAAGCGGCCACATCATGTTCGACGGGGAAGATCTGACAACATATTCTGACAATCAGTTGACAAAGTACAGGGCACAGAACGTCGGAGTAGTATTTCAGTTCTATAACCTCATCCCCACTCTGACTGCGTATGAAAATGTGGCACTTATGAAAGACATCAAGGATGATACAGCCGATCCCTTAGAAGCACTTGCTTCGGTAGGACTTGCGGATCACGCACATCAGTTTCCTTCACAGATGTCGGGCGGCGAGCAGCAGCGTACATCAATCGCAAGGGCTCTTGCCAAAAATCCCCGGCTGCTTCTGTGTGATGAACCCACCGGGGCTCTTGACACGGATACAGGTAAAGAAGTGTTAAAGCTTCTTCAGGATATGAGTCGCGAAAAAAACCGTACAGTTGTCATGGTAACCCATAACAGTTTCTTTGCCGACATAGCCGACACGGTAATACGTGTCAAGAACGGCGGTATACAGTCGGTTGTTCATAACGATACCCCCAAGGATGCTAGCGAGGTCAGCTGGTAATGTTATTTAGGAAAATGTGGCGTGATCTCGCCAAGAACAAAACACAGTTCATTTCCATATTTCTGATGTCACTGCTTGGAATGCTGGTTTTCTGCGGACTTGATGCGGAAAGCTCCGGCGCTGCCACAGCCGTGAACAACTACTACCAAAAATACAACCTGTGCGACATATGGATAGCCGGTGCAGGCTTTTCCGACGAGGATATTCGCACTGCCGAAAAAGTCACGGGTGTGAAGAGTGTTGAGAAAAGGCTTTCTCTTACCGGTACAGCAGAGAAGTATGATAACGCTTATATGTATATCAACTTCATGAACACCAACGAGATCAACTCCCTGATGCTCTATGACGGAGAGCCTTATGAAGATGAGGCGGAAGGAGTATGGCTCGAAGAATGGTTTGCAAGGACAAATAACATTCATATCGGCGATACTTTTACAATGAAAATCGACAGCCTTCGCATTGATGCAGTCGTTAAAGGGATTGTTGATGCCCCCGATTATGTATACTATGTATCGGAATCCGATGTAATGTACCCTAACTATTCAAAGTGCGGTCTCGCATTCATGTCCGCCTCCATGTACCCCGATCCTGCCAATATGATCTACAATCAGCTTCTTGTTGATGTACGTGATGAGATAAGCGATGATGAGAGTATTTCCATAATAAGGGAAAAGCTTGAGAATGCCTTCGACCGTGAAGATATAGCTGTTACCGACAGGGACCAGAATCTGAGCTTTGCAACATTTGATTCCGAAGTAAAGCAGCATAAAGCAATGGGGATCATGTTTGCCGTCGTATTCCTTGCCATAGCACTTCTCGGAATAGTAACAACAATGGCAAGGGTTACAACGAGCCAGAGAACCCAGATAGGTACACTTAAAGCACTTGGATTCTCAAAGGCGACAATTACGATGCACTATGTCTCATACGGTTTTGTAATAAGCACTCTCGGCTGTATCGCCGGAACTTGGCTGGGACTTCTAACTCTTCCTCCATGGATACTGGGCATGTTCGAAGGAAGTTACCTTGTTCCGGACCTTAAAGGCAGACTTACGAGACTCGACGTTACGGCAACAATACTGGCCATCGCCGTATCCACTCTTGTAAGCTTCTTATCATGCCGCAAAGAATTAAAAGATCCGCCGGCAGTAACCTTAAGGCCTCCGGCAGCAAAGAAAATACGCCACTCCGCCCTTGAAAAGAGTAAACTGTGGCTCAGGCTTGATTTTTCCACCCAGTGGAACTTAAGGGATGTTCTGAGGAATAAGATGCGAAGCCTTATGGGTATACTCGGTGTCATGGGATGCTCGATGCTTCTCATATGTGGGTTCGGTTGCTTTGATTCCATTAACGGAATGCTCGACAAAATGTATGGGGAACTCATGACCGCATCAAACAAAATACTGCTCAGTTCCGATGCAGGGAGCGGATATTCCTACGATCTGAACTCACTTTATAAGGGCCAGCTGATTATGGAGACAAGCGTGGAATTCGTATCCTCCACTGCCAAGAAAAGCGGCTCCGCCACAATAATCGACAAGGGGAACTATGTTCATATCCAGGATAAAAACCTAAAGCCCGTAAAGCTCAAAAAGAACGGCATTGCCATGACAAATAAAATGGCAAATCTTCTCGGGATACGGGAGGGGGACTATATCAGGTGGCATCTTGTGGGGGACGATAAATGGCAGAATACGAGAATTGCACAGATATACAGAGATCCTTCGATCCAGGGAATAACAATGTCACGTTCCGTATTCGAGGATATGGAATATACATTCAGGCCTACATCCATCCTTACAAACATGAGCGTTGATAAATCCCTTGTGGATGATGATGAAGTATCATCTGTCCTTAATGTTGCCGACATGAAGGCTTCCTTTGCGGAGACCCTTGAGATGATGAATGCCATGGTCTATATACTGGTTGTGGCTGCCGTGCTGCTTGGTGTAGTTGTCCTGTATAATCTCGGAGTTCTCTCGTTTGTGGAAAAAACGCGGGAAGTTGCCACCCTTAAAGTACTCGGCTTCAAATCATCTTCGATCAGAAACATCCTTCAGAAGCAAAACATATGGCTTACCGTCATCGGCATCGTAATAGGCCTGTACGCAGGTTGGGGAATGCTGTATGTAATCTGCACTACCGTGTCGGAGACCCTTGATATGTTTCCAATCATCAAGCTCCCGACCTACATTTATGCAATCGGCGGAACATTCCTTGTATCGGTATCCGTAAACTTCATGTTCTCGGGAAAAGTCAAGACGATTGACATGGTGGACGCTCTTAAGGGTGTTGAGTAATACTCCGTTATTACAAACGTACCATAAGAACATTAAGTCCCAGCATATTCTTGTATTCTATATTGTGATTAAGATTGTATATCATACGTATTCCGATGTTCCTTGCAGGATCATCGGGATCTATAATATCTTTTCTTGTAGCCGGATCAAAGGGAACGCAGTCATCCTTTATCCGCAGAATAACATTGTCGTCTTTATGGACAACACGAATGTCTATCGAATGATTTTTCCCATCCTTGGTAAAGCCGTGCTCTACGATATTACCGGCCATTTCCTCAAGGAAGAGTGAAGCCATGTAAGCTCTTCTGTTATCTATTCCGCGCTTTATACAAAAATCATTAACCGCCCTTGATACCTTTACAACCTCATCCTCTTTCCTGACACTTATATCCAATCTCTCGTCTTCGGAGAAGCCGAAATTATCAGGAATCACCATAAGTTCATCCATATTGCGGGGAATTCGTTTTAACATAATGATCGCATATACTACGATCACGATAGTAGTAACAACTCCGTTTAACACATTTGCGATATAGACGCTGTTCATTCCCACCGGGCGGATCAGAAGCGCCGTAAAGAGAGATACGTTAACAACTCCATCCAATATCGAGAGCAGGTGTACCAGTACCACTTTACCTGAGCTTTGCGCATAAACCGTAAAATGCATACATATGATTGAGAGCGGCATGCAAAGCGGAAGTATCCTGAATCCCCATACCGTCATCATAAATACAGGATCCGATGTATCCTTGTAGTACAATTTTGTAAGGGGAACAGCACATGCGATAATGATGCCGCAGATTACACACATGAGTGGGATGAACCGTTTGAACATGTTACGCATAACATCTGTCAGAGTCTGCCTGTCCTCCTCACCCATGCTTATACTCATTACCATTCTTGATACAGCCATCATTCCGCCCGGAAGCCCCCATGCGATACGCAGCAGATTGTCGGATGAAGCAAGTGCGGATACTCCCGCTGCCCCGACATATGTCATAAGGAGTGCATTTACTATGAATCCACGAAGTGTCTGGTACCCGTAACTCGCCGCACCCGGAATACCGATAATGACGATGTCCTTTGTTTCGCTCCAATCAAGGTGCCTCTCGAAAAACTTCAGTTCTGATCCTTTAGTAAAGAAATACTGTGCCTGAATAAGGAAATATATCCAAAGCCCAAGGGATGAGGCAAGTGCAAGTCCAAAGGCTTCCATTTGCAGCTTGCCAACAAAAATATAATTAAGAACGATATTAACGAATATATACGTTACGGAAGCCGCAGTGGTCCTGCTGACCCTGTTCTCAAGGGACAAAAACGATGCAAGCTGGTTTCCGAGAATGAGCGGTAAGAGTCCTACAGCCTGACCTGCAAGATAAGAATTAAAAAGAGGACGTACTGCCGGATCCTTTGCTATAAATCCCGTAAGATCAAACAGTCCGAAT
>DEEW01000019.1:8635-13059 GCA_002350465.1 Lachnospiraceae bacterium UBA2868
CCCCATATACTTTCCGCACATTATCGTCGCGCCGCCGACAAGCATCGTTGAAATGGCATATATGAGCATATTGATCGGACTGTATAGTCCAACAGCCGTCATGGCGTTGACCCCTACAAAGTTTGTGGCAAATAAGCCGGATATTATAGCATTTATCGACCCTATAAGTGCCAAAAAAATCTGCAAAGGAAGCAGCCTGAACATAAGTTTTGATGTGAGTTTCATGTTGGATTGTGCGTTGGTCATTTTATCTCCTTATACAGCCTAAAACAGCCCAATAAATCTTTAAGTCAGATTATAGCACATATAATCACGATTATAAGGTATTTATGTTAACTATCATTGAATAATTACCGATAAATAATATAGAAGGAGAACATTTTTACTGTTATTTGGGAAAGGATTCCCGCACACTTTGAGCAAGTTGTGAAGGCTCTACAAGGAGGTAGGCCATGACAGAATATTCAAGAGACGATTACAGAAGAATATCAGGCGTCGGCATAATTAACCGAAGCGGCCCGGACGCAGGCGGATCAGGCGGAATGTACCGCGACAATCGCCGCAAAAAGGGGAACGGGAACTTTGCAAGCATTCTTCAAGGAGAACAGCACAAAGAAAATGAAGAAATCTCCGTTAAAAGCACCGGTTACGGGCCAAGCGGCACGCCTATAAACATTATGATCCAGATGAAAGATTATACTTTCCAGTGAATCATACAAGAGACGGAGCTATCGATAAACCGATTCTCTCGTTGTAAGGGATAAGTGTGGCCTGTACTGCATGGTACAGATCGGATTTTCCCGGCCATACAGTCCCTATCAAATCATTATTCCTATCCAGCTGATGGAACCAGGATCCCTTTTCATGATCAACTACTTTCTCATCAAGGTATTCCATAAACATTGCGTAATCTTTTGCATACCTGTCAGAACCTGTAATACGGTACAGGACAGCCGATGTATTGATTGCCTCTGCAAGAGTCCAGTGCATTCTGTCGTGTACAACAGGCGTACCTTCCCAATCGGTTGTATAGCATATTCCGGGCGCTCCGTCAGCAAACCATCCGTCCTTTACAGCGCGATCATAAAGAGCTATCGACGCATCCGTGTATTTTTGACGCCCGCTTTTATCATCAGCGAATGCTGACAGGGCATATTGCACTATAAGCCTTGCCCACTCGATGCCATGTCCCGGTGTTGCTCCGAATGGTTTGAACGGATCATCGGGCTTATCACGATTAAGCATCAGATCTGCTTCCCACTCTTTAGTGAAATGTTCCGGTATTCTCCAGCTGTTTTCGGAAGCCCATTTAATAACTCGGTCGATTATACGTCCTGCTCTTTCCCTGTACCTTTCATCATGCATTACATCCGCCACAGCAAGGAAAGCTTCAACCGTGTGCATATTCGAGTTAATGCCGCGATAGTCCGAAAGTTCCGTAAAATCGGTATTCCACGTATCAACAGACAACCCTTCCTCTTCATTCCAGAAAAATCTGTCGTAGGTTTCGAGTGCTTCGCGGAGCAGATCATCGGCTCCTTCAATATGAACGAGACTTGCGGAGGATGCGGCAAGGATCACAAATGCGTGGGCATAGCACTGCTTGGTCGGTAATATTTTGCCATCAGCGGCTATACCGGCATACCATCCGCCGCTTTTACCATCATGCAGTTCAGCAAGAAGCCCGTTTATAGCTGCCCCGGCAAGCTGCCTGCTGCCTTTATGCCCCAGCATCTCACCCATGCTGTAAACATGAGCCATACGGCATGTTATCCATGTCTCGCGCGGTCTGTCGCGCCACGGCGTACCGTCATCGCCAAGGTAATATGCGCCACCTTCGGGGGATGCAAATCCGTGCCCGAATGATAACAGATCCTCACGCAGACACTTAACAAACTCCCTGTTCTCTTTTGTATCGATCTCGTACTTGCTCACCGCATTCCTCTTTCTATAGCTCCAAATCCCTGTAATTACCGATCATTTATTGATCATATAATTAAGAAGACGGTTTATATCTTCAGGTTCATAAGCTACAAGATCAAGCTCCTTGATCGCACCGTCAGAGAATATGTTTGCAAGAGAAACATACTGTGAAAGCTTGCTCTTTAGATTAAGCCTGTCTCCTTCACCTGTTACGAGTTCAACTTTTCCCTTGCACTCGTCGATTACCTTGAAAAACTTGTCAATGTCCTTGATGTTTTCTACTTTCATGATAAACCTCCTGTAAACCTAAACAATTATTATCATGCTCTGCATTCCATCAATTTCCTGATCTCATCAGGTGAAGGCATCACCCGAAGCGCCCCTCTCCTGGTTGTAATGATGGACGCAGCTGCATTTGCAAATGTAAGCATTTCTTTCATATCCTTCTCGCAGATGTCTTTGAAACCTCTTTCGAGAACGAAATGAAGAACGCACCCTCCGAATGTATCACCGGCACCCGTCGTTTCAATCGTGTTCTCCTGAATAAACGGCGCGGCTTCAGCCTTAATATAACCCGATGCCGGATCAGCCCTGTAAAATGCCATGCTTCCGCATTTACCGAGAGATACCGTGATCAGTGTGATATTATAACGTTCGAGTATCCACTCCACTCCTTCTGTATAATCTTCCTTACCTGTCAACCACTGTATCTCATTATCGGAGATCTTAAGGATATCACAGTACTCAAGGCCTTTCATTACCTGCCTGCGGGCTTCTTCCATATCATCCCACAAAGGCTCCCTGATATTCGGGTCAAATGAAATCATTGCACCTGCCTTTTTGGCTTCTGTAACCGCACATATCGTTGCAGACCGTGCAGGCTCGGCTGTCATGGACAACGTCCCAAAGTGAAATATCTTCGTCGACTGCAGCAAAGAGGTTTCTATCTCCTCACTCCCAAGCAGCATATCCGCTCCGGGATTACGGTAAAAAGAGAAATCCCTGTCTCCGTCCTCAAATGTTTTGACAAAAGCAAGCGTTGTGCGCGCATCTGTATCCGTAACGAGCCCCTTAGAGTCTATCCCGACCTCTTCAAGCACCTCCTTAAGTTCATGCCCGAATATATCGTCCCCGACTTTCCCGATAAAAGCCACATTGTGCCCAAGCTTTTTCAGCATCGCCAGCACATTACAGGGGGCTCCTCCCGGATTTGCTTCATACAGCGCATTACCCTGCTCAGATTTTCCGTTCATAGTCATGTCTATGAGAAGTTCTCCGAGACCGACTACATCAAATATTTTTTTCATGTTAATTATTATATACCCTTTTAGCATTTGAGGGCAGAAGGAATTTCACCCCTGCCCTCAATTTGCTCAAAACTGTTTATGCCATATTACTTCAGAAGTTCCATACGGCCGGGATCATTGGCAAATACTTCCTTTGCGTTTTCTTTTGTAACAACAACGGGAGGAAGCTCATAGATGGCTACATCCTTAACTCCGTTATCGGCCGTTACGTCTGTTGAAGGCATACCCTTGCCTTCCTTAAGTGAATTGATTATATCAATGGTCTCAGCAACGAGTGCGTCGGTGGGCTTGGCAACTGTTGAATACTGTCTTCCCGACCATACCCATTCAACCGATTCATTCTCTGCGTCAAGTCCCGATACTACAGGGATCTGCTGACCGGCATTTTCACATGATGTGATGATAGCTCTTGCAATTCCGTCATTAGGTGAGAGTACCCCGTGGATATCCTTGTCGGAATAAAATCCCGAAAGAAGTGAATCCATTCTTGCCTGAGCCTTTGAATTATCCCAGTCTACGGTAGCACACTGCGTAAAATCAGTCTGTCCCGATACTACTACAAGAGTACCGTCATCGATCTTAGGCTGAAGTACTGACATAGCACCGTTGAAGAAGTTGGGCGCATTAGGATCTGCAGGGCCGCCGCCGAAAAGTTCGATATTGTAAGGTCCTTCACCCTTTACCTTCTCAANNTCAGCCGGGCCGCCACCGAAGAGTTCAATGTTGTAAGGGCCTTCACCTTTAACCTTAGCCAGACCTTCAAGAAGAGCCTGGGCCTGAAGTTCTCCTGTCTTAACGCTGCCGAACTGCACAACGCCGTCAACACCTGTTGTATTTTCCAGAAGTCTGTCGTAACCGATAACATAAATTCCCGCATCTTTTGCCTGCTCAAGAACAGCACCGAGCTGTGTTCCGTCAACAGGACCTACTACGATGACTTTTGCCCCGTTCTCGATCATTGACTCTATCTGTTGCTGCTGCTGGGGAACCTTCTGGTCAGCTGCCTGAACGATAGGATTATATCCTGCTGCTTCAAGCTGCTCCTTGAACATAGTCTCAGCCTCTTTCCAGTTCTGAGTTCCGAGCCATGGAAGTGAAACACCGATTGTTGCTCCGTCTTCAAATCCTTCGCCTGCCGGAGCTGTCGCATCAGCAGTCTCTTCTGCTGCAGGCTCTGCAGCGTCAGCTGCATCT
>DEEW01000019.1:13093-14592 GCA_002350465.1 Lachnospiraceae bacterium UBA2868
AGCTGCATCTGCTGCGGGTGCTGACTCTTCAACTGTCTGAGCGGGTGCACTCTCGGCAGCACCTTCTCTTCCGCCGCCGCATGCAGTGAGGCATGCACTAACCATTGCCGCTGCCATCAACATTGTGATGATCTTCTTTTTCATATTGAATTCCTCCGTTTCAAAATTAGCCAATAATTGATTGTCTGTTTATTTATGTCATGCCGTCTCTCCGGATTAAGACAGCCTGCCACCTCTGTATTATTTCTTTTTGGACTGGAAAAGCTTTGCAAATACAGAGCCTGTTCCTGACTTCTTGCTGTATACATCAAATGCAACAGCTGCAAGAAGTACGAATCCCTTTATTACCTGGGTGCGGTCCGCACCGACACCCATGAGCATCAGTCCGTTGTTAAGAACTGCCATGACAAGTCCGCCGACCATTGTTGCAAGTATCGTTCCTACGCCGCCCGATACGGCTGCTCCGCCGATAAATACCGATGCTATAGCGTCCATTTCCCACGATGTACCATCCGCGGGTCCCGCAGCGGTTGACCTTCCGACAAACAGGATACCGGCAACCGCCGCGAGTAATGACATGTTCATCATTGTAAGGAAATAAGTCCTTTCAACGTTGACACCTGATAAAGCTGCGGCATTTTTATTACCGCCGACCGCATACACGTTTCTTCCGAACTTAGTACGTGTTGTGATCGTATGATAGATGATTATAAGTATGAGAAGTATGAGTCCGGGTACCGGGAATGAAGTTCCAACTCTTCCCGAGCCGTACAACCATGTAAAGTAACCGATTACCGCACTTACAATACATATTCTGACTACAACCGCCCATATGGGATTACTCTCTTTTGATGCTTTGTACTTTCTCATCTGTGCAATTATGAAGGCTGCTATTCCGATGATACCGAGCAAAAGTGTGGAATTGTTCATACCTGTAAATGCCGGTCCCCACTCGGGAAGGTAACCCGATCCGAACCATTTGAGTTCTACAGGTGCGGGTACCGATATTGATTTTGATATCCATATAACTCCGCCACGGAAGATCATCATCCCGCCGAGCGTTGTGATAAATCCGGGAATTCCGAGTTTTGAAAGGAAAAATCCGTGCCATACGCCTGCTGCCAGTCCTATTGCAAGTGCGATAAGAACCGCAACCCACCAAGGAAGGTTAAGATCCCTTGCCGATATAGCCATTACCATTCCTGCAAATCCGGCTACCGAACCGACAGACAAGTCGATCTGTCCTATAACTATTACCATCAGCATTCCGAGCGCAAGCACGAGTACGTACGCATTTCCTGCAAGAAGATTCTGGAAGTTTGACGATGTGAGCATCCTTCCGTCCGATATAATGTTAAATACTGCGATCAGAAGCACCAATGCCACTACCATCGTATATTGGCGCAGGTCGCCGCCCAATACCTGTTTTATACGTTTCATGATCTAATCCATCCTTTCCGATAATCATCAAGATACTGACGTGATCGTCATTCTCTTCA
>DEEW01000019.1:14649-14864 GCA_002350465.1 Lachnospiraceae bacterium UBA2868
TGGCTTGCCTCTTCTTTTGCCAGTTCTCCGGTTATGGAGCCTTCAAATATCGTGTATATCCTGTCTGCCATACCGAGCAGTTCCGGCAGTTCCGACGATACAAGAACGACTGCCTTGCCCTGATCCGCAAGTTCATGGATCAGCTTATATATCTCGTATTTTGCTCCTACATCGATTCCTCTCGTAGGCTCATCCAGAATAAGTACATCCGGTTC
>DEEW01000128.1:0-6379 GCA_002350465.1 Lachnospiraceae bacterium UBA2868
ATGCAGTAAGCATTATCCCAGAATATTCTGAAATCCTCCGCTGCCGGTTTTAGATTTGCGAATCTCCTTACAGTCTCTTCCGAGTACGTAACACCACCCGGATTCGAATACTTCGGAACACACCATATGCCTTTAACAGCCGGGTCAGAATTGACATATTTCTCAACCAGATCCATATCGGGACCGTCCGATGTCATAGGTATATTTATCATCTCTATTCCGAACTGCTCGGTTATGGCAAAATGCCTGTCGTATCCCGGAACCGGGCACAGGAACTTAACCTTATCAAGCTTACACCACGGTGTGCTTCCGCATACTCCGAGTATCATTGAGCGTGCAACCGTATCATACATAACGTTAAGGCTCGAATTACCAAACACGATAACGTTCTCGGAAGGTATCTCCATCATATCCCCCATAAGAACCCTGGCCTCATGTATACCGGTAAGTTCCCCGTAGTTACGGCAGTCCTTTCCTTCCTCGGAAATGAATGTAGAATCGGGGTATAAAATGCCGAAGAAATCCGCTTCCATATCAAGCTGTTCTGCGGAAGGAAGTCCGCGTGCCATGTTAAGCGACAGACCTCTTGCCTTCATATCTTCATATTGAAGGAAAAGTTTCTGCTCAAGTTCAACAAGCTCGGTTTTGGAAAGTTCGCTGTATTTTTTCATAAATTTTCGCTCCCACATATTCTTGCGATTTACACTTTTAAATTCTCAAAGAGTTTACCATTTTAGACAAGCCGATTCAAGATATTATCAAAAAACCGGCCAGAAAATTAATCGGTTGATGCAGATCATCTAATGTGCTATATTAGATGTCGTGAAATGTGTCAAGTTTTCTACGAAAACTTGACATGTAGCGTCAGCCGTTCAACGAAGTTGACATTGAATCGGCTGACGTTCAAAAAAAGAGGGTAATAATATGAGTACAACATCAGGAATACATCAGCCAAGAACAAAGCTTAAGGACCGGGTTCTTCCCGATTATACGAAGGGTGAAGAAATCTTCAATATGGTCAGCCACATAGTCGGAGGTGCACTTGGGATCGCGGCTCTTGTTCTGTGTGTTGTGAAATCTGCAATGAAAGGGGATGCCTGGGGAGTTGTATCTTCCTCGATCTACGGCTCATCTCTGATAATTCTGTACACAATGAGCAGTGTTTACCACGGGCTTCACAAAAACATGGGCAAGAAAGTTATGCAGGTTATAGATCACTGTACTATATACTATCTCATTGGCGGAACATATACAGTGATCGTTCTTGCCGGTATCAGGAGGGTTCATCCCGGCTGGGCTTGGACCATCTTCGGGCTTGTGTGGGGTCTGTCAATAACTGCGGCTGTTTTTACGGCTATCGATCATAACAAATACCATAAGATGTCCATGATCTTCTATCTGGCAATCGGCTGGTGCATCGTAATTGCCGCCAAGCCTACAATCGAAGCTGTCGGCTGGCCGGCCATTCTCTGGATTCTCGGCGGAGGTGTTGCGTACTCCATAGGCGCAGCCCTGTATTCACTGGGCAAAAAAAGTGGAAAACGGTACATGCACTCCGTTTTCCATCTGTTCGTTCTCGCAGGTTCGATACTGCAGTTCTTCGGAATATATTTTTGTGTACTATAGCAGTAATTCACATCGTATGTCTCTCGGAAGCAGCCCCTGGAAAAAATCACCGTCCACAGGACTTCCCACAACACTTCCGTAGTGTGTCGGAATTACCACCCTCGGATGCAGGCTCTTTGTCAGATGTGCAGCCTCGGAGGCGTCCATGGTGTATTTGCCGCCTATTGGAAGAAAAGCCACATCGCATTTGATATTCCTGATCTCGGGTATCTCATCCGTATCTCCGGATACATAATACTTCTCGGCATCCATCGTAATCAGATACCCAACCCATCCGCTTCTCTTGTTGTGGAAAGGTTTTCCCTGATTGTAAGCCGGGTACACCTCTACCATAAGCCGCGCAATCTCACGCTTTTCGCCGGGTCTGACCGTTACGATATGATTTTCGGGAATAGTGGTAATCTCCCCCATCATTCCGGACATTGATTCGGGTATCACAAGGTATCCGTCAGCCTTTATCACCTTACGGATATCCTCGGGCGAAAAATGGTCATAGTGCTCATGGGTGATAAAAACGTAGTCAGCATCAAGCCTCTCTTCATCTATCTGCCACGGATCAAAATATAAAGTTTTCGAACCCCTGATTCGAATACTGCTTTGTACATTTACCGCAATGTTTACAGACAACGTTTACCTGCCGTAAGTTGTGCTTACAGCGCCTCCTTTATGGCCGCAAGAAGATCGTTATAATCTTCAAACGCCGGAATATGCGGATAATCCGCTTTGATCGCATCAGTAGTTCTAAAGAGAAATCCCTTCTTACCTGCCTCTATCATGGCAAGGTCATTGAAACTGTCACCGCTTGCTATCGTATCAAATCCCATGGACTGGAGAGCTTTAACCGTTGTAAGCTTCGACTGCGGGCAACGCATCCTGTACCCCGTGATCATGCCGTCGGCTCCCACCTCTAGCGTATTGCAAAACAGCGTCGGCCAGCCCAGCTTCTTCATGAGCGGGGTCGCAAACTGCTCAAAAGTATCGCTTATGATTATTACCTGAGCAACGCTCCTGAGTTCATCGAGGAACTCCTTTGCGCCGGGAATGGGATCGATCTTCGCGATAGTATCCTGGATCTCCTTAAGTCCGAGACCATGCTCCTTAAGGACGCCGAGTCTCCACTTCATGAGCTTATCGTAATCAGGCTCATCTCTCGTGGTCTTCTTGAGTTCGGGAATACCGGACTCCTCAGCGAATGCGATCCAGATCTCGGGAACNNCTCGTTGTACGCTTCAGTTCATCTATTCCGCTCTCTTTCGAAAACGCTATCCAGATTTCGGGCACAAGCACGCCCTCAAGGTCAAGACATACTACATTCATATTTCATACGACTCCTTTAACTTTGCGGATTCCGTAATCGCAACACGCGATTTTATCACACATTTTCGTGGATTAAAGTTTACATAATAGGGATTATAACAGATGAAATGATTTTTAGCAAATGCCGATCATTTCGGATCATATTCAAAGTGCTGGTAATCCTTGACTGATTTCCATGAGCCTCCCCATGTAAATCCGGCCTCGGTAAACAGCTTATACGCAAGATCATTCTCGTCGATCTTGTAATCAAAATCCAAAGTCCTGTCGGTATATGCCGCCCCGGACTCCGGTTCCACATGGATCGTTCCGTCTTTTTCCTTAACATACGGGTTATAGAGCGGGTTAAGGTCAACCGCCAGTCCTTCTCCGTGTTTTGATATCTTCTTTGTTCCGGAAATATACCGGAAATTAAAGCACGATGTGTTGTTGGCACTCATTGACAATTCATCATCCGCGTTGTAATCATCAACAAGCGACATACGTTCAATGGGATAATCGTTTTCATATAATTTAGTGAATATATCAATCAGCTTATCGGCTATCGCCGCATTACAGACCATTTCCCCTTCATGAGTATTTCCTTCCATATCTTTGTAGGAAAGGCGGAGATATCTTAAATCGGAAAGTTTCACCGGGCAGTCCTCGGGAAAGCTTACACCTCTCATCCTCTCAAACACCTCAT
This sequence comes from Lachnospiraceae bacterium UBA2868, assembly GCA_002350465.1. The sequence continues at coordinate 3,626 of DEEW01000128.1, forward strand.
CGCTTATCTCCTCTGCGGTAAACCTTGGAGCCTCATTTACGGTCTTCGAAAGTTCTTCCTCTTTTTCCTTGTTATCCGGCACCGGAGATGGTGCCGCCTCATCCGATATGTCCTTCGTATCAACCTCTATCAAAACACCCGGAGAAGCGTCGGGACTTCCAACCTCGGATTGGCCTTGTGCGCCTGCCGGTTTACAACCGCTGACACAGACACTTACAGATAAGACAGTTATTATAATCGTCAGGTATCGCATTAAATACCGCATATATCCCTTACAACCTCCGAAGCAATAACAAGCCCTGCCACAGACGGGGCAAAAGCAATACTCGGAATGATTCCGTCCGATACTGCTGTGTGTGGCACTTCATCCGAGAATACAACCTTAAGACGTTCTATACCGGCCTCCCTCAATTTATGTCGCATGATTTTAGCCAGAGGGCATACGCTTGTTTTGTATATATCCGATACCCTGAATCTTGTGGGGTCCAGTTTATTTCCCGCTCCCATGCTGCTGATCACGGGAATACCAAGCGACTTTGCTCTTAATGCAATCTCTACCTTCGCCGGAACATGGTCAACTGCATCAACAATATAACTGCATGATTTTATGTCAACCAAATCCCCACTGTCGGCCGTATAAAAAATCGGATACCTGGTTACCTTTATATCGGGATTAATCGACAGAAGACGTTCCTGCATAACATCTACTTTCAGCCGCCCCACATTCTCATTTGTAGCTATGATCTGCCTGTTTATGTTTGTAACATTTACTGTATCGTTATCGACTATTACAATTTCGCCGACTCCGCTCCTTGCCAACGCTTCGCACACATACCCGCCTACACCTCCGACCCCGAATACACACACTTTCGAGCCGGCAAGTTTATCAATATTTTCATTACCAAGCAATGCTCTCGTACGCTGCAGCCAGTCTTCCATACTCACACGCCTTTCCATAGATTTTACGATTGAATTTTCCCGTATATTATATTAACATATAATGAGTAACTAAGGTTACGCATATCAGAAACAGGAGGTTTCATAGAATGAAGAAAATCACTAAGTTACTCGTAGTTTCAGCAATTTTCACAATGCTGTTTGCAATGCCTGTTATGGCAAAAGAAGTAAGCTTCTCATCGGAGAACACCGATTATCTTATTACTTTGCTTAATAACAACACAGCAAAACTTCAGGGAGGACTTGCTGAATTTACAAAGGTTCAGTGCGGCCCCAATGCTAATGCGATCATTGCAGCTCAGACAGCTCTTGTAAATGACAAGATCGCAAAAGTCAACAAAGAATGCGCAGAAAATCACCTTTATATGCTTAATGCTAAGGTTTACAACTTAAAGCAGCTTGAGAAGACACGTCAGGATCAGCTTAACTGGTTCACATCTCTTGCTCAGCAGAGCACGACATGGAACGATGAAGTTGCATCGGCTCAGAAGGAACTTGCAGCAGTTTCCGCACAGCGTGCAGCAGCGGAAGCTTACCTTGCAGCAGCTCAGGCAAAGCTTGCGGTTTATATGTAAGACCAACAGATTCATAATCATACAAAATCAGGAACGGGATCGCACAGCCGATCCCGTTCTTGATATAGATTAACTATTAGATAATCATTATCAAAATAAGGGGTTTTTATGAGTACAATATACATCACAGGGCACAGAAATCCGGATCTTGACAGCGTCTGCTCGGCTTATGGTTATGCAAAGCTGATGAATCTCCAGGATCCCGACAATGAATATATCCCGGTCAGATGCGGTCATCTCGGAGACAGCACCAAGAAGATACTTGATTCTCTGCAAATAGATATTCCGAAATACAAGCGGGATGTTTATCCGAAAGTCCGGGATGTTATGATGAATTCGCCTTACAAAATAGATGCAGGTGATAAACTCACAAGTGTCGCTGCTATTTATGAGAATAATAATCCCAGCGCTATCCCTGTATATGACAACGGACAATTCTACGGTCTTCTGACCGTTGATGATATAACAAACTGGACAATGCGGGAGCTTGCCAAGGATAATAAGATAACCGAAATACCCAGTATACGCATGATAATGAGCGAACAGGAGCCTCCCATTGATGCCGGAGAGCTTTTCGATGAGGGCCGCACAATGCTTCAAGGCTCATCAAAACGTGGCCTTGCGGTATTCGAAAACGGGGAATACGCCGGCTACGTCACCAGAAGATGTTTTCTGAAATGCCCCAAAAACAATGTCATCCTCGTGGATCACAATGAACCTCACCAGAGTATCCGCGGTATAGAGACGGCAAATATAGTCGGAATAGTTGACCATCACAGACTCGATGCAATAAAGACCGACCAGCCGATTTTTATAGATGCCGAGCCTTTGGGCAGTACGTGTACAATCGTATATCAGCTTTATATCAGAAATACGAGAACTCCCGACCCCGAGACTGCAAGAGTCCTTCTTGCAGGGCTTGTATCCGATACACTTATTCTGAAAAGTCCGACCACTACAGGCAATGATGTTGTAGCAGCACATACGCTTGCTTCACTTGCCGGGGTGAACCTTGAAGAATTCGGTCTTAATATGTTCTCACTTGTCGAAGACTTAAAAGACCGTGATCCCGAAGCCGCCATTATGGCCGACTTCAAGACATACATTGAAAAAGGTGTCAAAATCGGTATCGGTCAGTGTGAAGTTACTACTCTTAATGATTTTGACAGCTACGCTTATGACTACTCCGAAGGTCTTGAAGCAGTCCGTAAAAAATCCGGTC
>DEEW01000128.1:6429-6574 GCA_002350465.1 Lachnospiraceae bacterium UBA2868
CCGGTCTTGATTGGGCAGTGCTCATGATAACAGATGTAATTCACGAGCACAGCACACTGATCTGTACGGACTATAAATCAAACAGACATCTTCCGTATAAACCAATCGGAAATAACCTCTATGACATGCCTCAGGTTATGAGCCG